>JBJKRZ010000032.1:0-7359 GCA_046704365.1 Acidimicrobiales bacterium | reverse complement strand
CCACAGGGGACGGACCACGGGGAGCCCGCTGTCGGCCGCCTGGTGGGCGAGCGTGTACAGGTAGGGGAGCAGCCGGTAGCGCAGGCGGATCCAGGAGGCGATGGCGCTGCGGGCCGGCTCGGGGAAGCGCCAGGGCTCGCGCCCCGGCGTGCCCACCACGCTGTGGGTGCGGCACAAGGCCATGAGCACCGACATCTGCAGCCATCGCAGGTAGAGCTCGGCATCGGGGACCCCGGTGAACCCGCCGATGTCGGAGCCGGCGAAGGCGATGCCCGACAGACCGAGTCCCACCACGGTCGCCACCTGCTGGCGCAGGGCGGCCCAGCTGGTGTGGGCGTCGCCTGTCCACGTCCAGGCCCAGCGCTGGTTGCCGGCCCAGCCCGAGCGCGACAGCACGAACGGGCGCGACCCGGGGCGGGCCCGGCGCAGCCCTTCGTAGCCCGCTTCGTTCATGAGCCGGCCGTAGAGGTTGTGCACCTGGGCGTGGTCGCCGCCTCGGCCCTCGACGTCGTGGCGGGTGGAGAGGGGCAGGGTGGGGTCGCCCACCAGGGAGATGGAGGTGGGCTCGTTCATGTCGTGCCACACCCCGCCCACCCCGGCGTCGGTGAGCGTGCGGTACTGCTCGGACCACCATTGCCTGGTGAGCGCGGAGGTGAAGTCCGGAAAGGCGGCGCGGCCCGGCCACACCACACCGATCTCGGGCTCCCCGCTCGGGGCGCTGCAGAACAGTCCCGACCCGAGGCCCTTTCGGTACAGCCCGTAGTGGGGGTCGACCTTCACGGCGGGGTCGACGATGGTCACCAGGCGGACCCCCTGTCGCCCGGCGCAAGCGGCCAGCGCCGCCAGGTCGGGGAAGCGCCTCGCGTCGACGGTGAACACGCGGTAGCGGTCCATGTAGTCGATGTCCAGGTGCACCGCACTCAAGGGCACGCCCATGGCGCGGTACCCCTCGAGCACGGCGCCTACGTGGGCGGCGCTCCGGTAGCCCCAGCGGCTCTGGTGGTGGCCGAGTGCCCATCTCGGCGGCAGCGCCGGACGGCCTGTGAGCTCGGCGTTGCGCTCCAGGACCGTGGGCAGGTCCCCCACCACGAGGTACTGGCGCAGGGCACCGCCGGCGAAGCGCAGCGACGCCTCGGCCTCACCCTCGTCGGCGCCGGGAAAGCGGGCCTCGGCCGAGGAGGCGTTGTCGTAGAAGCTCAGGACATCCCCGCCGGGATGCGAACCGAGCACGACGGGGACGGCCATGTACAGCGGCGTGCGGCCCGGACCCCAGCCGCCTCCGGGGTCGCGGTTCCACAGGCGCAGGCGCGCTCCGCGCAGATCGGCGCCGGCCGCCTGCTCGCCCAGGCCGCTCAGGCGCTCGTCGGGGCGCACGGTGAAACGGTGCTCCCACCACGTCCCCTGGCGGCGCGGGGGCGGCTGGTGGCGGACCAGCTCACCGCGCCTCGCCAAGGTGAGCTCCCCGGTGCTCGACACGGTGAGCTCGAGGTCCCCGCCGGACAGCGTCGACGTGCCCCCGGGAACGCTGCGCAGCGTCACCTCCGGCGCCCGCCACGAGGACGGGACGTCGAAGGCATAGGGGAGCAGCTCGCCCGGCCCCCACGTGAGGCGCACCACGTCCGCGGACACGCACGCCACCTCCAGCTCGGCGTGGGCGAAGACGAAGCGGGCACCGCCCGCCACGGCCGCCACGTGCTCGAGGGCGCCGGGCTCGAGCGGGGGGCCGGCCGGGGTGCGCTGCGCCCACTCGGTCCCCATCCGCCCCCGTCGCCGGCTGTTGGCCAGGACCTGCCCCGTCGTGCGCAGCCCGAGGTCGCTCACGGTGTGATACCACAGCCGCGTCCGGGCCCACCCCCTGCGCAGGGGGGCCCGGAGGTCGTCCATCGAGGCGCACACTATGCGCCGTGTGGCGGCCGACCGGGGCCCTACTTAGACTGATTGGTCAGTCAACTGGAGGAGGCGCCATGCGCACCCGACTCACCGACCTGCTCGGCGTGGAGCACCCCGTGATGCTGGCCGGGATGGGGGGCGTCTCCTACCACCGGCTGGTGACGGCCGTGTCGGACGCCGGAGGATTCGGCTGCCTGGGGGCCTCCACCATGACCAGCGAGCAGATGGTGGCCGAGATGGCCGCCGTGCGCGCCGAGACCGCCCGGCCCTTCGGCGTCGACCTCCTCACCGCCATGCCGGGGGACATGGCGCGCCAGGTGGAGCTGGTCATCGAAGGCGGGGCGTCGGTCTTCGTGGCCGGCCTGGGCGTGCCTGTCGAGGTCGTCGACCTGTGCCACCGCAACGGCCTGCTGGTGGTGAACATGTGCGGCAAGGTCGACCACGCCCGGCGCGCCGTGGACGCCGGCTGCGACATCGTCGTGGCACAGGGCACCGAGGCGGGCGGGCACACCGGTCAGGTGGCCACCATGCCCCTCGTGCCTCAGGTCGTCGATGCCGTCGGGGACGAGGTGCCCGTGGTGGCGGCGGGCGGGATCTTCGACGGCCGGGGCCTGGCCGCCGCCCTGGCGCTGGGTGCCGAAGGGGTGTGGGTGGGCACGCGCTTCATCGCCACACCCGAGGCCCGCTCCGTGGCCGGCTACAAGGACGCCCTGCTGCGATCGACAGAGGACGGCACCACCATAAGCCGCGCCTACTCGGGCAAGACGATGCGGGTCGTGCGCAACGACTACACCCGCTTCTTCGAGAGCCACCCCGAGGAGCTGCAGCCCTTTCCGGTGCAACTGGGACGCTCCATCGGCGACAAGGCGTTCCATCTGGGCGGGGACGAGGCCACAAAGGACGTGGACCCTGCCATGGAGTGCTACCCCGCAGGCCAGGGCGTGGGCGCCATCGGGGAGCTCGTGCCCGCCGGGGACCTGGTGCGGCAGTTCGTGAGCGAAGCCGAAGGCGCGCTTGCTCGCGCCGGCGACGTGGCGGCGCGCGTTTGAGCCACCGCTTCTCGAGCATCTCGGGATGGCGTCAAGACGCCGGGTAGGCTCCATGGTGCATTGAGCACCACTTCCCCTTTACCGCCCCGTTCGTCGATGCCCGGCCACGTGCACCCCGGCCACGAGCACAGAGCGTCGTTGCGGTGGTGGCGGCGTGGCGATCCGGGCGTGCGCATGGTGCCCGACCGCGTGCTCGTCGGTGGCAGGCGCATGCGCTTCGCCGTCTCGGACAACGAGGGAGCCGTGGGCCCCGAAGGCCCGGGGACAGCGCCCATCTGGGCCGTGAACGTGCACGGCTACTTCGCCGGTGGCGGCATGTACTGGCGCGAGAGCGCGCACCTGGCCGCCACCTTCGGCTGGCGGGTCGTCAACCCGAGCCTGCCCGGCTTCGCCGGGAGCGACCCACTGCCCTGGGAGCACGTGAACATCCGGGAGATCACCGCCCAACTGACCGGGCTCCTCGACCATCTGGAAGCTGAGCACGTGCTCTTCCTGGGTCATTCCATGGGTGGCGCCGTCGCCGTGGAGTTCGCCGCCCGCAACCCCGAGCGGACACTGGGCATCGTGTACCGCGACGGGGCGGCGACCCCGGCGTGGCGTAATCGGCGCGGTCCCGTCGTGTGGCTGCTCGGGCCATTGCTCCCCGACGTGGCATCGGTCACCGACCTCCTGGTGGCCGCCCTGCTCGACATCCCCGACCTGCTGATCGGTCGCCGCCTGGCCTCCACGGTGCGCGGCCTGTGGCCTGATGCCCGACGCAACATCAGGTCCATGGGACGCACGGTGCCGGTGGGGGCCATGCTGCTGTCCATCGACATGCGCCAGGAGCTGGAGCAGGTCGTCGCCGCCGGCATCCCCATGCTCGGGGTGTGGGGCTGTTTCGACCGCATCTCCACTCCCGCCACCGCCGCCGAGTTCGCCCGACTGTCGGGCCGGTCGGTGCAATGGGTCCCCGGCGGCCACTCGTGGATGCTGCCCCGGCCCCAGGGACAGGTGGACGTCCTGCGCCACCTGGGCCGGGGCCAGGCCTTTCTGGCCGAGGTGGACGAGCGGCGACGCCGTCTCTTGGGGCTCGACACCCCGGCAGGCGCCCGCGCCACCATGCGGGTGGTGCGGCGGTGAGCGCCACCGTGCGGGTGGTGCGGCGGTGAGCGCCGCCGGCGAGAACGGGGAACGCTGATGCGGACGGCCGAGGGTGCGGCGGCGCTGGCGTCGCCTCCCACCACGGCCGAGGCGCTGGTGCTCGAAGAGCCGCGGCAGTTGGCGTTGCGGACGTTGCCCGTTCCCGAGATCGGTCCCGACGACGGCTTGCTGCGTGTCGAGGCCTGCGGGCTGTGCGGCACCGACCACGAACAATTCACCGGAGTGCTGCCAGCGAGCTTCGCCTTCGTGCCGGGGCACGAGACCGTGGGGACCATCGAGGCGCTCGGTGCCCGGGCCGCCGGCCGATGGGGAGTGGAGGTGGGCGACCGGGTGGCCGTCGAGGTCTTCCAGTCCTGCCGGGTGTGCGGGCCGTGTGCCGAGGGCGACTACCGGCGCTGCGTGGTCCATGGGATCGGCGACATGTACGGGTTCGTGCCCGTCCACAAGGCACCGGGACTATGGGGCGGGTACGCCCGCTTCCAGTACCTGTCGCCCGACACGCTGCTGCATCGCGTGCCCGCCGGGCTCGACCCCGTGCTGGCCACCATCTTCAACCCCCTCGGTGCCGGCGTCCGTTGGGGGGTGACCCTGCCCGGGACCGGTCCGGGGGACGTGGTGGCGGTGCTTGGGCCCGGCATCCGCGGCCTCTCGGCGGTGGCGGCCGCCGACATGGCCGGTGCCGAGACGGTCATGGTGACGGGCCTGGGCCAGCGCGACGCGGCGCGCCTGGAGCTGGCCAAACGCTTCGGGGCCGAGGTCGTCGTCGACGTGGCCAAGGACGACCCCGTAGAGGTCCTCACCAGAAAGGCCGGCAGGCTGGCCGACGTGGTGGTCGACGTCACCGCCAAGGCGCCCGGCGCCCTGGCCCAGTCCATCGCCCTGGCCCGCCCCGGGGGCACGATCGTGGTGGCCGGCACCCGCGGCTCGGCGGAGACCCCGGGCTTCTGGCCCGACCTCGTGGTCTACAAAGAGCTCACCATCCTGGGGGCACTCGGCGTGGACGCCGAGGCCTACCGCATCGCGCTGGCCCTGCTCGAGACGGGGCGCTATCCGTTCGCGTCGCTCCCCCGGCGGCGGGTGGGCCTCGACGGGGTGGCGTCGCTGCTCGCCGCCATGGCGGGCGAGAGCGGAGAGGAACCGCCCGTGCACGGCGTGGTGGAGCCGTGGTGCGACGAGCCGGCAGCGGCCTGAGGGGGCGCGCTGCTCGACGCCGGTGCGGGGAGGTCCCGACGGGCGGCGCTCACACGATGCGGTAGGTCTGCACGGCGTGGGCCACCACCGAGCCCTCGGCGTCGGTGGCGGTGATCTCGGTGAAGGTGAGCTCCTTGCCCCGGCGCACCACGCGCCCGTGGCACAGCAGGTCGCTCTTCTTGGCCGCCCCCACGTACTGCAGGGACATGCCCACCGTCGAAGCCCGCACGCCCTTGTTGAAGTCGTGGTTGGACCAGGCGGCAGCCGCCCCGGCGGTGTCCATGGCCGCCGCCACCACCCCGCCGTGGTAGTAGGTGCCGTCGTTGGTGAGCTCGCTGCGGAAAGGCAACCGCATCACCACCTGGTCGGCCTCGTAGCGCTCGAATCGCAGGCCCAGCCACGACAGATAGGGCGTGGCCAGCATGGTGTCGGGGACGGCCCCGCGCATGGCCTGCTGCTGCTCCTCGGAAAGCCCCCGGCGCTCGCCGGTCCCGCTGGTCGTCATCGGCCGCCTCTCCTACACTGAGCCCAGCACGTTGATTGACGAATCAGTTTATCGGTGCCCCCAAGGGGCCCGACGGAGGCGCCGGACATGCGCTGGCAGATCGAGGACACCCCCGAGCAGGCCACCTTCCGAGCCGAATTCCGCGCCTGGCTGGACGGCGCGCTGCCCGCCGGGTGGAGCGCTGCGGTCGAGGCCGGTGACGACGCCGCCCTCGAGAGGCTCAAGGAGGCCTCGGGCTTCGACCCCCTGGCCTGGCAGGGCACGATCGGGCGCAGCCCCTACGCGGCGCCCCTGTGGCCCGAGCGCTACGGCGGGCTGTCGGGCGAGGTGTGGATGCAGCAGGTGATCCGCTCGGAGCTGGTGCACCACCGCCTGCCCACCGTGTCGCTCAGCCTGCTCGGGGTGGGGCTGGCGGGTCCCACCCTCATCGAGCACGGCACGGACGCCCAGAAGGAGCGCTACCTGCGCAAGATCCTCTCGGGCGAGGAGATCTGGTGCCAGCTCTTCAGCGAGCCCGGTTCTGGCTCCGACCTGGCCTCGCTGGCCACCCGCGCCGTGCGCGACGGGGACGAGTGGGTGGTGAACGGGCAGAAGGTGTGGACCACCATCGCCCAGTTCGCCAGCTGCGGGATGCTCCTGGCCCGCACCGACCCCGACGTGCCCAAGCACGAAGGCCTCACCTATTTCATCGTGGACATGAAGGCGCCGGGCGTGGAGGTGCGGCCGCTCAGGCAGATGACGGGGTCCTCGGAGTTCAACGAGGTGTTCTTCACCGACGTGCGCGTCCCCGATGCAAATCGAGTGGGGGCGGTGGGCGACGGCTGGCGGTGCGCCCGCACGACGCTCATGAACGAGCGGGTGGCCCTGGCCGGCATCTCCCTTGACCCGGTGTCCATTTTGGGCGGCGTGCGCCGCGACCCGTGGCAGTCGTACCTGGAGGCGATCCCCGACCGCAGCAACCCCGTGGTGCGCCAGCACCTGGCGCAGTTCTACATCGAGTCCGAGGTGAAGGAGATCACCGCCTTCCGGGCCAATTCGGCCCGCCTGCGAGGCCATCAGCCGGGCCCCGAGGGTGCCGTCAACAAGGTGTTCAACGCCGAGTACAACCAGCGTCGTTCCAGCTTCGCCATGGACGCCGCCGGCATGTCGGCCATCGCCTGGGCGCCCGGGGACAAGCGGTCCGAAGCACGGGCGCACACGTTCCTGCGGGCCCGGGCCAACACCATCGAGGGCGGCACGTCCGAGGTTCTGCGCAACCAGATGGCCGAGCGCATCTTGGGCCTGCCCCGCGACGCCGAGGTGGACAGGGGCGTGGCGTGGGTCGAGGTCCGGCGCAACTGAGCCCCCAGGGCGCGGCGCTGCGCGCCCGCGCCCTGGCCGGGCTGTGCGCCACCGTCCTCCCTCGTGAGGAGGGCGGCCCCGATGCGGGCGCCCTGGCCCGCCAGCTCGACGCCTTTCTGGGCCGTCAACCCCTGGCCGTGTCCCTTGCCGCACGCGGCGGTGCGCTGGCGCTGGAGGCGGCGTCGGTGATCGGCGCCGGGGGACGGCTCGCCGGGCGCCCGGCCGACGAACGGGCCGCCC
>JBJKRZ010000031.1:0-7231 GCA_046704365.1 Acidimicrobiales bacterium | reverse complement strand
GCGTTTGGACGTCCCCACGCTGTCGTCACCGAACCGACAGCGCAACCACAGGACTCCAGCCGAACCGTCACCGCGGTGAATGCCGCAGAACGCCTCGCTGATGCTCAGCGAGACTGTCGCTCAACAGTCGCCGACTCGCTTGGTCACCCTCTCGGCTCTGACCTTCGGATCGTGGGTCAGAAGGATCTGAGGTGCCTCGCGCCGTTGCTACAACGGCTCCCCTGACGCTCGAAGTGGGGGCGCGTGAAAGGCCGTCAGCCGGCGACGGACGTCAGCTCGTCCAGGTCTGGTCCGCCGAAGTACCGAGAGTGGGTCTTCCTCAGATCGTCCTCGTCGGCTGCACCAAGGACGACAATCTCGATCCCGTCTGCATGACCCTGGCCCTCTCGTACGAATCGCTCGCGGACGGCTTCGTCTGCGTCATCGAACGGGACAATTTTCCCGATGACGTGACCGTGCAAGCGGTCAAAGGTCAGAAGGAAGTACTTCACGATTCCACCGTACCTGCTCGGAGCTGGGAAAAGTCCTCGGCGAGGTCCCGAATCAGGCCCCTCAGGGGGGCCTCCTCGATGCGGCGCGAGAGTTCCGCCATCTGCTCGATCTCCTGTCTCGTGGGGTCCGTCAGGGTCCCCAGCCTCGCCAGGTCGTTCTCCCAGATTGCCAGATCATGCAACGGATCGGACAGATTCTTCCAGGCCTCAACTATTTGGGCCCTTGACCAGGCGCCAGGTCGGTCGCCGGACGGGGCGTCGGGAACGTCGGGCTGGCCTCCATAGCGGATGTCTCGACCCCATAAGTCTCCGAGTGACTCCATGACCTGCGCCCACGTGTCCTGGTACAGAGTGCGGAGCTGGACCTCGACCTGGCAGCCCTCGACCCGAGGAACCAAGTGGATTGCCCGGTAGCCCCAGGACGGCTGGGCCCGGCGGTCAATGATCCGGGTGTCCGGCCACAGGGCAGCCATCCGCCCAGCGACGGCATCCTGCTCATCAAGACTCATCCGCTGGACGACCCGAGCGCCGGCGAGGTCGCGAATGGTGTTCAGATCGAGGTGAGGCTGACGCTTCAACTTGTCGATGATGGTGCCAGATGTCTTGAGGCGCGTCGTGGGCATGAGTCCGATGCCCCGAAGCCCATCGGCAACCGCAGCCATCGCCCCGTTGAAGGCGATGAGAAACTCTCCGAGCAGGACAATGTCGTCCGGGTCAGGGGTGGCGGCATCGCGGAGCCGGATACTGAGGGCACGCGCTTTGGACTTCGACATAGTCCGCGGACTCATTGCCGCCGGCTCACCGACTTCTTTGGCGTCAGAATCGCTTCGAGCTTCGCGGCAGCGTCACGGTCCGATTCCTCGACGAAGTGTGCGTACACGCCGAAGGTCGTCGCAGCGTTCGCATGACCGAGGCGTCCGCTGACCGTTCGCACCGGAACGCCAGCCGCCAGGAGCCGGGTCGCTGTGAAGTGCCGAAGGTCATGCAGTCGGACGCCACCCAGGCCGAGCTTGTTCCGCAGGCGGATGAACTCCTTGGTGACATCGTTCGGAGCCCAGGGCCGCTTCCCATCTGGGTCCCGTGAGAAGAGGTAGGACCCCGGCGAGAGGGTCACGCCGCACGCCGCCGCACGCTCCTCACACCGTTTCCGGTGTCCTCGTGCCACGGAGACCGTCGTTGCGTCCAGCGCGATCCGGCGCGCGGCGTGAGTTTTCGTGTCCTTTGTGACAAGCACGCTACGCGCAGCCTCGACGACATTGCGGGAGATCAGGACTGCCTTGGCGGGCAGGTCCACGTCCTGCCACTGGAGTCCGCAAAGTTCGCCCCTGCGAGCTCCCGTTGTGGCGGCCAGATGCAGATAGCATCCGAAGTCCGGATCCTCCTCCGTCCCAGCCTCGATGAGCCGGACGACGTCGTCCGGCTCGGGAGCCTCGGTCACCGCGTGCCGGACCTTTGGCGGCGAGGCGAGGACAGCCGGGTTGACTCCGAGCCAGCCCCACCGCACACCCTGTTGGAGTGCTCGCCGAAGAATCGCATGGACCTGCCGGACGGTAGCCGCCGAGAGCGGCTTCCCATCCTGGCCGCCCTGCCCACGAAGCTTTGCGTAGAAGCGGTCGAGCTGCGCCGTCTTCAGTTTCGCAAGAGGCACATCTTTGAGCGTGGGCAGGATGTAGTTCGTGGCGATCCAGTCGTAGCCACGTGCTGTCGAGGGAGAGAGTTCTGCCTTGGCAAGATCGAGCCAGCTCCGAAGAAGGTCCCCGACCGTCGTGTCCTGAGAGGCGTGTCCCCCGCCGGCCACCTCGGTGACCAACCTGGCAAGTACCTCCTCCGCTTCCCGCTTCCCCCCTCTGAACGTCTGCGTAACGTACGTCTGCCGCTTCGTGATCGGATCCCGGCCTGCGTACGCACGCAGCTCCCACGACGATCCCCGCTTGCGCAAATGGCCACGCATGACGCCTCCACTAGACGTCCGCTACTGCCCGTCAGTAGCACATCGGGGGCCGACAGTAGCATCCCAGTAGCAGAGGGCACTCCAGATTCTAGATCGAGCCCAAAATCTGCCTTCTACCTGGACGTATCCTGCGCGCTCGGAGGGACTCGAACCCCCAACCTTCTGATCCGTAGTCAGATGCTCTATCCAATTGGGCTACGAGCGCGTGGCCTGCCGGGCGGCAGGTCGAAGGACCACCCTACCCGCCACCTCTTTCGCCCTCGAACCTCCGCCCTACCACCTCGGGCTGCGCTCGACGGGCCCTCAGGCCGTGGCCCCGGCCGGCTCGACGGGCTGGCTGGCTGGTGCTGAGGCCGACCGCCGGCGGCGGGGGACGATCGTCTCGGCGGCATCTTCGTCCTTGACGCTGGCAGCGGCAGCGGCCCCGGCCAGGGCGAACCCGGCAGCCGCCCAAAAGGCGGCGTGGAAGCCGGCCAGCTGGGCGCTGGGGTGGCCCACGGTGGCGGCCGCTGTCCCCACCCCGGCGAGCACCGTGGTCAGCACGGCCACGCCGATGGCAGCGCCGAGCTGGCGTTGGGCGTTGAAGAGGGTCGAGGCCCTGCCCATGTCGGCCTGGCTGATTGTGGCGAAGGCGGCGGCCTGGGTGGGGACGATCACGTGCGCCATGGCCATTCCCATCTCGAAGAGGAGCCCTCGGGCCACCCACAGGCTGGTGTGGTCTCCCACCATGGCCATGCCCGCCATTCCCACGCCGATGCCGACGAGACCGCCGATCATGGGGCGCCGGGGACCGAAGCGCGGGTAGAGGACCCGGGTCACGCCCTGGGACCCCACCATGAGCCCGATCGCCTCGGGGAACGTGCTCAACCCCGACCCCAGCGCGCTGAGCCCCAGGCCGTACTGGAAGAAGAGCGACACCATGTACAGCGCCCCGAGAAAGCCCGCAGCACCGAGGAACATCACCCCGTTGGCCGAGCGGAAGAGCCGGTCTCGGAACAGGCGCAAGGCGATGAGGGGCTCCCCCCGGCGCAGCTCGACTCGCACGAGCCACACGAGCAGCAGCGCCCCGGCGATGCTGGTCACGATCACGTCCGAGCTGTGCCATCCCCGGACAGGGCCCTCCGACAGGCCGTACATGAGCAGTCCGAAGCCCGTGCCCGAGAGCACGAGACCGCCGAGGTCGAACCGGCCCGAATCCTCCTTGTCCTGCTCCTCGAGGAACAGCAGCCCGAAGGCAAGGGCGACCGCACCGATGGGCACGTTCACGTAGAAGACCCAGCGCCACGACAGGTCGGTGACGAACAGCCCGCCGAGAACCGGCCCCAGTGCCGGAGCCAGGGCGGTGGGCACCAAGAGGATGGCCGCGGCCCGGATGCGCTCCGCCGGGGGGAAGGTGCGCCACAGCATGGCCATCCCCACCGGCGTCATGAGCCCCCCGCCCACGCCTTGGAGGATCCGGAACGCCGTGAGCTCCCCCAAGCTCGAGGCCTGCCCGCACAGCGCCGAGGCGACGGTGAAGACGACGATCGAGCCGAGCAGCACCCGCCGGGGACCGAAACGGTCGCCCAACCATCCCGAGGCGGGAATGAACACGGCCAGGCTGACGAGAAAGCCGATGACCACGATGTCGACGCCCGTGGAGCGCACGTGGAAGTCACGCCCCAGGGTGGGCAGAGCCACGTTGACGATCGTCGTGTCCATGATCGTCATGAACAGCGCCCCCACGTAGACCACCCCGACGGCCACTTTCTGGCTTATGTGGCGAGCGGGCATGGCGTCGCTCAGGCTACCGACGACTTCGGCCGGCTTAGGCTGGCGCTGTGCCGACACCGGTGGGACCAGCACCGCGGGACCCCTTCGACCCCGACCTGTGGGACTGGGGCGACCCCGCCGACGGCGACTGGTCGAGCAACGGCGGCCACGACGACGGCCGACTGCGGTCCGACCTCCACCGCCGCTGGCGCCGGCGCCAGCTCATCTCGCTGGTGGTCCTGGTGGTCCTGGTGGTGGCTGTCCTCGCCACGGCTCTGTAACGGGCACCACGGGCGGGGCACGGCCCTGGCGGCCCCGGGGCGCGGATCTGACGCGGCGTTAGTATCCCCCGGTGCCCCCGAAGACGCAGGTGGCCGCCCAACCGGGCTGGTACACGCTCGACGCCGAGGCCCCGGCACTGCTCGGCAGCAAGTGCCGGCGCTGCGCCACGGTGGCCTTCCCCAAGGAGCGGGCTTTCTGCCGGAACCCGGATTGCGACGGCGCCGAGTTCGACGAAGTTCCCCTCAGCCGCCGCGGACGGATCTGGTCCTACACCGACGCCCGCTACCAACCCCCGGCGCCCTACGTGGCGGGCGACCCCTACGGGCCGTTCTGCCTCGCCGCCGTGGAGCTCGCCGCCGAGCAGATGGTGGTGCTCGGCCAGGTGGTGGCCGGCGTGGGCGTGGATGAGCTGGCCGTAGGCGACCACGTCGAGCTGGTGCTCGAGCGCCTCTACGAGGACGACGACCACGAGTACCTGGTGTGGAAGTGGCGGCCGGTCGAGGTTCCTCGTGGCTGAGCAGGTGGCCGTGCTCGGCGCCGGCATGCACCCTTGGGGCAAGTGGGGTCGCAACTTCGTCGAGTACGGCGTGGCCGCCGCCCGTGCCGCTCTGGCCGACGCCGGGCTCGCTTGGGGCGACGTCCAGTTCGTCTCGGGCGCCGAGACCATCCGCAACGGCTATCCCGGCTTCGTGGCCGGGGCCACCTTCGCCCAGGCCCTGGGGTGGACGGGCGCCCGCGTGGCGAGCTCCTACGCGGCCTGCGCCTCGGGCGCCACCGCCATCGCCGCCGCCCGGGCTCAGATCCTGGCCGGCCTGTGCGACGTGGCCCTGGTGGTGGGCGCCGACACCACGCCCAAAGGCTTTTTCGCCCCCGTGGGCGGGGAACGGCGGGAGGATCCCGACTGGCTGCGTTTTCGCCTTCTCGGGGCCACCAACCCCACCTACTTCGCCCTCTATGCCCGCCGGCGCATGGAGCTCTATGGCGCCACCGAGGCCGACTTCGCGGCGGTCAAGGTGAAGAACGCCCGCCACGGCTTGGCGAACCCCAACGCCCGGTACCGGGCCGAGGTGAGTGCCGAGGAGGTGCTCGCCTCGCCCGTGGTGGCCGATCCCCTGCGGCTCCTCGAGATCTGCGCCACCTCCGACGGCGGGGCCGCCCTCGTGCTCTCCTCCATGGACTTCGCCCGCCGCCACGGACATGACCCCGCCGCCACGGTCAAGGTGGCCGCCGTGTCCACCGTCACCCCGCGCTTTCCCCAGAGCGTGATCGAGATGCCCGAGTTCGCCACCGACTCGGCCGCCGCCACGAGCGGCGGGCCGGGGCCCAGCTTCCGCCAGTCCATCGCCCTGGCCGCCTACGAGGAGGCCGGGATAGGCCCCGAGGACCTGGACGTGGCCGAGGTCTACGACCTGTCCACCGCCCTCGAGCTCGACTGGTACGAGGACATCGGGCTGTGCAAGGAAGGCGAGGCCGAGAAGCTGCTGCGCGACGGCGACACAGCGGTGGGCGGGCGCATCCCGGTCAACCCGAGCGGCGGGCTGTCGTGCTTCGGGGAGGCCATCCCCGCCCAGGCCATCGCCCAGGTGTGCGAGCTCGTGTGGCAGCTCCGAGGTCGGGCGGGTGACCGGCAGGTGGAGGGGGCCACGGTGGGCGTGAGCGCCAACCAGGGCCTCTTCGGCCACGGCTCGAGCGTTCTCGTCACCCGCTGAGGAGCCGGCCGTGAGCGACGGAGAGCGACCCGTCGTCCTCCTCGAGGTGGACGAGCAGGTGGCCGTCGTCACCCTGGACCGCCCCGAGGCCAGAAACGCCCTGTCGCGCCAGCTCATCGCCGAGCTGCGCCGCACCGTGGCCGAGCTCGACGACGACGGCGACGTGGCGGTGATCGTCTTGACCGGCGCCGACCCCGCCCTCTGTGCCGGGCTCGACCTGAAGGAGCTCGGGCGCGACGGCGGGGTCCTCAACGACCCCCGGGCAACCGACATCTCGCCGGGCCGGCCCGGGGGTGCCACGGGCGCCGAGGGCCCCGGCAGCGCCGACGAGCGGGGCGGGCGACGCCGGCGGATGTTCATGGACACCGACAAACCCGTCATCGGCGCCATCAACGGCGTGGCGGTGTCCGGCGGCCTGGAGCTGGCGCTCAACTGCGACTTCCTCGTGGCCTCCGAGCGGGCCCGCTTCGCCGACACCCACGCCCGCGTGGGCGTCCAGCCCATCGGCGGGCTCACGGTGCTGCTTCCCGAGGCCGTGGGGCTGCGCCGGGCCCGGGAGATGAGCGCCACAGGCAACTTCGTCGACGCCCACCAGGCGCTCGTGTGGGGGCTCGTGAACCACGTGGTGGCCCACGAGGAGCTGCTCCCCTTCTGCCGGGCCCTGGCCACCGCCATGGCCGGCAACGACCAGCGGGCGCTGGGCACCCTCCTCGAGACCTACCAGCGGGGGAGCCTCACGAGCGCCGGCGAGGCCCTCGCCATCGAGCTCGAGGCGGCCGCCTCCTTCCACGGCGGTCCGGTCGACCCCGAGGAGATCGAGCGCCGCCGCCGGGGCGTGGTCGACCGGGGACGCTCGCAGCTGTGAGCTCGCCGTCGTGAGCGGCGCCCGATGGCTCGAGCGCGACCGCGCCGTGGTGTGGCACGGCTTCACCCAGATGGCGGCGTATGCGGAGAACACCCCCGTCACCGTGGAGCGCGCCGAGGGCCGCGAGCTCATCGACGTGGACGGCAATCGCTTCCTGGACGCCATCTCGTCGTTGTGGGTC
>JBJKRZ010000030.1:0-12596 GCA_046704365.1 Acidimicrobiales bacterium | reverse complement strand
CCGTGGTGTCGCGTGGCGGGCGCCCCGATCTGGCGCCGGCGCCGGACCTCCGGGCGCTTCGTTGTCCGACCTTGCTCGTGGTCGGTTCCGCCGACACCGCCGTGCTCGAGCGCAATCGTTGGGCGCTCGACCTGCTGCCCGACGCCACCTTGGAGGTGGTTCCCGGAGCAGGTCATCTCTTCGAGGAGCCGGGGGCCCTCGAGGAAGCGGCGCGACTGGCCTCGGAATGGTTCGGCCGCCACTTGGGCGGCGAGCCGGCATCGCCGCGGTGATGCTCGGCCCGTGACTCGCGCTCTCGTCCACCGTGGGTGTTCGCGGTGATCAAGTATCTCGGTTCCAAACGTCGCTTGGTGCCGACGCTCGCCTCCTTGTTCGAGGCCTCAGGGGCCCGGTCCGCCCTGGACCTGTTCACGGGCACCACGCGGGTGGCCCAGGCCTTCAAGCGTTCAGGCGCACAGGTGACGGCGGTGGACTGCACGCGTTTCGCTGCTGCTTTCGCGGCCTGCTATGTGGCCACCGACGCCGACGAAATCGACACCCGGGAGCTGTCAGAGGCGGTAGTAGCGCTCAACGCCGAGCCGGGGCGCCCCGGTTACGTGAGCGAGACCTTCAGCGTGCGCTCACGGTACTTCCAGCCTCACAACGCGGCGCGCATCGATGCCGTACGCGAGGCCATCGCCCGCGATCACGCCGGCAGCCTTCTCGAGCCTGTCCTGCTCACCAGTCTCATCGAAGCCGCCGACCGCGTTGATTCCACGACCGGGGTCCAGATGGCGTACGTGAAGCAATGGGCGCCGCGCTCGTACAAGCCTCTCGAGCTGCGCGTGCCCGAGCTCCTGGGTGGTGCTGGCCGGGCCTTGCGGGGCGATGCCTGCACGCTCGTGCGTTCCCTGGGAGAGTTCGACCTCGCCTACCTCGACCCGCCTTACAACCAGCACCGTTACGAGGCCAACTACCACGTGTGGGAGACCATCGTGGCATGGGACGCCCCTGAGCCCTATGGCGTGGCCTGCAAGCGCAGAGAGGTGCGCGACGGTCCTCGTAGCCCCTTCAACTCTCGTCGCACGATGCGCGACGCCCTGGCTCAGGTGGTGGCGGACGTCCGAGCGGCCACGGTGATCCTCTCCTACAACGACGAGTCGTTCCTGGCCCTCGACGAGCTGATCGACATCTGCGCCGTGCGGGGCCACGTCGAGGTGCTGTCCTACCCGTCGGCCCGCTACGTGGGGGCCCGGATCGGCATCCACAACCCCGCCGGCCAGCGGGTGGGCACGGTGGGGCGACTCCACAACCTGGAATACCTGCTCGTGGCCGGGGACCGCTCTACAGTCCTGCAAACAGTCCGTCCACTGCGCTCCGCTTGACCGCGCCGGGCGCCCCTGCCAACGTGGCCGTTCCGGGCTGCCCGGCGGGGGAGCACCGAACCGTGGGCGAGGAGGGAGGACCATGGGCGCGCTGGACGGCAGGGTGGCGATCGTCACAGGGGCGGGGCGGGGCATCGGCCGCGAGCATGCACTGCTCTTCGCAGCCGAGGGAGCCAAGGTCGTCGTGAACGACCTCGGCGGAGCCGTCGACGGGTCGGGGGACGACCGCACGGCCGCTGAACAAGTGGTCGACGAGATCAAGGCCATGGGCGGTGAGGCCCTGGCCAACGGCGACGACGTCGCCGACTGGGAGGGCGGCCGGCGCCTGGTGGCGACGACGATCGAGGCTTTCGGAGACCTGCACGTACTGGTCAACAACGCAGGGATCCTGCGCGACAAGATGCTGGTGAACATGGCCGAAGACGAATGGGACTCGGTCATCCATGTCCATTTGAAGGGTCACTTCGTGCCCACTCGCCATGCCGCCGCCTACTGGCGCGAGCAGGTGAAGGCGGGGCGAGAGGTGCGTGCCGCTGTCGTGAACACCTCGTCGACATCGGGTCTTCTCGGCAATCCCGGCCAGACCAACTATGGAGCGGCCAAGGCCGGCATAGCCGCATTCACGGTCATCGCAGCCAAAGAGCTCGACCGCTACGGCGTACGGGTCAACGCCATCGCTCCCGCCGCCCGCACGCGCATGACGGAGCAGACGCCCGGTCTGGAAGACATCGTGAGAGTGCCGAGCGATCCGGGTGCCTTCGACATTTGGAACGCCGCCAACATCTCACCCCTCGTCGCCTACCTGGCCACCGAGACTTGCCCCATCAACGGCCAGGTCTTTTTCGTCCAGGGGGGCGTGGTCCGCCTGTTCCAGCCCTGGACCATGACCACCACCATCGAACGCGACGAGCGGTGGACGGTGCCCGAGCTGGCCGAGGCCATGGCCAACCTGGTCGAGGGCGCCGGCGCGAAAGCCTCCCGCCTGGGAGGCTAGGCCGGTGCTGGCGCTCGGCGACCGGGCCCGGCGCAGCCCTCGTTATCGCTGGTGGGTCCTGTGGGTGTCCTTGTCGGGCCTGCTCGCCACCAACCTCTTGTTCACCGTTTTCGTGGTGGCGTTGCCCGAGGTGGCTCGGGGACTGCACACGAGCGTGGCCACGGTCACATGGGTGGTGACCGGGCCCATGCTCGCCTTCGGTGTCACGGCTCCGCTGGTGGGGAAAGCGAGCGACCTCTTCGGCCACCGCCGTCTCTTCGTGGCCGGTGTCTGCCTTGAGGCGTTCGTGGCAGCCCTGTCGGCGTCGGCGCCCGACATCGGCGTCCTTATCGTCGCCCGGACGCTGAGCGGGCTCGTGGGCGCGTCCATCGGTGCTTCTTCCATGGCCATGGTCCTGTCGGTGTTCGACAAAGGCGAAAGAGTGAAGGCTCTGGGCTTCTGGTCACTGGTCGGCGCCGGGGGCCCCGTGCTCGGGGTGGCTCTTGGCGGCCCGATCATCCAATTCGTCGGATGGCGCTGGATGTTCGTCCTCCAGGCCCCACTGCTCGTGTGCGCTGCCCTATTGGCGGTGTCCGTGCTCCCCGAACGGGCCGCCGGGCGACGTCAGCTCGGCCCCGGAGAGCTGCGCCCCGACTGGGCCGGCGCCCTTTGCATGACCGCCGGCGTGGGCGGTTTGCTCTTCGGGCTCAACCGAGGCCCCTCATGGGGATGGGCCAGTGCCGGGGTCGTCGGCGCTTTCGCCGTTTCTGCGGGGGCGATCAGCTTGTTCGCGGCCGCCGAACGTCGGGCGGCAGAACCGATCTTCCCCCTGCACTACCTGGGCCGGCGCAACTTCGTGTTTCCCATTGCCGCTGCTTCGTTGGCGAACTTCGCCTACATCGGCGCGTTCTTCCTGGCACCCCTGCTACTCGAAGAGGTGTTCGGCTACGCCCACAACCAGTCGACCGTGGGGTTCCTGTCCCTGCCCCGGCCGGTCGTCTTCTCGTTGGTGGCGCCCGTGGCCGGCTACGTCACGATGCGCATCGGCGAGCGCACCTCCGCCGTGATCGGCACCAGTGCCGTGGTGGCCTCGATGGGGGTGTTTGCCCTGACCGGGCACTCGACCGGTCTTGCTCTCGTCGAGGTCGCCTTCGTGCTCTCGGGTGTGGGCCTGGGCGTGGGCCAGCCGCCCCTCTCCGCCTCGGCCGCAAACGAGTTCCTGCCCCAGGACCTCGGCGCCGCCAGCGCCGCCCAGCAGCTCATGGTGCAGGTGGGCAACGTGGCCGGCATCCAGGTGATGCAGACCGTCCAAGCGGCAGCAGAGCGGGGCCGGGGGACGAGCGGCCTGCTGGGGTCGTTCCACGAAGCCTTTTTGGTCGGGGGTGGGGTGGCGCTGCTCGGCGTGGTGGCGGCCGCCATGACCCGCCCTCACGACAGGCGCGCGCCCGACGTCGGGCCGAGCACCGTCCTCGAGGATGTGGTCCCGGCATCGCTCGGCTCACCGGTCACGGCCCTGCCGGCCGTCGAGACGGCAGACCCTGGCTAGTCGGTCGTGGCCCCAGTCCGTGATGGCCCGGAGCCGGGATGGCCCTAGTCCGTGATGGCCCGGAGCCGGGATGCCACCTCGGCCGCCTTCGCATCGGGCGGGGTCGCCTGCATGGCCATGAGCTTCGCCATGTCGCCCTCCACCCGGATCTTGCCGGCCATGAAGGCCTGCATGCCTGCCTGGGGATTGCCCTCGACCAGGATGGCCTTGGCCGTCACGTAGTCGAGGGTCACCTTCAGGTCCACGGGATCGATGTGGCCGAGGTCGAGGCGGAGCTCGCCGTCGCTCGAGTCCAGATGGGCGTCGATGGACGATTCCCCGAAGGGCATCTCGGTGACGACGAGGTTCATGCGCACCTGGTGGGGGATGGTGCCGGCCTGCCCCTCGAACTCTTCGCGGATCTTGCGGGCTTCGCTGATCCACTCGTCGCTCAGGAACGGGTATGTGGCCATGGTCGGGTTGCTCCTCCTGTCGTGCCGGGGCCGCTCCGGCGTCCCCTCCTCCGACCGCCTTGCAGGCCGTGTCGGCGGGATCACGATACTCGTCGCCGCCCACGCTGGCCCAGGCGGGGAGGCCGGTAGCATGCGCTCCATGACGAGTCCGGTCATGGCAGGGGCCGAGCCGTTCTCCCATCGAGGCGGTGCTGAGGGGGTCCTCGTCCTGCACGGCTTCACGGGTACTCCGCAGTCTTTGCGCCCGTTGGCCCAGGCGCTGGCCGGAGCCGGCTACAGCGTGGAGCTCCCCCTCTTGCCCGGTCACGGCACGGCCGTCGAGGACATGATCCCCACCCGTTTCGCAGACTGGGCGGCCACAGCGGATGAGGCCTACGAGGAGCTGGCGGCCCGCTGCCGGCAGGTCGCCGTGGCGGCGCTGTCGATGGGTGGCACCTTGGCCTGCCGCCTGGCCGAGCACCGCCCCGAGATCCGGGCGCTGGTGCTCGTGAATCCGCTCGTCGACCCCCCGGCGCAGAGCTACCTCGACGTGCTACGGGGCCTGCTCGACTCTGGGGTGGAGGTGGGCCCTGCCGTCGGCTCGGACATCGCCAAACAGGGCGTGGCCGAGGTCTCCTACGCCGGCTCTCCGTTGGCCCCGGCACTCTCGCTCTTCGAAGGTGTCGACGAGGTTGCCGCCGGCCTGGCGCGCATCACCTGTCCCGTGTTGCTGCTGTCGAGCCGCCAGGACCACGTGGTTCCCAGCTCATCGGGCGACGCGCTCGAGGCCGGGGTATCGGGCCCCATCGAGCGGGTGTGGTTGGAAGGCAGCTACCACGTGGCCACCCTCGACCACGACGCACCCGAGATCGAACGACGTACGTTGTCGTTCCTCGAGGCAGCATTCTCGGAGGCCGACCGGACCGCTCCGATGGCTCCCGGCGTCGGAGCGGGCGGTGGCTGAAGGGGCGCGAGCGCGCCTCAGCCGCGAGGATGCTGCCTACGTCGCCCGGCTGGCCCGTATCGAGCTGTCCGAGGAAGAACTGGACCGTTACGCCGAACAGCTCGCCGACGTTCTCGAGCACGCGGCAGCTGTCTCGGCTCTCGACACCGCCGGTGTCGAGCCCACCGCCCATCCTCTGCCCCTTCGCAACGTGATGCGCAGCGACGAGGTCCTGGCTTCGTTGGAGCGCGCCGAGGTTCTGGAGGAGGCGCCGGCGGCTGAGGACGGGCGTTTCCGGGTGCCACCCATCTTGGGGGAGACATCCTGAGGTGAGCCCGGCGGACCCTTCCGATTCGCACCAGCCGACCACAGCCCCCGCCGCCGCGCTCGCCGCCCTGGTGCGCGCCGGGGAGACTTCCGCCCGTGACGCTGTGGCGCGTCATCTCGACGCCATCGCCCGCCTCGACGGCGAGCTGCACGCTTTCGTGACCGTCCTCCCCGAGCAGGCGCTGGCCGCCGCCGACGAGATCGATCGCCGCGTGGCGGCGGGCGAGGACCCGGGCCCCCTGGCCGGTGTGCCGGTGGCGGTCAAGGACAACATGTGCACCCGCGGTGTCGCCACCACCTGCTCGTCGCGGATCCTCGAGCACTGGCGCCCTCCGTACGACGCCACGGTGATCGAGCGCCTGGCCGCTGCCGGCGCCATCGTGGTGGGCAAGACGAACCTCGACGAGTTCGCCATGGGTTCGTCCACCGAGAATTCCGCCTTCGGACCCACGCGCAATCCTTACGACCCTTCACGCGTTCCCGGGGGCTCGTCAGGGGGCTCTGCCGCCGCCGTGGCGGCGGGGCTCGCTCCGCTCGCACTGGGATCGGACACGGGTGGATCGATCCGCCAGCCGGCGGCCCTGTGCGGCGTGGTGGGCATGAAGCCCACCTACGGCACCGTCTCGCGCTACGGCCTGGTGGCCTTCGCCAGCTCCCTCGACCAGATCGGGCCCTTCGCCCGAAGCGTGGCGGACGCCGCCGTCCTCTTCGACGTCATCGGGGGTCGCGATCCCATGGACTCGACCTGTCTGGACCGGCCGCTGCCCCGCACGACCTCCGCCGTCGGCGACGGCGTGGAGGGATGTCGCATCGGAGTCGTGCGTGAGCTCGTGGAAGGAGCCGACCCGGCGGTCGCCTCTGCAGTGGCGGAGGCGGCGCAGGCGCTGGCTCGCGCCGGTGCCGTCGTGGAGGAGTGTTCGGTACCCGAGGTCCGCCACGGACTGCCCGCCTACTACCTGCTGGCTCCTGCCGAGGCGTCGTCCAACCTGGCCCGCTACGACGGGGTCCGGTACGGGCTGCGGGTGGACGCCCCCGACGCCGAGTCGATGAACGCCGCCACCAGGGCGTCCGGGTTCGGGCCCGAGGTGAAGCGGCGGATCATGTTGGGCACCTACGCCCTGTCCGCCGGCTACTACGACGCCTACTACGGGCAGGCCCAGAAGGTGCGCACGCTCATCATCCAGGCGTTCGCCCGAGCCTACGAACAGGCGGACGCTCTTCTCGGTGCCACCACGCCGACGACCGCTTTCGCCATCGGGGACAAGGTGCAAGATCCCTGGGCCATGTATCTGTCCGACGTGTTCTCCGTGCCCTCCAATCTCGCCGGCGACCCGGCCATGAGCGTGCCCTTCGGAGCCGACGCCGCCGGCCTGCCTATAGGCGTGCAGGTCCTCGCCCCTGCCCTCGGTGAAGCAATGGTGGTCCGAGTGGCCGCCGCCCTGGAGGCAGCCGCTCCCAGATTGGATGCGCCCGGCATCGCCGACCTTCCGTTGCTGGGCGCAACCGGGGAGCAGCGGTGACGCCTTCCGAGGATACGGCGCCCTATCCCGGGTCGGAAGCTCGAGGCTTCGAGCCCGTCATCGGCCTGGAGGTGCACTGCGAGCTGCTGACGCAGACCAAATTGTTCTGCGGGTGCAGGAATGCCTTCGGCGACGTACCGAACACCAACGTCTGCCCCACCTGCCTTGGTCTGCCCGGGTCCCTGCCCGTGCTCAACGCCCGGGCGGTCGAGCTGGCCATGCGCATCGGCATGGCCCTGCACTGCGATGTTCGCCCGTCGATCTTCCACCGAAAGAACTACTTCTATCCGGACATGCCGAAGGACTATCAGATCAGCCAGTACGACGAACCCATCAACGTCGATGGCCATCTCGAGCTGCCCGATGGCGACCGGGTTCGGATCGTGCGGGCTCATCTGGAGGAGGACACCGGCAAGACCACGCACGTGGGCGGCGGTGGCCGGATCCACGAAGCGGACCACTTGCTGGTCGACTACAACCCCGCCGGCGTGCCGCTGGTGGAGATCGTCTCCGGTCCCGACCTGCGCTCAGCAGCCCAGGCCCGCGCCTACGTCGCGGAGCTCCGCTCCATCCTGGTGGCGACCGGAACCTCCGACGGTCGCATGGAGGAGGGGTCCATGCGGGTCGACGCCAACGTGTCGGTCCGACGGCCGGGCGCGTCGGAGCTCGGCACCCGCTGCGAGATCAAGAACCTCAACTCACTGCGTTCGCTGGTGCGTGCCATCGAGTACGAGGCGGGCCGTCAGGGGGCGCTGCTCGATGCCGGCGAGCGGGTGGTCCAGCAGACGCGTCACTGGGACGAGGAAGCGGGGCGGACGGTGGCCCTGCGCTCGAAGGAGGAGGCCTTCGACTACCGCTACTTCCCCGAGCCCGACCTCGTGCCCATAGCACCCGACCCGGGTTGGCAGAAGGACGTCGCCGCCTCACTGCCGCCCATGCCGGCCGAGCGCCGTGGCCAGCTGCGAGGGCTGGTCCGGGGAGACGGCGCGCCAGTGGCCAGCACCGCCCAGGAGGACCAGATCGCCACCGTCGTCGAGCACGCCCTGGACGGCCTGGTGGTGGCAGCCGCCGAGGCCGGGATTCCCCCCGCCCTGGCACTGGCCCGTACCGCCAACGAGGCATCGGCAGCCGCCCAAGCGGCCCGGTCCCTCGACGAGGCTGCCTACGTCGCCCTGCTTCGGATGGAGCACGACGGCGAGCTCACCGCCACCCAGGCAAAGGTCGTGCTGGGCGACATGCTCGAGCACGGCGGAGACCCCGCCGAGATCGCCCGCCGGCACGGGTTCGAGGCGCTGGCCGCCGACTCGCTGGCCTCCGCCGTGGCCGAGGTGCTTGCCGACCATCCGGACGAATGGGAGCGCTACCAAGCCGGAGAGGACCGGCTGGCCGGCTTCTTCACCGGGCTGGTGATGAAGAAGACCTCCGGCAGGGCCGACGGGAAGGCGGTGGCGGCAGAGCTCCGTCGGCTGCGGGCCTGAACCCGACTCTGGGGCCTGGCTCGCCTCGGTGTTACAGCGACCTGCGACCCTTGTGTCATGGCACTGGCGACGACCCTCGAAGCGCTCCCGGATGCCGGGGCACGAGCGCGACTCGACGAAGCGCTCGAGATCATCCGGTCGGTGGTGGCCGAGGTCGATGCCGGACTGGTCACCGGCGAAGAAGCCGCCCTGATCCTCGAGCGCCTCGTCAAGATCGGCCGGGCCACGGCGGCAGGCCAGCTGGCCTTCGCCCGTCGGGCTGCCGAGTGCATGACCTGGCGGCAGGAGGGACATCGGTCAGCGGCCGACTGGTTGGCGCAGAAGACCAAGACGTCCCTGGCGGAAGCTGGTTCGACCCTCGAGACCGCCAATCGCCTGCCGAACCTGCCCACGACCTTCGACGCTCTGCGCCAGGGGTCGCTGTCAGTTCCCCAGGTCCGTGAGATCGCCGCCGCAGCCGCTGTCGACCCGTCCTCGGAGAAGGACCTCATCGAGGCGGCCGGCTACCTCAGCTTGAAGGGCCTGCAGTACCGGTCGCGCTTGGTGAGGATCGCCGCCTCAGACGAGGCCGAGCGGACAGCCAACCTGCGGCGGGGACGGTTCCTCAGGCATTGGTTGGACCTCGAAGGGGCGTTCCACTTGCACGCCAGGCTCACACCGGACAACGGCGCCAGCGTGTTGTCGATGTTGCGCACCAGGGCCGCCTTCGTCGCCGACGAGGCCAAGGTGGCCGGGGCGCCGCCTGAGTCCCAGTCCGCATACGAGGCGGATGCGCTGGTGGCCCTCGTGACGGGGGACAACCGGTTGGCCACCTTCAACGGGCAGGTGGGCGGCCGGGTGCGCAACGCCATGGTCGTCTACCACGTGAGCCTCGAAGCCCTCCGCCGAGGACACGCCCAGGGCGGCGAGCTTTGTGAGGTCCCCGGCGTGGGTCCTGTGCCCCTGGCGGTGGTCGAGAACGTGGTAGGCGATTCCATGGCCAAGCTCGTCGTCAGCGACGGAGTGGACGTCGCCACGGTCTGTCACCTGGGCCGTACGGTCCCAGCCCACGTCGAGACAGCGCTCGAGGCACGCGACCGGACCTGCGTCGTCCCCGGGTGCGACGTGAGCCTCAGCCTGGAGATCGACCACTGGAAAGTGCCCTTCGCCCGGGGCGGGCCGACAGCGCTTTGGAATTTGGCCCGCCTCTGCCATTTCCATCATCAGATGAAGACCTACGAGGGATACGAACTGCGAGGCGGGCCTGGTCACTGGGAGTGGGTGGCGCCCCCCGGCGCAGGGCCCCCCGGCCAGGACCCACCCGCCCAGGGGCCCTAGGCGCCCGACTTCCGGGCGTTGGGCCCTAATCTCTCACCTCATGCCCGAACCAAACCGAGCCGGCGGCCCTGACGCCGGACCGCACGGCATGAAGATCCGCAGCTACGAGGTCACTGAAGGGCCCTCGCGCGCCCCGGCGCGGGCGATGCTGCGCGCCATCGGGATGACCGACGCGGACTGGGACAAGCCTCAGATAGGGGTCGCTTCGTCTTGGAACGAGGTGACGCCGTGCAACCTCCCCCTCGCCGATCTCGCCGGTCAGTCGAAGGTCGGCGTCCGCCAGGCGGGTGGGTTCCCGGTCGAGTTCGTCACCATCGCCGTCTCCGACGGGATCTCCATGGGCCACGAGGGCATGCGGGCCTCGCTGGTCTCCCGGGAGGTCATCGCCGACTCGCTCGAGGTCATGATGCACGCCGAGCGATTCGACGCCATGGTGACCCTTGCCGGCTGCGACAAGTCGCTGCCCGGCATGCTGATGGCCGCTGCCCGGCTGGACCTCCCGTCAGTCTTCCTCTACGGCGGGACCATCCTTCCCGGGCGTGCCGGGGACCAGGTGCTCGACATCGTGAGCGTGTTCGAGGCGGTCGGGGCCCATGCGACCGGTGCTCTCAGCGACGCCGAGCTCTCGCTCATAGAGCACAACGCCTGCCCCACCGCTGGGTCGTGCGCCGGCATGTTCACCGCCAACACGATGGCCTCGGCGGCGGAGGCACTGGGCATGTCCCTGCCTGGATCGGCCAGCCCACCGGCGGTCGACCCCCGCCGGGCACAGTTGGCGGTCGAGTCGGGGCGAGCCGTGGTGGAATTGCTCCGTCAGGGGATCCGCCCGCGCCAGATCATGACCAAGGATGCCTTCGAGAACGCCATCGCCGTCGTCATGGCGCTGGGGGGTTCCACCAATGCTGTGCTGCACCTGCTCGCCATCGCCAAGGAAGCTCGTGTCGACCTGACTCTGGACGACTTCAACCGCATCGGGGCCAAGGTCCCCCACATCGCCGACACCAAGCCGCATGGCCGCTACCACATGGTCGACGTCGACCGCATCGGTGGCCTCCCCGTGGTCATGTCCGAGCTGTTGCGAGCCGGCCTGTTGAACGGCGACTGCCTCACGGTGACGGGCCGTACTGTCGCCGAGAATCTTGCCGTGCTCGACGCCCCTCGGCCCGACGGATCGGTCGTCCACCCGCTGTCGGCGCCCATCCACGACCAGGGCGGCATCGCCGTCCTGCGCGGCTCGCTGGCGCCGCAGGGTGCGGTGGTCAAGGTGGCCGGGATCGACGAGCTCCACTTCGACGGGGTGGCTCGGGTGTTCGACGGCGAGCAGGGTGCCCTGGAGGCCATCTTGGGGGGCAGCATCGAGCCGGGCACTGTGGTGGTCATCCGCTACGAGGGCCCCAAGGGTGGGCCGGGCATGCGGGAGATGCTGGCGGTCACCGGCGCCATGAAGGGGGCCGGTCGTGGCTCCGACTGCGCCCTGGTGACGGACGGACGCTTCTCGGGCGGCACCCACGGCTTCTGCGTCGGGCACGTCTCCCCCGAGGCGGTGGACGCCGGTCCTATCGCTTTGGTGGCCGACGGTGACCGGATCGTGATCGACGTGACCGACAAGCGCATCGATCTACGCATCGAGGAGGCCGAGCTCGAGCAGCGCCGGCGTGACCTCAAGCACCCAGAGCCCCGCTACTCGAGCGGCGCTCTGGCCAAGTACGCCCGTCTGGTCACGGGCGCCGAGCAGGGCGCCGTCACCGAGCCCTGACGACCGCCTCCGCCTTTCGCACGGCCCGAAAGCACGTCGTCACATAGGGGACCTCCACCACGGGTCGTCCAGCCAGGGCAGGGTGGCTGCTCGAGAGCTCAGCCACCCGCGCCAGTACCCTTCGCCGGTCGTCTTCTGCCAGCACCTGGACGTGGCTACGGGTGGCCATGTGATCGACGAGGTCCGCGGGGGGTTGCTTGTGCCGCCAGGGGAAGTGGCGCACGGCCGGCGCGTCGAAGGGGGCATCGTCGGGAAGGACCACACGGCCATCGATTCCTGTCGCCACGTCCTCACCATGGACGATGGCGCCCAGCGCCGCCATCCAGGCCACACGCTCGTCGCGCAGGTTCCATACGAGACCGAAGGAGCCTCCTGGCCGCAGCACCCGGGCCACTTCTGCCGTCCCCGTCGCCGCCTCCACCCAGTGCCACATCTGGCCACCCAGCACGGCGTCCACCTCTCCGTCCTCCAGGGGCAGATCCTCGGCCCTTCCCGCCCGCACCTCGGCCCCCGGGACGCGTTCCTCGAGCACCCGCCGCATGTCGGGATCGGGTTCCACGGCCACCACGGTGAGACCGAGCGCCACCAAGGCGGCCGTCAGGGCACCGGTGCCGGCGCCCACGTCGAGGATCCGCCGCGCCCCCTCGGGAAGCAACCAGGCAATGGCCTCGGCGGGATAACCGGGCCGGACCCGGGCGTAGGTGTCGGCCACCGCCCCGAAGGCGGACGCCCGGCGGCGCCTCGCCTCGTCGCTCGCTCCCGTCGGGGTCATCCCCTTCGTCCCTGAGTCCATAGCGAGGACGCTAGGGTCCTGCGCCGCCGACCGGCCAGCCGCCCGCCGCGGCCGCGTCGTCGGCGACCCGAGCTGGGCCACGGCGCCACGGCGCCACGGCGCCATGGCGTGGACGACGCCGGAGGAAGGGCCACGAACGCCTTGCTCC
>JBJKRZ010000029.1:0-4995 GCA_046704365.1 Acidimicrobiales bacterium | reverse complement strand
AGCCCCGCATGCGGCCCCGCAAGTCGGTGGTGGGCCGTGTGCTGCCCGGCGGCGAGCCCTCGCCCCCGCGCACGGTGGTGCGCCTGCGCGTCATGGGGCTGGTGGTGGCGGCGCTGTTCTCCCTCATGTTCGTGCGCCTGTGGTACCTGCAGGTCCTCGACACCTCGGCCTACTCGCGCACGGTGAGCGCCAACTCGGTGCGCGACGTCGAGGTGCCGGCGCCGCGCGGGCTCATCCTCGACCGCTCCGACGGCGTGATGGTGGGCGACCAGGTCACCCAGGACATCACCTTGTCGCGCGTGGCCGCCCAGCAACACCCCTCGGTGGTCTCGTCGTTGTCGGCGGTGCTCGGCATCCCCGTCGCCCAGATCGAGGCGGACCTCGCCAATCGCCAGTACAGCCTGTACAAGCCCGTCCCCATCCTTTCCAACGCCCCCATGTCCGACGTGCTCTACATCGGCGAGCACGCCGCACAGTTCCCCGGCGTTTCCACCGTGGCCGAGACCAACCGCACCTATCCCATGGGACAGACCGGAGCCCAGATGCTCGGGTACCTGGGCCAGATCCAGAAGCTCCGCCCCGGCTACCAGCTGGGGGACCAGGTGGGCCTGTCGGGGCTGGAGGCCCAGTACGAGGGCCCTCTGCACGGCACGCCCGGGGTGGACCGGGTGGAGGTGGACGCCGCGGGCAGCGTGGTGGGCAGCCTGGGCGAGACGCCGCCGGGGCCCGGCGACGACCTGGTGACCAACATCGACCAGGGTCTCCAGCAGACGCTGCAGAACGCTCTCAACGCCCAGATCGCCCAGCTGCACTCCAAGGGGGGCGCCGCCGTGGCGCTCGACCCGCAGAACGGTGCCGTGCTGGCCCTGGTGTCGGCGCCCACCTTCGACCCCAGTTGGTGGACCCCCAACGGCATCACCCAGACCCACTACAACGAGCTTTTGTCCACCGGCGCCCTCAACAACAACGCCATCGACGGCCTCTACACCCCCGGGTCGACCTTCAAGCTGGCCACGGCCACGGCCGCCCTCAACACCGGGCTCATCTCCCCCGGCTTCTACTTCTACGACCCCGGCTTCTACTCGGTGGGAGGAGCGGTGTTCCACGACGCCCTCGGTGAGCACCCGGGGAGCATCAACGTGACGACGGCCATCACCATCTCGAGCGACGACTTCTTCTACAACCTCGGTGTGCTCTTCTGGGACCAGCGCGCCAAGTACGGCCAGACCCCCATCCAGCAGGCCGCCAATTCGCTGGGTTACGGCGTGCAGACCGGCATCGACCTGCCGGGGGAGACCCCCTACGCCCGCGTGGACTCGCCCCAGGTGGTGGCCAAGGAGCACGCCCAGGATCCCACCGCTTACCCCGACGGCGGGTGGTACACGGGCAACAACCTCGAGCTGGCCTTCGGCCAGGGCGGCACCCTCATCACGCCCATCGAGCAGGCCCAGGCGTATGCCACCTTCGCCAACGGCGGCACCCGGTACCAGCCCGAGATCGGGGCGGCCCTGGTGGACGCCAGCGGCAAGGTGGTGCGGACCATCGCCCCCAAGGCCACCGGGCACGTGAGCTACAGCCCGGCCGACTACCAGGCCATGCTCCAGGGCTTCGAGGGCGTGGTGGACAACCCCACCGGCACCGCCTACTCGGTGTTCCAGGGTTTTCCCCTCTCCACGTTCCCCCTGGCGGGCAAGACGGGCACGGCGTCGGTCTCCGGCAGCCAGCCCACCTCGTGGTTCGTGGGCTTCGGGCCCGTGGGGAACCCCCAGGTCGTGATCACCGCCGTGATCTCCGGTGGCGGCTACGGCGAGGCGGCCGCCGCCCCTGTGGTGCGGGCCGGCTTCGACTACGTGGTGGCCCACCCCGTCGCCCCGGTGCAAACGCACCTCCCGCCGGGATCGGTCGCCTCGGGCTCCACCTGCTCCCCGGCGGGGGCGACGCCTGGCGCCTCCTCGAGCTCCACCACCACCTCGAGCCCGCAGCCCGCCACCGCCCACGGCTCGACCACGACCACCACCACCCCCGCCTGCCCGTCTCCCTCCTCCACCACCACCACGACCGCCGCGGGCGGAGCCCGGGCCCTCGGCCCGGCTTCCACGTCCGCCACCAGGAACTCTGCGGCGAGGGCCCCACCCCCTCGCTCCCGGCCCCCTCCGGGCCACCTCTAGACTGATCGGGCACATGACCTGCCTGTGGCCACAGATCGAACCCCTGTTGGCCCGGGTGGCCAAGCCTGCTCGCTACATCGGGGGCGAGCTCGGGGCCCGACCGTCCTGCGACGACCCGGCCCGGGTGGCCTGGCTGCTCGTGTATCCCGACACCTACGAGATCGGGTTGCCCAACCAGGGGCTGCAGATCCTCTACGAGATCCTGAACGAGCGCGCCGACGCCTGCGCCGAGCGCGCCTACGCGCCGTGGGTGGACATGGAGGCCGAGATGCGCTGCGCCGGCGTCCCCCTGTTCTCCCTCGAGGGGCACAGGCCGGCGGCCGAGTTCGACGTGCTGGCCTTCAACCTGTCGGCCGAGCTCACCTACACGAACGTGCTCAACCTGGTGGACCTGGCCGGGCTGCCGGTCCGGGCGGCCCGGCGCTCGGTCGGAGACCCCCTGGTGGTGGCGGGCGGTCACTGCGCCTTCAACCCCGAGCCGCTCGCCGACTTCGTGGACGCTTTCGTCCTCGGCGACGGCGAAGAGGTCGTGGCCGACATCACCGAGGTACTGCGCTCCTGGCGAGAAAGCCAGGGGGAGCGCCACGACCTGCTCGTGGCCATGGCCCGGGTGCCCGGGGTGTACGTGCCCTCGTGCTACGAGCCCTCCTACGCCCAGGGCCGCCTCGTCGACGTCACGCCCCGTTACGAGGGCGTGCCGGCACGAGTGGACAAGCGCGTGGTGGCCGACCTGGCCCAGTGGCCCTATCCCCGCCAGCAGCTCGTGCCCCTCGTCGAGGTGGTCCACGACCGCCTCAACGTCGAGGTCTTCCGGGGCTGCACGCGCGGGTGCCGGTTCTGCCAGGCGGGCATGATCACCCGCCCGGTGCGCGAACGGCCCTCGGCCCAGGTCGACGACATGGTGCGCCGGGGCCTGCGGCACACGGGCTACGACGAGGTGGCCCTCACCTCGCTGTCGAGCGCCGACTTCTCGGGCATCGAGGGTGCCGTAGCCGGCGTCATCAACGACAGCGAGTGCTCGGGGCAGGTGTCGGTCAGCCTGCCCAGCCTGCGGGTGGACGCCTTTACGGTGGGACTGGCGGCGGAGATCCAAAAGGTGCGCCGCACCGGGCTCACCTTCGCTCCCGAGGGGGGCACCTGGCGCATGCGCCAGGTGATCAACAAGCTCATATCCGAAGAGGACCTCTACGCCGCGGTGGACGCCGCCTTCGCCCAGGGCTGGCGCCGGGTCAAGCTGTACTTCCTCATCGGTCTGCCCACCGACACCGCCGAGGACGTGCGCGGCATCGTGGCCCAGCCCCGCGCCTGCGTGGAGCTGGGCCGCCGCCACCACCGGGGCGCCTCGGTCACGGCCTCGGTAGGCGGCTTCGTGCCCAAGCCCCACACCCCGTTCCAGTGGTTCGGCCAGGACACCACCGCCGAGCTGCGCCGCAAGGTGGGGATCTTGAAGGACGAGGCGCGTGGCGTGCGCGGCCTGACCTTGCGCTGGCACGACCCGGAGGCCACCACCGCCGAGGGGATCGTGAGCCGAGGCGACCGGCGCGTGGGTGCGGTCGTCGAGCACGTGTGGCGCGCCGGGGGCACCTTCCAGGAGTGGTCCGAGCACTTCGACCTCGGCAAGTGGTTGGCCGGCATGGAGGCGGCCGGGCTGACCCTGGAGGACACCGTGTTCCGCCACCGGCCCGAGGAGGAGGTGCTTGCCTGGGACCACGTGTCGGCGGGGTTGCACCGGGACTTCTTGTGGCAGGACTTCTGCGACGCCCTGGCGGAGCACGGCCTCGAGGACTGCCGGTGGACCCCGTGCTACGACTGCGGCGCCTGCACCGGCCTCGGGGTGGAGCACGTGGTGGCCTCGGGCGTGCCTCCGGCGGGCGGCAGCCAGGGCACGGGCCAGGACCTGTCTCGGGCCGGGGCGGTGCCGGTGCGCCTCATGACGGGAGGGGGAGGGCGGCCATGAAGGTGCGCTTTCGCTTCGCCAAGGTGGGAAGGCTGCGCTGGACGAGCCATCGCGACGTGGCCCGCATGTGGGAGCGGGCCCTGCGCCGGGCGGGCCTGCCGGTGGCCTACACGAGCGGGTTCTCCCCCCGTCCCCGCCTGAGCTTCGGCCTGGCCCTGCCCACCGGTTGCGAGTCGGTGGCCGAGTACCTCGACGCCACCTTCGACGCCACCTTGGAGGGCGCCGGCCGGGGCGCTGGCTGCCCGTGGCCCGGGGCGACGCCCGACGAGGAGCAGTCCGTCGGGGCCCTGGCCGCCCTGCTCGGTCCGGAGCTGCCCGAGGGGTTGTGGGTGCTCGCCGCTGGCGCCCTTTCCCCGGGGGCTCCGTCGCTGCAGGAGGAGGTCACCTCCTGCACCTGGGACATCGAGGTGCCCGGTGCCGAGCGGGCGGTGCTGGCGGCGTCGCTCGAGCGTGCGCTGTGCGCCACCACCTTGCCCGTGCACCGCGAGCGCAAAGGTCGCCGTCAGCTCGACGACCTGCGCCCCTCGGTGCTCGCCCTCACGCCCCTCGACGACGACGGACCGGGCTCCCGGTTCTCGGCGGAGCTGGCCACCCAGCCCCGAGGGGTGCGCCCGGCCGAGCTGGCCGAGGCCCTCGGCCTCGAGCTCGGTCTGGCTCGCAGGACCTGTCAATGGATCGAGCGCTCGGGCTCCCGACGTGAGCCCCTCGCCGTTGCGGCGGCGAGCCCGGACACGGTGCTGGGGCGCGCCTCATGACCAGTACGAGAAGGGATCTTCCCCATGTCCGACACGAGCGCCGGTTCGCCGGTAGCCGAGCCCGGGGGCACCGGCGGGAATTCGCCGGCCCCCGCCGGTGCGCCGGCAGGGACGC
>JBJKRZ010000028.1:0-3007 GCA_046704365.1 Acidimicrobiales bacterium | reverse complement strand
TGCGCTGCCCCCGGGCCGCGCCTGCGCGTGCTCGGGAGCCAAGGAGCCTTCGTGGTGGAGCACCTCGACGGCCAGGAGGACGCCCTGCGCTCGGGGGACACCCCGGCCAGCGCCGGATTCGGCCAGGAGCCCGAGGCGCACTGGGGCAGCCTGCGGCACGGCGAGGGGGCTGGTGACCCGGTGGCCTCGGCGCCCGGGCGCTGGGGCGGCTTCTACCCGGCCGTGGCCGCCATGCTGACTGGGGGCGGTCCCCCGCCGGTGGCCTTCGACGACGCCGTGTCCGTGCTCGCGGTCGTGGAGGCGGCCCGGCGCAGCGCCCGGAGCGGTCAAGCCGTCATGCTCTGAGTCAGCGGCTCGTCTACGCTTTCGCCAGCAGCGAGCGGCTGCTGTGGGTGGCATCTCGAGGAGGGCGGCCGGGGCCGGGGGCGGCACCGAGCGCAGAGCGGGACTACGTACGCACTACGTTCGGTGAACTTCGCCACGGCGGGTCCCCGGGCGGCGTTGTCCTGTGTGCCCGTCGGCCAGGCGGGTACGGCGAGGCGGCCACTGCAGTCGTCCTCCGTTGGCGTATCGGGTTCCGAGCATCGAGGAAGGTGGCTCTCGTGGGCGAGCGCATGGCAGCGTGGCGGGTGAAGTGGATGGCACGGGGGACCCTCGGCGCTCTGGTGCTGGGGGCGCTTGTCCTGGGCACCGGCGGCACCGGGCTGCCTGTCGAGGCCCAGTCGGTCTCGGTCCCCAACCTGAGCGGGAACTGGGCCGGCTACGTCGCCCCCGGGAGCGGCATCACCCAGGTGACCGGCGAGTGGACCGTCCCGCCCATCGGCGCCGTCCCCGGCGCCTCGGCCACGTGGGTGGGCATCGGCGGCTACAGCACCTCCGACCTCATCCAGACCGGCACCCAGCAGGTGGGCGCCCCCTTGAACGCCATAGCCGGGGGCTCTAGCTACGCGGCCTGGTTCGAATTGCTCCCCAACGCCCCGACGTACCTCTTCGGCGTGTCGCCGGGGGACCACATGCAGGCTTCGGTCACCGACCTGGGCGGCACGTGCTCGGGCAGCCCCGACGCCGGCACCGCCGGCACCACCACGAGCAACTGGTCGATCGTGATCACCGACGTCTCCACGGGCCGTTCGCAGCCTGAGACGGTGTGCTACTCATCGTCGCAATCCTCGGCGGAGTGGATCCACGAGGCGCCCAGCGTGGCGGTCGTGCCCATCCCGGTGGGCGGGCCGGTCACCGTCACCTTCGACGGCAACAACACGGCTACGGGCACCTTCGCCAGCGGCGGCGCCAGCGGGGACATCGCCGCCACCCGGGCGGTGCCGGTGATCGCCCTGCCCCTCGAGACGGCCGTGTCCAGCCTCGACAGCGACGGCAACGGCTTCAGCGTCTGCACCTACGCCCTGACCTGCTCGCCACCTGCGTCCTGAGCTGCTCGGCATCTCCGTCTTGAGCTGAGTCACCCGCCACCGGCCCCGAGCGGACCCCGCCCGATGGCGTGGGCCCGCCCGGCTCTGGTTGGATGCGGCCATGACCGTCATCAAGATCAACGCCATCACCGTGCCCGAGGAGGCCGGCGACGAGCTGGCGCGGCGCTTCGCCCAGCGGGCAGGGGCGGTGGACGGCCAGCCCGGCTTCGAGGGCTTCGAGCTGCTGCGCCCCACCGACGGGCGTCGGCAGTGGCTGGTGGTGACCCGCTGGCGTGACCAGGGATCCTTCGACGCCTGGGTGGCCTCGCCGGCCTTCGCTCACGGGCATGCCGGGGCCGACCGCCCCTCGCCGCACGGCGGGCCTGTGTCCGTCTCCTCGGAGCTGTGGTCCTACGAGGTGGCCGGGCCGTAGGCTCCCCTGGGGGGCGACCGGCGCCAGCGCCATGGCCGGCGCCGGCTGAAGGACCGCCACCGGCTGGAGGAACCAGCGAAGGGGAGGGACCATGAGCCTGCAAGAAGTCGCCCAACAGCCGACCGGGGAGGCCGACGAGCACGGCTGGTCGTTGTTGTCGCCGGCCACCACGGCCTTCGACTTCGACTACACCGAGGGGCGCGACCAGCTGCTGCGTCTCTACGACAAGGGCACCCGTCGCCAGTGGATCGCCAAGGACCGCCTGGACTGGTCCATCGAGGTCGACCATGACGACCCGCTTGGGCTCCCCGACGAGATCGGCCCGCTCTTCGACACCGACTGGTGGCGCAAGATGAGCGACAAGGACAAGGGCGAACTGCGCCACCACGTCGAGGCGTGGCGCTTCAGCCAGTTCATGCACGGCGAGCAAGGAGCGCTCATCTGCACGGCCAAGATCGTCCAGACCGTGCCCGACATCGACTCCAAGTTCTACGCCGCCACGCAGGTGATCGACGAGGCCCGCCACGTGGAGGTCTACAGCCGCTACCTCTACGAGAAGCTCGAGCTCGTCTACCCGCTCAACCGCAACTTGAAGAGCCTCCTCGACGACGTCATCAGCGACAGCCGCTGGGACATGACCTACCTGGGCATGCAGGTCCTCATCGAGGGCCTGGCCCTGGCCGCCTTCGGCTTCATCCGCAACACCGCCACCGAGCCTCTGGGCAAGGCCATCAACGCCTACGTGATGCAGGACGAGGCCCGCCACGTCACCTTCGGCCGCCTGGCCCTGCGCGACTACTACCCGCAGCTGACCCAGGCCGAGCGCGACGAGCGCGAGGAGTTCTGCGTGGACGCCTGCTACCGCATGCGCGACCGCTTCCTCGGCGAGGAGATCTTCGAGCGCCTCGGCTACCCCCAGGAGCTCACCGAGTACGTGAAGGACAGCGAGACGCAGCGGACATTCCGCAGCTACCTGTTCATGCGCATCGTGCCCGTCCTCAAAGACATCGGTCTGTGGGGGCCGCGCATCACCAAGGCCTTCGAGGACATGGGCGTGCTCGGCTTCGCCGACACCGACCTCGACGCCGAGATGGCCAACGACGAAGCGGCCGCCGAGGCCCTCGACCGTCAGCGCATGCAGCACATCGAGGGCGTGGCCGCCACC
>JBJKRZ010000027.1:0-7766 GCA_046704365.1 Acidimicrobiales bacterium | reverse complement strand
CGGATGGCCTCGGTGCTCTCCAGCCCCAGCCTCCCGGCGCGCTCGGGGCGGACACGGCGCGCCAGCTCGGCGAACACCTCCCACTCGGCACGCGCCTCGGCCACCCGGGGACCGGGGATCTCGGGGCTGAAGATGACGCGCCGCTCGGTGGAGGTCTCGGTCACGCCGCCGGTCATCTCGTAGCGGGTCTGGACCGGCAGCAGCACCACGACGTCGGCCGGGTCGACCAGCATCTGGCCCGAGGCCACGATGTCGAGGTGGACCCGCAGCGGGATGCGCGCCAGCGCCTCCTCCACGTAGTGCGGGTCGGGCATGACTTCCAGGAAATTGCCTCCCGAGGACACGAGCACGTCCAGGCGCCCGTCGTGGGCGGCGTCGATCATCTCCGGGACGGTGAGCCCCGGGGCGGTGGGGACCTCGAAGCCCCACAGCTCCGACAGGTGGGCGGCGTTCTCCTCGGTGACGGCCAGGCCGCCGGGGAAGGAGGTGGCGTAGGCACCCATCTCGGCGCCGCCCTGGACGCCCGAGTGGCCCCGGATGGGCATGAGCCCGCACTTCTCGCGGCCCACGAAGCCCCGTGCCAGGCCCAGGTTGATCACGGCACGGACGTTGTCCTCCCCGAAGCCGTGCTGGGTCACACCCATGCTCCACACCAGCACCGCCGTCTCGGCCTCGCCCAGCATGCGGGCGAAGGCGAGCATCTCGGCCTTGGTGGTCCCCGACAGCCGTTCGAGGTCGTCCCAGCTCTGGCGGTCCAGCTCGGCCACCAGGGCGTCGAAGCCGGAGGTGAACCCCTCCACGAAACGGTGGTCGACCCAACCCTGCTCCAGCATGTGCTTCATGGCGCCGTTCAGGAACCCGATGTCGCCGCCCACGTCGATGGGGAAGAAGCGATCGGTGATCTTGGTGCCGAACAGGGCGCTCTCCACGTTGGAGGGGACCCAGTAGCGCTCCATGCCGGGCTCCCGGTATGGGTTCACCACGGCCACCTTGGTGCCCGCTTTCTTTGCGTGGTAGAGGTACTTCATCGACACCGGCTGGTTCTCCGACACGTTGGAGCCGATGAACACCACCAGGTCGCTGCCGATCCAATCGCTGTACGAGCACGTCGTGGCGGCGACCCCCAGGGCTTCCTTCAGCCCGAAGGTGCTCGGTGAGTGGCAGATGCGTGCGGCATTGTCGATGGAATTGGTGCCCATAGCACGCGCCGCCTTCTGCACGGCGTAGTAATTCTCGTTGGGCTGGCCCCGGCTCGTCATGTAGACGCCCATCCGCTCGGGCGAGCTGGCAGCGATCCGTCCGGCCACGAGCTCCATAGCCTCGTCCCACGGCACCCGATGGAAACCGCTGTCCCCTCGGCGACGCACCATCGGATGCGATAAGCGACCGAGCTGGCGCAGCTCGGCGCCGCGCTTGGTTCGCAACGACGCCACGTCGGCAAGGAGCCGAAAGTCCATGGCCGGCATGGTGTTGAGCCGGAGCATGCGGAGCCGGACGTTGCACAGGTGGATCTCGTCCATCGTCCAGTCCCGCATGCCGGAGGTCCCCAGCGAGCAACCGTCGCAGACGCCGCGTCTCAAGATCCGCCAGGCGTACAAGAGGTGGTCCCTGTTCTCCGACAGGGCCTTGGCGATCTCCCCGTAGTTGTTGGGACGCCGCTCCCCCACCCCGAACGGCTTGGCGCTCACCCACAGCTTGGGGTCGATGCGCCGTGGCCTGCGTCTTTTGTCAGCGCTCATCGGTCTCACCCCACTGGTGCCCGGTGCCCGACGATGATTGCACGGTACTCCCCGGGCGCCCGTGGCACGGCTCGGGCCCGACGCCTGGGGCCTTGGGTCTGGGCCTGGGCGTGGGCCTTGGCCCTGGACCGGGGCCTGGGCCGGAGGGCGGGCGCCGCTCGCCGTCCCTCCAAAGTTGACCTAGTGGATCAAGTTTGTCATCATCTTGGCGTGCCGTCGGTCCAGGAGCCCGCCCGGGCCATCCCCGAGATCTCGGCGCTCGATCTCTTCGCCCGTCTGGGCGACGAGCGCCCGCCGTTGGTGCTCGACGTGCGGGAGCCCGAGGAAGCGGCGCAGGAGCTCGGCTACCTCGAGGGCAGCCATCTCATCCCGCTGCGCTCCCTCGCCGAGCGCGTCGGGGAGTTGGCCGACCGGCGCGGCGAGGAGATCGTCGTGATCTGCGCCGTGGGCGGGCGGTCGGCCATCGCCACGCGCTTTCTGGTCGAGCACGGTTTCGAGCGGGTGGCGAACCTGACGGGGGGTCTGTTGGCCTGGCACGACGAGGGGCTGCCCTTCCTTCGTGCCACAGAAGGCGAGGAGCAGGCCCGCTGCGATCTGGGCGCACCCTCGCCACGGGGCCCGCAGGGGGACCGGCCCACCAGCGACGACCCCGCCAGCGCGGCCTGAGCATTTCCGCCCGCCACGATCACGGTCCTGTTGCCGACAGAGCCGCTGGCGCGCCCTGAGCCGGCCAGGCGCTGAGGCGGTCAGCGGGGATGGTGATCGAACACGGTGCGCCCAGCGCGGGCATCGCCTGTGGCGGGAGCCGGGCCAGAAGCTCGAAAGCCCCCGCCACCATGAGGCGCACCTCGACGGCACTGCCGAGGTCCACGGCATCGAGCACGACGGCGGCATAGGGCATGGCCCCGTCAGCCTCGAAGGAGACGGCGACATGTTCGGGCCGGATGCTCCAGAAGACCTCGGTTCCCGCAGCGGGCAGTGGCGAGCCGGCGACCCGCAGGGTAGCCCCGTTGCTCTCGATGCGATCGAGGCTCGTCACCCGCCCCGAGGACACGTTGGCCACACCGAGCAGGCGGGCCACCCTCGGGGATGCCGGCCTGCCCAGGACGTCGCTCGTCGCACCGGCCTGCAGCAGGCGCCCGTCTTCGATCACGACGATCTCGTCCGCCAGCAGGGCGGCCTCTTCGGGGTCGTGCGTGACGAGGACGCTGGCGAAGTAGCCGGCCTGCAACACCTGACGCAGCTCGCGAACGAGCGCGCTGCGCACCGGCACGTCGAGGGCGGCGAAGGGCTCGTCGAGCAGCAGAAGATCAGGAGCGCGCGCCAAGGCTCGAGCCAGGGACACGCGCTGGCGTTGCCCGCCCGAGAGCTCAGTTGGCCTTCGCCGCTCCAAGCCATGCAGGCCGAGCTGAGCCACCCAAAAGGCAGCCACACCGGCTTCGACGTCCACCCCCAGCTCGACCTGGTCCGACACGGCGCGATGGGGCAGGAGATTGGGCTCTTGGGGGACGTAGCCGATCCGGCGCTCCTCGGCGGCCAAGTCGCCCAGCACCTTCGACCCGAGGCGCAGCTCACCGCTGCCGCCCAGCCCGGCCAGGCACCGTAGGACCGTGGTCTTGCCCGCTCCCGAGGGGCCGAGGATGGCCAGGCGTCCACCTCGTCCCTGGTGCGTCAGGGACAGCCGGAAATTCCCGAAGTGCTCGTCGACGGCGAAGGCGATGGCTCCGGGAACGCCCCGGGTGGGCGGCGGCGAAGGAGGAACCGAGACGGCGGTGCTGCGCGCTGGACGACGTGGGAAGCGCAGGCGGGTGAGCAGCAACACGGCCACGGCGGCAGCCAGGGCGACGGCGCTGGGGACGACGGCTTGATCGAGACCGAACCCGCCGAAGCGCACGTAGGTGTACACGGGGAGCGAATAGGGGTGGTACGCCACCACCACGGTGGCGCCGAACTCTCCGAAGGCGCGCAGCCAGGTCAGCAACAGGCCCGCAGCGATGCCGCGGGCGGCCACCGGTAGCGCCACCTGGACGAAGCGCCGTCCCTTGCGCAGTCCGAGAGTGGCAGCGACGTCGTCGAGGGCCGGGTCGACGGTGGCGAAGGCGCTCCGGGCGGCCACGATCGTGAAGGGGGCCGCCACGAACGTCTGGGCCAGCACGATCCCTGCCATGGAGTCGGTGAGACGGCCGCCGAAGAACTGGCCGAGGGCGGTGTCGGGTCCCACCACCGACACGAGGGCGATGCCCGCCATCAACGGGGGCAGGGCGAGAGGCAAGAGCACCACGACGCCGACCAGGGTGGCGACGGTGCCCTTGGAGCGGGCCAGCGCGTAGGCGAGGGGCACACCGAGCTCGGCGCAGATGACCGTGGTGCAGGTGGCGGTGGCCAACGACACCACCAGCGCCGAGCTGAGGCCGGGGGCGGCGAACCCCCGCCCGTGGCCCGACACCAGCTCGGCCACCAGACCGCCGAGCGGCAGCAGCAGGTACAGCGCCAGCAAGCCACCGAGCCATGCCAAGGGGCTCGTGGCCCTGCGCCGGCGACCCTGCGAGCGCCGCCGGGCAGCGAGGCGCCGGGCAGTGAGGCGTCGGGCAGTGAGGCGCGGCGCGGGCCCCGGGGCGGTCACCGGAGGATCCCCGCGGAGCGCAGTGACGCCGGTGCGCCGGTGCCGTGCAGCCGGGGAGGGTCGATCGCCTCGAGCCCGGCACGGCTGAGCGCCTGGCGGGCCCGGGAACCGAGGAGGAACCGCACGAAGGCGAGGGCGCCCGCCGGGTGGGGAGCCCGATTGACGATGGTGACGGTGAAGGTGGCGGACAGCGCCAGCGGCGAGAGGCTCACGGTGGGGATGCCGGCCGCCTTGGCCTCGACCTCGTAGAGGAAGGCGGCGTCGAGCTGGCCCGCCTCGAGGCGGCCGAGCAGGGTCGCCTCGGGGTAGACGCCGCTCGAGCCGTTGGCCAGCTCGAGCAGCGACGGGTCAGCCGATCGCTGAGCCATCTGGCGCAGTGCCTCGACGGTGAGCACCCCTTTGGGGTCGAGCGCCGGGTCGGTGCGTCCCAGACGGAAGCCCGGGGACGTGACCACGTCGTACCACGGCCGGGTGCGCAAGGCAGCGGCGAAGCGGCTGTGCGGGTCGTAGCCGAGCACCAGAGCTGACCGGGCGAACGTTGCGTACCACGACACCCACTCGCCGTTGGCGTTGCCCTGCAAGGTGGCGTCGACGCTTGGGTCGGCGCTCACGAACACGTCGGCGCGCTGCACGCCGCCTTTGATCTCGTTGGCCAGCTCCTTGGACCCACCGGCGTAACCCGAGAAGCGGTACCCGCTCTCCGCCGTGAAGCGCGGGCCCAGGTCCTGCTCCATGAGGCGGATGAGGGACCCGGCGTAGAGGACGTCGACGGCTCCTGCGCCGTGGGGAGCGGAGCCGGAGGACGGGGCCGCTGCGCCGGAACCGCACGCCGCGCCGGTGAGTCCTGCCAGGAAGACGGCGCAGCCCAAGAGGAGCCGACCGGGCCCGGCGCGCGACATGGTGGCGGGCGGGCCCTCAGGCCCGGGGGAGCTCGACCACGACGTTGGTGGCCTTGACGGTGGCCACGGCCAGCATGCCCGGGGCCAGCCCCAGCTCCTCGGCCGCCTCGCTGCTCATGAGCGACACCACGCGCTGGGCGCCGCACACCATGTCGATCTTGGCCATGACGGCGTCCTTGACCACGGCCGTCACGAGACCCACGAAGCGGTTGCGCGCCGACGTCGGGCCGAGGCCCTCGGGCCTGGGCCCGACGGCAGCGGACTGGGCGAAGCGGGCCAGGGCCTCACCCTCGACGAGCCGGCGACCACCGGCGCTCCTCGAGGCGGGCAGCTTCCCCTTGTCGACCCATCGGCGCACGGTGTCGGGGCTCACGCCCAGCAGCTGGGCGGCCTGGCTGATCGGGTAGCTGGGCACCGCCAGACGCTACCTCGCAGATCAGACTCTCTACGCGCTCTCACCCCGAAAATGCAGGATAGAAAGGCCTGAATTGCCGGATTTGCGAGAAGAGCGCCCCACGAGGAGGCGGGTACGCTTCGGCGCCGTGGCCCCCGACGCCAAGATCCTCACCGTCTCGGACTCGGTCCACGCCGGCACGGCGGAGGACCGCTCCGGCCCGGCGCTGTCGGACTTCTTGGAGGGGTCAGGCTTCCGGGTGGTCGACGAGGCGCTGTGCCCCGACGGCGTGGAGGCGGTGGCCGAGGCGCTCGGGCGGCTGACCTCGGGGTTTGCCGGGCTCGTGGTCACCACGGGGGGCACGGGCTTCGCGCCCAGGGACCTCACGCCCGAAGGCACCCTGGCCGTGATCGAGCGCCAGGCCTCCTCCCTGGCCGAGGCCATGCACCGCGCCGGGCCCAAGGCACTGCTGTCGCGGGGGACAGCCGGCACCGTGGGCCGGTGCCTCGTGCTCAACACCCCGGGCTCCCCCGCCGGTGCCGTCGAATGCCTCGAGGCGGTGATCGACGTCGTGCCCCACGCTCTGGCCCTGCTGGCCGGCCGGGACCCCCACGGCTCCCATGCCGAGCGCCACCCCCCCGCCGGGGACCTGCCCGGGCGGAGCTGAGCTTCAGCCGCCGGAGACAGGCGGGAGCAGCGCCACCTCGTCGCCCTCGCCGAGGGGCGCGCCGGGCACGGGATCCTCACCGTTTACCCACACGCGACAGCGCCTCGCCTGATGGCTGAAGCCCTCGCCGTAGCGGGCCCGGGCGGCGGCCAGCACCTGCTCCAGATCGGTTCCCTCCACCGTGTCGACGCGCAGGCCGGCGGCCTCGGCCACCGGCCCGAAGAGCCGGAGGCGCACCATGCTCACCCGCCGATCATCGACATCGACCGGACGGGGCGCAGGAACCCGGGTTCGTTGATGCCGTGGCCGGGGAGCTTGCCCCACACCGAGGCTCGCAGGGCCATGGCGATGTCCTCGTCCCCGGCCCCGCTGCGCAGCAGCGACCGCAAGGAGATCTCGTCGTCGGAGAACAGACAGTTGCGAATCGCCCCGTCTGCAGTGAGCCGCAGGCGGTTGCAGCTCCCACAGAAGGGGCGGGTCACGCTGGCCACGACGCCGATCTCACCTGCGCCGTCGCGAAAGCGGTAGCGCGTCGCCGGGGCGGGATCGTCGCCGGAGGCCTCGAGCGGTTCGAGCGGCCACATCGCGTCGATCCGGGCCAGGATCTCGTCGCTCGACACCACCTGGGCGCGCTCCCAATTCCCTTCGGCGTCGAGCGGCATGTACTCGATGAAGCGCACGACGCGCCCGTGGCGGCGGGCGAAGGAGGCGAAATCGAGGATCTCGTCGTCGTTGACCCCGCTCATGACCACCACGTTCACCTTGAGCGGTGCCAGCCCCGCCTCGTCGGCGGCCGCCATGGCCCGAAGGACGTCCTCCAGCTCGCCGCGGCGTCGAATCCGGCGGAAGCGCTCGGGGCGCAGCGAATCGCAGCTGATGTTCACCCGCTTCAGTCCCGGCGCCGCCAGAGGTCGCGCCATGGAGACGAGGGTCGTCCCGTTGGTGGTGAGCGCCAGGTCATCGAAGCCGATGCCTGCCAGCTGGCGCACGAGCTCCACCACGCCGCGGCGCACGAGCGGCTCGCCGCCGGTGAGCCGCACCGAGCGCACTCCCAGGGAACGGTCCACGGTAGCCACCCGGGCGAACTCCTCGAAGGACAGGATGTCCTGGCGGGGCAGGAACGCCACGCCCTCCTCGGGCATGCAGTACACGCAGCGGAAGTTGCAGCGGTCGGTCACCGAGATGCGCAGGTCGCTGTGCACCCGGCCGTAGCGGTCGACGAGCGGGCCCTCGACCGGCACGTCCGAAGGAGGGGCCGGGGCGGGGCGACGGACGCCCGCCGCGCCGGTGCGGAGCGTCACGGGCACGGCCGGGAGCGCGCTCCCCCCAGCACCGACGTCGCCACGGCCGCCATCCGCCCGACGACGAGCAGCAGCACCTCGCGGGCGCCGCCGTCGGCCACGCCCACGCCGTCGGGCCCGAGTGCCAGGCCGATCGCCTCGGC
>JBJKRZ010000026.1:0-4768 GCA_046704365.1 Acidimicrobiales bacterium | reverse complement strand
GAGGTCTTCACGTTTCACCGTGAACCCTCTTCACGTTTGGGACTGCGTCATCGTGCCACGGCGGTGTGACGCTCGTCGCGGCCACCTGAAGCCGGCTGCGATAGCGGTCGACCGTCGCTCATCGGGTATGTCCAGCGCGACAGGGTGGACCGCCGCCTGGCTGCTGCAGCGAGGCGCGCCGCCTCGGCTCAGGGTCCTGCGCTTGCCCCGGTGCCCACCAGCTCGTCGATGGTGGTGCGCCGTCGCCGGCGGGTGCGGGGTGGGAGGCTGAGGCGCCTGCGCTGCTCGGCCTGGCGGACCTCGAAGGCGTCGGCGACCTCGAGGTTGCGCACGACGAGGGCACAGGCGCTGAACAGGCTCATGGGCACGAGCCCCATCAGCCGGCACCAGCCCCGGGCGACGTCGATGGTGGCCGGGTCCTTGATCCGGGCGTTGGCGCGCTCGGCGGCCGAACGCCGGGCGTAGGAGTGACGCCAGGCACGTGAGGGATAGTCGTGGCGCTGAGCCGTCTTGGCGTTGACAGACGGCGCCACGGTGATGGTCTTCTTCGTGCAGCAAGCCGGTGGATGCTCGGGCGGCGAAGTGACCTCGGGGCGGTCGAAGCCCAGCGCCAGCGATCCTGGGCGCAGCGGGCAGCGGACCTTGCCCATGACCGCCGGGCACATGACGCGGTGATAACCGTCGTGGTCGTCGGCGCTGACCTTTCCGAGCTTGTAGTGCCCGAGCTCGGCGGCGCGCTCGTCGTGGGCAGCCGTGTCGGCTTTGCTCGCGCCGCGGGCCAGGGGGGAGAGGTCGAAGAGGGCCGACGGGGTGGCCGGGCAGTAGCAGGCCCCGTTCCACAACGTCGCTCCCTCGTGGGTGCCCTGGGTGCCGCGGTCATGAGCGTGCAGGTCCATGACAAGGGCAGCTCCCGCCGCGCGCAGCGGGAGGGCAAAGTGCTCTGGGACCCGGTGCGCATATCCCGAGTCGCAGATGACGTCGCCGGGGGCGATCCCAGCGGCGAACATCGACACGAGCACGTCGACCATGGGGGGCACCGGGTCGTGGTGGCACGAGACGAGGTTCATGCGGCGCACGAGCTCGGGGACCGCCCTCGTGTTCTCGTCTCCAACCATGGTGGCCAGCGAAAGGTAGTAGCCGAAGAACAGCTCGTGTTTCTCGCCCGGCCCGCCGCCTTTGCGGTGCCCCCAGGCGGCATCGGTGTCGGCGTAGGTGCCGATGGGTTTGGTGCGCCGGGTGGAGAACGACTCCATGTCGGTCCAGTCGAGCGCCAGCGACGAGGAGCCTTCTCGATGGCCGGCGACGCTCTGCTCCAATACGGCGTCGAGCACCTCTTGGAGCCCAGCGCTCCCAGTGCCGTCGGAGTCGTCTTTTCCCAGTGCCGCCGAGACGAGGCCAAAGGTCCGCTCCACCTGTCGGTAGCTGAGGCTGTGGGGGCCGGTCCGCCAGCAGACGACCACGCCCAGGCGCCGGCGGTCGGCCTCGTCGAGCCCGAGCAGGGATTCGTGGACCCGGCGCAAGTGCGCCGGGCGGTGGTCGGCCTGGGTCAGGAGCATCCCAAGCACAAGGGTGCGGACCGAGAGCTGGCGGGGCCGCACGCCGACAGGGAGTCGGGCTTCGACCCTGGCGATCACCTCGGCGACGCCTTTGTCGTCGAGCACCGCCTCGAGGCGCTGTCGCTCGACGCTCAGCGCCGGCCTCCGAGCAGCACGATCGTTCGCTTCACTGAGACCGGTTCGAGCCCGGCCACGATGTCGCCGAGGCGCTGGGTGCAGCGCACGCCGGCTGCGTCCAGAAAGGCCCGCAACCCGAGATCCTCGGCGCAGCGCATGAGCCACGTCGAGCGCAGCCGATGGGTGTCGAGCACCGGCAGGTGCTCCCTCCCGGCCAGCGATGCGACGAGCGGTGCGGTCACGTTCTTGCGCCTCGGGTGGGCGAATCCGATCAGGTAGCCGTCGCCGACCGCCGCCGCCGCCTCGGCCAGCCGGTCGCAGAACTCGGCGCGCACCGGAACCACCCGGGCGTTGGGCCCTGCCACGTTCACCACGAGACCGCCATGTCGCGCCGTCACGTCTGAGCCGCGCACGGCCCGCAGGTCGGTGCCCACCAGCCCCGCCCCTGCGCCGAGGCAGACGAGCGCCGACGCCCGACGCCGTCGGGCCGCGGTGGGCTGGGCATCGGCGAGGGCCAGGTAGGAGGCGACCTGGCCGGCCGAGTACGGCGCCTTGGCTCGCTCGCGCGACAGGCGGGCTGCGGGTGCCTGAGCCGGCAGCGCCCGGGCGGCGATGAAGCGCAGGTTGGTGCGCACCGTGCGCACCGTGGCTGGCGACATCTCGTCGAGCCCTACGGCGCACAGGCGCTCGATCACCGACGGATGCAGCGCCACCTCCGCGGTGAGCTCGAGGCCGCACGCCAGGGCGAAGGCACCGAGGCGACTGGCGGCAAAGAGCAGGCTCCTCGCCCGTGGCGGCGTCGCCGGCTTCGCAGCTGCCACCACTTCCTTGGCAAAGGCGACGGCGGTCCTGGGCACGCTCGGGGACCGGAAGTCCTCGATGGCCCTGGCCGTCGGATCGGAGAGCATCGTACAACATATATACTGTTAGAGATGGCCCACGTGGTGGACCCCGACTGGGATGCTGGCGCTGTGGGTCCGACCGCCAGACACGAGCGGGAGCTCGAGCGCATCCGACGCTCGCTGGCTGCCGTCGGCTTCGTGCTGCCCGGCACCTTGACCGAGCGCCAGACACGCTGTGGGCGGGCCAACTGCCGCTGCCAGGGCGACCCGCCCCGGCTGCACGGGCCCTATCACCAGTGGACGCGCAAGGTCGACGCCAAGACCGTCACCCGCATCATGAGCGACGAGCAGCACGCTGACTACGGCCCGTGGTTCGACAACGAGCGCAAGCTCCGCTCGCTCGTGGGTGAGCTCGAGGCTTTGGGCCTGGCCATCGTGGAGGCCGATCCCCGCTGGCAGCGTTGACTCCTGTGGAGAACGCGTGGGCGAACGCCTCTTATTCCGCGCGGATCCCCTTCAGCGGATCGAGTCAGCCCAGCTCAGGGCTAAACGTGAAGACCTCACCCCACCCCTCCGCCCGCCCGATCGACCTTGGAACCGTATTCGAACCCACCTGTGATGGTCACGGAGTCGGGAGCGTCTCGAACCGCTGGCTTCGGAATGGCTTTGGCGGTGGTGCCTGAGCTAACGAAGTTGTCGCCAAGAGCGATTCAAGTTGGTTGGTCGAGCGCTCATTCCGCAGTGCAGCACCCAACTTCACCGAGTCGTCCGAGTTGGATCAACGCGTGATGTGCTTCTGCGTACGCCCCCGGCGTCGGGTTGCACTGACAAGGCATCTTGGCAAGTCCAGCAGCGGTGCGTCCCAGCCGTACAAGTACGTCGGCAACCGCCTCACGTGGCATGTTGACCTTCACACCCCGGTAATTGGAGAGGATCGCTTGGATGGCCTTGGGCAGCCGCTTGAGGTCCGGGGTGCCGTCCAAGAGGAGATATGGCAACTTCCACTTGCTCGGGTCGTTCGCCTCTCCCACGTAGGCGAAGCATCGGGCCGGCAAGTTGTACCTGTGGTTCAGCAGCTCGCCGTCGCCCAGAGCCACGACGTCACTGGTGCCAGTTGCAGCGTGGGGAGCGGCCGGGAGCTCGGTGGCGAGCTTGGGGCATGGCCGATAAATGCCGTGGACAGACAGCCACCACAGGTCGACGGGCGGCTCATGTCCATCCAGTCCGATGTAGAGGCGGCCCCGAAGCCCACCGTGGGCGACATCGGCGGCATACAGCATGTTGCCGTCGCTCACTGCGACGGCGCTGACCTTCTGGGCCGCTGCGTACTGCATGGCCTGGGCCAGGGCTGCCTCGACCGCTGTGAGGTGCCAGGAGAGGGAACCCGGCCGCTTCACCTCCAGCACCAGGCGCTTGATTCCCAGCTCGGAGAGCACGATGTCGGCGCGACCCACCTGGAGGTTCACGTCGGCCAGGTTCCAGTCGAGGACGCGGGTGAAGAGGTCCTCGAGGATGTTCTCGGCGATCTTCTCGACCGGGGCACCGAAGAGTCCCTGGCGCAGGCGCTCGGATCGTTGAGAGGTGAAGGCTGGCCAGGAACTGGTGATGCGCTCCACGCAACGGCGGTAGGAGGCGAGGTTGGTGTAAGCGGTATCGGTGGTCTCGGTCACGGGTGCCCTCGGGCTGCCAGTGTGCCACCGGGGCGGGGCTGATTCCAGGATTATCGAAGCGCTGCCTCAGTCCTTTGCCCAGAACATGGAATGGAGCAGGATTCCGCTGCCGATGGGAGCGGTCGTGGCGTTCACCAGCGTCCACCCCTCCTTGGCGCGCTCGTCCAGATGGACGTTGATCTTCTCCGCATCCTTGCGCTTGTGGGGGTCGAAGGCTTCCCAGGTCACTCGGTAGGTCACGAGACGCAGCCTATGTGTGTCGTGGCCGCTACTGACCGAATCAAGCGACCAGCCGTCGCTAGTGAGCCTGATTCAGTCAACGAACGCGAGTGTTCCTACACGCGCTCGCGCCACGGCCCCGCTGCCGGGGGAACACGAAAGAACGGCTCTTACCGACGAGCGCCGACCACACAATTGGCCTTGGGCCATCCCAGCGACAGTTCCAATCGGCCGGACAGTAGCTTTGCGGGCTCGATTCTGGTTCCATGGCCACTCAAGATCATCTGGGAAGGAGCCCACGGTGAGGAAGGTGGTCGTCGCAGCGGCAGTGGCAGTATTCCTCGGCGGCTGCGCCAGCTCGGCC
>JBJKRZ010000025.1:0-4913 GCA_046704365.1 Acidimicrobiales bacterium | reverse complement strand
GGTCGATCCTGGGCGAGCTGTCGTTGTCGCTGGACAGGGCCGGGTCCCCGGCCACCGACCCCAGGGTTGGGGGCCTGGGGGCGCCACTCAGCCTCCTCCCCGTGGACGTGGCCAACGGGCTCGAGTTCGACGCCGTCGTGGTCGTCGAGCCCGCCGCCATCGTCGACGAGTTGGGGCTCAGGGCCCTCTACGTCGCCGTGACGCGGCCCACCCGGCGCCTGGCCGTCGTCCACGAGCGTGGCTTGCCGGAGCCGCTTCGGGATTGACCGGCGCCGCTGGCGTGTTGGCGCGCCCGGGCCGCGGTCCGCTAGGAAAGATGCTCGTGACGCAGGCTCTGACGGTCGAGCATCCCGCGCCCGGCCGCCACGTCCCGGAGCGCCCGCCGCTTCTGGCAGTGGGGGTCATGATCTGGCTGGGCTCCGAGCTGATCTTCTTCAGCGGCCTCTTCGCCGCCTACTTCACCATCAGGTCCCATGCCGCCGTGTGGCCCCTGCTCGCCGGTGAGCACCTCGACACCGTCCAGGCCGGCATCTTCAGCGTCATCCTCATCGTCTCGAGCCCCACCTTCCAGATGGGCGTGTGGGCCCAGGAGCGCGGCGAGCGCCGCAAAGCCGTGTCCTGGATCGTCATCAGCTGGTTGCTGGGAGCGGCCTTCATCGCCAACACCCTCTACGAGTGGCACGACTTCGCCTCGCACGGCCACGGGCCGGGCCTCAACGCCTACTGGTCGCTCTTCTTCATCATGAGCGGCATCCACGGCCTGCACGTGACCCTCGGCCTCGTCGCCATGCTCTTCCTCCTGGGCCGCATGCGGGGACAGTCCGGCGACCCGGGCGAGACCAGCGTGTACCAGGCGGTGGGTTACTACTGGCACTTCGTCGACTTCATGTGGATCGGCATCTTCAGCTGCCTGTTCCTGCTCAAGGCGGGGTGAGGCGAGACCGTTGGTGATGGCCGCCCGTCGACGTACCCGCTCTTTGGTCCTGCCCGGCCTGGTGGTGGCAGGCGCTGCCGTCGTGGGCCTGCTCACCTCGGGCACCCTGGCCGGCGCCACCCCCGAGCACCCGGCGCCCGCCCCGGCCCACAGCGCCTCGGCCCTCTCCGCCACGAGGCCGGCGGATCCCGTCAGCTACGGTCTCCCGCCCGCCAGCTACATCGGCCCCGGGGAGGTCCTCTTCGAGGCCAATTGCGCCAGCTGCCACGGCACCGGCGCCTACGGCACCGACCGGGCTCCCAACCTGGTGGGCGTGGGAGCGGCCACCGTCGACTTCTGGGTCTCCACGGGCCGCATGCCGCTCGCCGCCTCCTCCATCCAGGCGGTCCGCAAGCCGCCACGCTTCACCCACAAGCAGACGCTCGAGATCGCCGCCTTTGTGGCGTCGCTGGCCCCGGTGTCGCAGGCGGCGCCCGCCATTCCGAGCGTCAACACCTCCGGCGCCAGCCTGTCGTCGGGGGAGAGCCTGTTCGTTCTCAACTGCGCCGCCTGCCACACGATCACAGGGGCGGGCGACGCCCTGGCCGACGGCTACTTCGCCCCGTCTCTGCACAAGGCCACCAAGACCCAGGTGGCCGAAGCGGTGCGCACCGGCCCGGGTAACATGCCGCGCTTCGGACCGGGCACCTTGAGCGACACGCAGGTGGCCGACATCGTGGCCTACGTGACCGGGCCCATCCAGCATCCCGACAACCACGGTGGCCTCGGGCTGGGAGGCGTCGGACCCGTGGGCGAGGGTTTCGTGGCGCTCCTGATCGGCGTGGGAGGGCTCATGCTGGTGGCCTTCTGGATCGGAGAGCGGGCAGGATGAGCGAGCACGGCGCCTCAGGCGGCGGTAACGGGCACGACCCGGTCGCCGCCTTCGACGACCCCCACCTGCAGCCCTACGCCAAGCATCCCCGGCGCGCCGAGGCCATGGTGGGGTTGTGCCTGTTCATCGGCTTCCTCGGTTTCGCCGCCTACGGGGCCGTGTACTGGGTAGGAGGCCAGACCCAGGTCGAGGCCGTCACCCTCGGCGTGGGCTTGTTCGGCTTCGGCTTCGGCCTGTCGGCCTGGGGCAAGTACCTGTTGCCCCGGGGACCGTTCTCCGAGGAGCGCCACAGCCACGTCTCCTCCCCGGGCGAGCTCGAGGCCATGACCAACGCCGTGGTCGAGCGGGGCAAGGGCGTGTTCCGCCGACGGGGTTTCCTGGGCGGCCTGCTCGGCCTGGGGGGCAGCGTCATGGGCGTGGTGCTGGTCTTCCCCCTGCTGCGCTCGCTGGGCCCCCAGCCCGGCAAGGTGCTCGACGTCACCGACTGGAAGGCGGGTGACCATCTGGTGGACTCCACCGGACGGCGCCTCAAGGCCAGCGACCTCGAGGTGGGCGGCGTGCTCACCGTCTTCCCCGAGGGCAAGGTCGGTTCGGCTGTCGACCAGACCATGCTCATCCGGGCCTCGTCGGCCCCCTTCACGACCAAGCCCGGGCGCCAGTCGTGGACGCCGCAGGGCTATGTGGCCTACTCCAAGGTGTGCACCCACGCCGGCTGTCCGGTGGGGCTCTACATGGAGTTGACCCAGCAGATGCTCTGTCCCTGTCACCAGTCGCTCTTCGACGTGCTCGACGGCGCCCAGCCCGTGTTCGGGCCCGCTCCCCGCCCGCTTCCCCAGCTCCCCCTCTACATCGACGTCGACGACTACATCCGGGCCCAGGCCCCCTACGACCAGCCCATCGGGCCCGGCTTCTGGGACCGCTCGTGAGCACGCCGACCCGACGCCGCAGCTCCATGTCCAGCTGGCTGGCGCCCGACGGCAAGCGGCCGAACCCGGTGGGATCCTCCATCCGCTGGCTGGACGAGCGCCTGGGGATCGCCAGCAAGGGCGGCCGCAGCATGCTGGACAAGATCTTCCCCGACCACTGGTCGTTCCTGCTCGGCGAGATCGCCCTCTACTCCTTTGTGGTGCTCATCGTCACCGGGATCTACATCTCGCTGTTCTTCCAGCCCTCGGCCGCCCAGGTGATCTACCACGGCCCCTACGCCCCGCTGCGGGGCGTGAAGATGTCGGCCGCCTACGCCTCGACCGTCAACCTGTCCTTCGGCGTGCGCAGCGGGCTCGTGGTCCGACAGATGCACCACTGGGCGGCGGATGTCTTCGTGGGTTCCATCGCCGTGCACATGTGCCGGATCTTCTTCACCGGTGCCTACCGCAAGCCCCGCGAGATCAACTGGATGGTGGGGGTCACCCTGCTCATCCTGGCCATCGTGAACGGCTTCATCGGGTACTCGCTCCCCGACGACCTCGTGTCGGGCACGGGCCTGCGCATCGCCTACTCGATCTTCCTCTCCATCCCGCTCGTGGGCACCTACCTGGCCTTCTTCGTCTTCGGGGGCAACTGGCCGGCCGGGGGCGCCATCATCCCGCGCTTCTTCGTCCTCCACGTGGTGGTGCTGCCCCTGATCATCCTGGGCCTCATCACCGTCCACCTGTTCCTGCTCGTGCGCCAGAAGCACACCCAGTTCCCCGGGCACGGCCGTACCGAGAACAACGTGGTGGGCACCCCCATGTACCCCGGCTTCATCGCCAAGACCACGGGGTTCTTCTTCATGGTGGCCGGTGTGCTGTGGGCCCTGGGCGGGCTGGCCCAGATCAACCCCATCTGGCAGTTCGGCCCCTACCAACCCGACAAGATCAGCTACGCCGTGCAGCCCGACTGGTACATGGGCTGGCTGGACGGGGCGCTGCGGATCATGCCCAGCTGGGAGTTCGTGGGCTTCGGCCACACCATTCCCTTCATGATCTTCCTGCCCGCCGTGCTCTTCCCCGGCATCACCTTCACCCTCTTCTACATGTGGCCCTTCGTGGAGGCCCGGATCACCGGTGACCGCCAGATGCACAACCTCCTCATCCGGCCCCGGGACCGGCCCCTGCACACGGCGGTCGGCTCCGCTGCGCTGGCCTTCTATTTCGTCCTCTTCGGCGCAAGTTCGACGGACGTGCTGGCCAACTTCTTCCAGATCTCGCTCAACAGCGTGTTGTGGTTCTTCCGCTTCGCCGTCATCATCATCCCCATCGTGGTGTTCTTCGTGGCATGGCGGTTGTGCCTCGACTTGGCGCACACCTCGGGGTCCGGCAAGCGCAAGCGGGCCAACATCGTGCTGCGCTCCGAGGGCGGCGAGTACGAGGTCGAGCGGAGCGACCGCCGGCCCGGCGACGGCTACGACGAGCTCGATCCCATCGAGGTGCCCGTCTTCATCGAGGTGGGCGCCCGCACCGAACCGGCGGGCGTGGGCGACGCTTCGGGGATACGCCGGGTGCCGCGGCGGATCTGAGCACCTTCCCCGCCGCCCGGGCCGCCGGACCGGACGACGCCGCCGAGGTCGTGCGCCTGGCCGAGCTCATGTTCAGAGGCCTCGCCGGCGCCCTGGACGAGGGGCAGTGGGCCAGCTGGCGCCGAGCGGCGCTCGAGGTCGTGGCCCGGCTCCCCAAAGACACCGTGGCGGTGTTCGTGGTCGACAACCCCCGCCGCCCGGGCACCCTCGTGAGCTGCGGGGCGGGCATCGTCGTGCCCCGCCTGCCGAATCCCTGGCACTCCGGGGGCAGGGTGGGCTACGTGCAGTGGATGTCGACCGAGCCCGCCTTCCGCCGCCGGGGGCTGGCCCGCGCCGTGCTGCGGGCCGTGCTCGGCTGGTTCGACGAGCGTGACGTCGACAACGTGGAGCTGCACGCCACCGAACAGGGCGCCCCCCTGTACCGCTCCGAGGGCTTCTGGCGGGGCAGCAGCGGCGAGCCCATGCGCCGCCGGCCATGGGACCCCCCGCCGCCCGGCGTCAGCTGAGGACGCCGAGCGCCTCGGGCGCGAGCATGGGGGTCGTGCGCACCCCCTCTGCTCCGGGCTCGGGCGCGGCACCGGCATGGGACGTGCGCCCCATGACCCGTGCCG
>JBJKRZ010000024.1:0-8221 GCA_046704365.1 Acidimicrobiales bacterium | reverse complement strand
CGCTGGACGTGTCCGAGGAGCGCGGCCTCGGTGTGCGGGAGCTCCCGCCCGGCCTGCACGTGCTCGAGTACCGTCCCTTGGGCGCTCCCTCGGCCAAAGTCGAGCGGGTGCTGGCGCAGCTGAGCGGGATCGAGCAGGCCATGCCCGCCCAAGCAGCGCTGGGCCTGCGGAGGGTGCTGGCCGACCACGAGGTGCCGGTCTCCGACGAGCGCGGGCAGTCTTCCGACATCCCCCTCGGCGCCGCCTGCGTGCACAGCGAGCGCTACGGCACGCGGTGGTCGGCGCTGGTCACGGTGCCGGCGTCGGCGAGCGAACCTCCGCAGTTCCTCTACGCCCCCGGCGCCCCCTGCACGGCCGCCTATCTCGACGCCACCACCTCGTGGGGCCGCCGTTAGCGGCGGTGGCCGCCCTGTGGTCCCCGGTGCCAGCATGGCGCGCGCCACCGGGACGGGGGAGCGAGGAGGGCCGGCCATGGCCACGGCACTGCTGGTCGTCGACATGCTCAACGACTTCGTGGACGGGGTGCTCGGCAACCCCGCCGCCAAGGAGATCGTTGCCCCCATCGCCGAGCTGGCAGCCGAGGCGCGCCGGCGGGGGGACTGGGTGGTGGTGTACGGCAACGACGCCCATCTTCCCGACGACTTCGAGCTGCGCGTCTTCCCGCCCCACGCCATGGCCGGCACCGAGGGTGCCCGGGTGGTGGACGCTCTGGCGCCAGCGACCGACGACGTCGTGGTGCCCAAGCGCTTCTACTCGGCCTTCACCGACACGGCCCTCGAGGACGTGCTGCTCCGCAGCAGCGTGGACAGGTTGGTCGTGGTGGGCCAGCACACCGACTGCTGCGTGCGCCACACCGCCTACGACGCCTTTCGCCTGGGCCTGCCCCTGGTGGTGTGCCCCGAGGCCACCACGGTGTACGAACCCGGCTCGCACGAGCCCATGCCGGCGCGCCAGGAACGGGCCTTGGACTACTTGCGGACCTACTACGGCGCCGCCCTGTCCAGCACCGGCACCTTGTTCTGATCGTGGACAGCTCGCCCAGAGCGCCGGCAGGGCCGATCAGCCCGTGGCTGTGTGGGTGGGGGTGGTGCCGTTGGGAAGCACGAAGTCGAAGCCGTCCGGGTTGTTGAGCATTCCCGGCGAGGTGCCGCTGTGGCCGGTCACGCCGTACTGCCACACCAGGGCCCCCGTGTGGGGGTCGATGGCCACCATACGGTCGTTGTAGTCGTCGTTCGCCATGATCACCCCGCTGGGGAGCAGCTCGGCCAGCGAGGGATTGGCGAGCTCGCCCGGTCCGCTCGTCACGTGGTAGCGGTAGAGGACCTGCCCAGCCCGGTTGAATTCGATGACCTCGCCGGGGGTGACGTAATCGGCCACCAGGTACAGGTCGCTGCTGATCTGTTGGGGGTCCGAGACGTAGGAGAGAGGCAGGTGCACGGTCCACACCAGCGACCCGCTGGTGGTGTACTCCGAGATCCACGCCCCGTTGATCTCGGAGATGAGCAAGTTGCCGTCGGCGAGCGGCGTGTCGCCGTTGGGCGATCCCACCGAGACCGGTGGGTTGTGCAGGCAAGTGCCGGTGGTGCCGATCTGGTGGGCCACCGTTCCGTTCTGGTTGATCACGAGCACGCGGCAATTCTGGGCATCAGCCACCGAGATCTGCCCGTCCTTCAGGAGATAAGCGTCGTCGGGCTCGTGGAGGTACCCCGGGGCCGAGCCGGGCGTCTTGGGGTGGCCGTAGCTCCACAAGACCTTTCCCGAGGGATAGGCGATCTCCTGGATCGTCTCGTTCTCCTCTTGGTTGGTGATGATGGCCTTGCCGTGGTTGACGAAGAAGGCGTCGTCGGGAAAGAAGAAGCCGTTGGGATCGGGCGGGGAAGTCGCCGAAGGGTAGGTCCACACCACCTGCATGGCGGCGTTGAGAAGCAGCAGCCGGTTGTTGCCCCGGTCGGCCACCAGAAGGTCGCCCCCGAAGTACGGGGATCCGGCACCCGCCGCGCCCGCCGTGCCGAAGGCGTTGTTGGGCTCGATCATCTGCACCGTGGACACCATCGACCCGTTGGACTCCCCGCCCACGATCCACGCCGTCGTCCCCGACACGGCCGTGCCGGCGTGGGACACGGGCACCTGCAAGCGCCCGGCCACCTCGAGCTTCTTCGACGTCGGGTCGTAGGCCCAGATGGTGGAGACCGAGGGGTCGCTCAGGGCTCCTGTCCCCGAGCCGGGGGTGACGCCGGGGGTGACCTGGGTGACGCCCAACTGGGTGGTCCCCATTCCCTCGGCGGTCGGCTGGGGGGTGGTGGTGTCGCCCCCGGCCAGGTAGATGTGACCCCCCAGGGTGAAGGCGGCGGCGCCCTGGAGCGGTTCGGGCAGATGCCCCACCACCGAGGCGCTGTGGGAGGCCGGGTCCACCACCTGGATGGCGTCGACAGGCCCACCCGCTGCGGCTCCCGAGATGGCCTGGCCGCCGAAGACGTAGACGAGCTGGCCCGAGGCGGCCACGGCCGGGTAGCGCACCGGCACCGGCAGCGAAGCGACCGTGTGGAAGCTGCGGCCGTCGGTGGTGGCCAGCACGGCGCTGTCGGGGTTGGTGCCGTCGTAGCCACCGACGACGTAGGTGGTGGGGCCGATGGTGGCGCTGGTGTCGTCAGATCGCGGGGCGGGCAGCGAGCCGATGTCGGTGCCCGACCCCGGCGCCTGGGGGCTGGCCTGCGCGGGGAACGACTGCACGACGCCCGTGGTGGCCGGCGAGCCGCCGCCGAAGAGGATGTCGGCACCGCCCACCACGGCGCCCGCCGCGTCGTGCAACGGCTGAGCCAATGTGCCGGTGCGCTGGAGGGACCCGCTCGTGGGGTCGAGGGAGAAGACGGCGCTGGAGGACGCCCCCGCCGCCGTGAGGCCGCCCAGGACGGTGAGGCCCCCCGAGGCGCCAGGCAGCACCACCTCGCGGCTCACCGGTGCCTGCAGCCGCCAGGGGAGCAAGCCGGACTCGACGGCGGGGATCGACGCCGCGGCGTGCGCCTGGTCGACGGCACCGGGGTGTGGTGGCCCGCTGCCGCTCACCCAATCGGCGGTGAACACACCCAGCGCCACGAGGAGCACGAGGGCGGTGAGCACGGTGAGACGACGGCGACGATAGACCGAGCTACGGCTGAGGTGCCTGCGAACTGCCATGTGGGGTGGGGCCGTCTCCTCCGGTCTGTCGCCGCACGGTACCAGCGTCCCGATCCGGCACGGGGGAGGGGAGATCTGTTGCGCCGGCTCGGTGCCTCTGCTACCACCGGCACCCTGCCATCTTCACCTGACAGAAATGTGACGGAGGTGGTCGCATGCGCTTCGTGATCCTGGGCAGCGGGCCGGCCGGCCTCCAGGCCGCCACCCATGGTGCCCGCCTGGGGGTCGAGGTGGTCCTGGTGGAGAGCGAGCAGCTCGGTGGCTCGGCACACCTTCGCGACTGCATCCCCTCCAAGACCATGATCGCCACCGGCGACGCCCTGTCGAGCCTGGGGCGCCTGGGGGGAATGGGCCTCGGTGGCTTGGAAGCCACCCTCGACCTCCCGGCGCTCGCCCGGCGGGTGGCCGACGTCGAGAAGCACCTGGAGTCCTCGGCCACCGACCTCCTCACCCGTCAGGGCGTGCAGGTGGTGGTGGGCCAAGGGCGCCTGCACGGGCCCCACGAGGTCGTGGTGGCCACCGTCGACGGCGAGCGGGCCTTCGTGGCCGACGCCGTCCTCGTGGCCACAGGCAGCCATCCCCGCGTCCCGGCCTGGGCCCGCCCCGACGGCGAGCGCGTGCTCGTCACCCGCGACGCCTATCCGCCCCGGGAGCTACCTCGGCACCTGGCGGTGATCGGCTCAGGGGTGACCGGCGTGGAGTTCGTCCACATGTTCAACGCGCTTGGCTCCGAGGTGACGCTCGTGGTGAGCCGCCAGCACGTCCTGCCCCACAAGGACCCCGAGGTGGCTGCCGCCCTGGAGGACGACTTCGTCGCCCGTGGCGTGCACCTGCTCAAAGGGGCGAGAGCCACCGCCGTCGGCGTCGTCGAAGACGGGGTGCTCGTGGCCTGCGACGACGGCCGGTCGGTGCGGGCCTCGCACGCCCTGTTGGCCGTGGGCTCGGTCCCCAACACCGAGGACCTCGGCCTCGAGGAAGCCGGGGTGGTCATGGAGGCCGACGGTTTCATCCCGGTCAACCGTCACTGCCAGACCAACGTGCCCCACATCTACGCGGCGGGCGACGTGTGCGGTCGGCTGCTCCTGGCGTCGGTGGCGGCCATGCAGGGTCGCAAGGTCGCCGAGCACGTCGTCATGGGCCATACCGCCGCCCACCGGCACCTCGACTACGACCACGCCCCCTCGGCCGTCTTCACCGATCCCCAGATCGCCGACGTGGGCCTGGCAGAAGCCAATGCCTTCGCCGAAGGTCGCAAGGTGCGCGTCACCAAGGTGCCCTTCGCGTCCAGCGCCAAGTCCCTCATCGACAACGACACCCGCGGCTTCGTGAAGATCATCTCCGACCCGGCTACCGGCGTGCTCCTCGGTGGGTCGGTGGTGGGTCAATCGGCGGCCGAGCTCATCTCCGTGATCGCCCTCGCCGTCACCGCCGAATTGAAAGTGTCGGACCTGGCCGAGGCCATCTTCGTGCACCCCGCCCTGGCCGAGGCGCTGGCCGAGGCCGCCGAGTAGGTTCGCCTCGTGGACTTCGACCGACCCGATCCGGCTGCCGGCGACCTTCCCGAGCAGTACCGACAGGGCTTCGAGGGCACGGCTCGCTTCCAGCCCCTCTCGTCACCCTTCCCCGACGGTCCCGGCGTGAACTTCGTGCACTTCGACGCCGGAGGGCGCACGCGTCCCCACGTGCACCACCGGGGCCAGCTCCTCTACGTGGTCGCCGGCAAGGGCGTCGTGGCCGACGGCTCGGGGCGCCGGGTCGTGGAGCCCGGCGACACGGTGACGGTGCGCCCCGACGAGTGGCACTGGCACGGCGGGCTGCCAGGATCGGCCATGAGCCACCTGGTGGTCCAGTACCCGGGTGCCGACGTGTCCTTCGACGTGGAGGAGCGTGACTGGGCGACCGGCTACGACGGCCTCTGACGCCGGCCGTCGCCGGGCGCGCCCAGGGGTGTCTAGGGGCGTCGGAGGCGGCCCCGGACGCTAACGTACGGCGTCCGTGGCCCGCTCCGCCCGCTCCGTTCGAGACCGGGGAGGGCGGTGGTGTCCAGGAGGACCGATGAACATCGAGCAGTTCTACGCCCAGGACGAGCGCCGCCGACGGTCCGAGGAGATCGAGCTGGGCACCGAGTGGCACGACGCGCAAGGCGCGCGCTACGAGCTCAGCTGGGTGGCCGACACCGGCGAGCTCTACGTCATGAGCGAGCCCGGCGTGCCCATGACCGAGGATCTGTTCGGCGACGTCTACCGCTCGGACGTGCCGGTGGACGAGATCGCCGTCGCCATCGTGGGCTGGGTCCCCGAGCGCAGGGCCATGGAGGAGGCCCTCGCCGGATGGGAGGAGGCCATGGCCGGCCCCGGCAGCCTGGCGTGGATCTCCGAGCGCCTCAGGGCACGCGGTGTCCCGGCGCAGGCGCCTTCGAACTGACGCCTGGCACGCCTCGGCACCATACTGACCGCCATGCAGACCGCCAACCGGGCCGCTCCCCACCTGATGCTGGGTGTCCTCACACTGTTGTCCCTGGGTGCCCTGGTGCTGTCGCTGTCCATGGCGCCGCCCAACGCCCGGCAGAAGTTGCGGACGGCGGCTTCCAACACGGCGGGTGCGTCCAGCTTCGTGCTCACCGACGAGGAGACGGCCGGTCCCCTGTCGCAGGGCACCGCCACCTCGCCGACCCGTGAGCGAGCCGTCATCGTGTACCAGGCCCCGGACCGGGTCCAGGAGACGGTCACCGCCTCGGGCCGCAGCGCCACCGTGCTCGTGGTGGGCGACCGCCGCTACGAGCGCAGCGCCAACGGCAAGTGGTTCGACCTGGGCCCCTCGGCGTCGGGTACCACCGGTGGTGCCTCGGCGGGAGCCATCGCCGCCCAGGACATCCTCTTCCCCCTGCAGGCACTGTCCAAGGCCACCGGCGTGACCGTCGAGCACGACGTCTACCGCTTCGTCCCCGGCCAGGCCCAGCTGTTGCTCGACCGGCTCATCGGCGCCAACGTGCCCGCTGCGGACACCGTCTACGCCGCCGGCGTGGGAGGCGAGTTCCTCACCTTCGCCCAGGTGGTGATCCGCGACTCGGGTGAGCAGGTGACAGTGCGCCTGTCGCTGAGCAAGGTCGAGCATGCGCCGGCCCTGGCGCTGCCCTCGGCGTCCCAGATCACCACCGTCCGCCCCAGTCCCTGACCCCCGGCGCCTGTAAGGCCGGCTGCTCCGGCTGCTCCGGCTGTGCCGGCTGTTCCGGCTGTGCCGGCTGTTCCGGCTGTTCCGGCTGTGCCGGCTGTTCCGGCTGCTCCTGCGCCCCGGCTGTCGGACGGCGGTCCCTGTCGCTAGCATCGAAGGAAGAGAACAGGTTCCATTTCGAGGAGGCGCCGTGGGGGACGTGAAGGTCTACGACCGTTTGTTCATCGGCGGCGAGTGGGCGGCTCCGGCCGGCACCGGCACCATCGACGTGATCAACCCGGCCACCGAGGAATCGGCGGGCCGGGTCCCCGAGGCGACCGAGGCCGACATGGACCGGGCCGTCGAAGCGGCACGGCGGGCCTTCGACGAGGGCCCGTGGCCGAAGATGACCCCGGCCGAGCGTGCCGAGGTGCTCACCAAGGTGTCGCAAGCCATCCAGGGCGCCATGGGGGACCTGGCCGCCCTCATCTCGACCGAGATGGGCTCTCCGGTTTCGTGGGGCACCATGGGCCAGGTCCTCGCCCCGTCGATGATCTTCGATTACTACGCCGCTCTGGCCGGTTCCTACGCTTTCGACGAGGTTCGCAGCGGGCTCATGGGCCAGGTGCTCGTGACCAGTGAGCCGGTGGGCGTGGTGGCCGCCGTGGCCCCCTGGAACGTCCCTTTGTTCATCGCCGCCGCCAAGCTGGCGCCCGCCCTGGTGGCGGGCTGCACGGTGGTGTTCAAGCCGGCGCCCGAGACCCCGCTCGACGCCTTTCGCCTGGCCGAGCTGTTCGAGGAGGCCGGGCTGCCCAAGGGCGTGCTCAGCGTGGTACCCGCCGGCCGGGAGGTGGGCGAGCACCTGGTGCGCCATCCCCGGGTCGACAAGGTGTCCTTCACCGGTTCCACGGCGGCGGGCAAGAAGATCGGCGCCATTTGCGGAGAGCAGCTGAAGCGCTTCAGTCTCGAGCTGGGCGGCAAGTCGGCGGCCGTCATCCTCGACGACGCCAACCTCGAAGAAGCGCTGCCCATGCTGCTGCCCAACGCCATCATGAACAACGGTGAGGCGTGCATCGCCCAGACCCGCATCCTGGCGCCGCGTGACCGCTACCAGGAGGTGGTGGAGGCTCTGGCCGAGCGCATGTCGGCTCTGAAGGTGGGCGACCCCCTCGACCCCGAGGTCGAAGTGGGCCCCCTCGTCGCCGCCCGCCAGCGCGAACGTGTCGAGGGCTACATCAAGACGGGCCAGGAGGAGGGCGCCAAAGTGGCCCTGGGCGGCGGACGGCCCAAGGGCCTGGGCAAGGGCTACTACGTCGAGCCCACCTTGTTCGTCGACGTGGACAACTCCATGCGCATCGCCCAGGAGGAGATCTTCGGCCCCGTGCTGGCCGTCATCCCCTACGAGGGCGACGAGCAGGCGGTGAGCATCGCCAACGACTCGAGCTACGGGCTGTGCGGGTCGGTGTGGACCTCCGACCCCGAGCGCGGCCTCGAGGTGGCGCGCCGGGTACGTACCGGGACCTACATGCTCAACTGCCCCATCCCCATCGACTTCGCCACGCCCTTCGGTGGCTACAAGGAGTCGGGGCTCGGGCGCGAGTTCGGACCCGAGGGGCTCGAGCTTTTCCTGGAGCAGAAGTCGATCACCCTGCCCGCCGGCTACAGCCCGGGCCTCTAGGCGCCACCGCCACCGCCACCGCCACCGCCGTCATCGCTCACCACCGCCGCGCTCCAGGCGGGGGCGACGTGGGTCAGGGGGCGGCGAAGTCGCTGGGGACCACCTGCTCGGCCACGAGCGTCCCCGCGTAGATGGGGTACTGGTCCCAGGAGTTCGTGCTCGTGTAGGAGTAGTAGACCGTGACGGTCCCGGCCCCGGCGTTGGTGCTCGACCCCAGCG
>JBJKRZ010000023.1:0-50753 GCA_046704365.1 Acidimicrobiales bacterium | reverse complement strand
GGATGGCCGCCAGCGATGCCAGCACCGTCACCGCTGAGAAGGCGACGGCCTTGCCGGCAGTGGCCATGGTCTCGGCCACCGAAGCCACCACCGCTGTGTGCTGGTCGGGGGCGGAGCGACGATGATGAAGGGCGGAGCGGAACCGCACCACCACGAACAGGGCGTAGTCGATGCCGAGCGCCAGGGCGAACATGAGGGCGAAGTTCAGGGCCCAGATGGAGACGGGCGCGATCGTGTCGGCCAGCACGAGGGCTCCGGCGGCGACCAGCAGACCCACCATGGTGAGCATGAGGGGCAGCCCGGCCGCCACGAGACTGCCGAAAGCGACAGCCAGGATGGCCAGCGTCACCGGCCACGACAGCATCTCGGAGTGCATCATGGCCGTGTGATTGGCGGAGTTGAAATCGGCCCACAGGGCACTGTCACCGGTCAGGGTGGCGCTGATCGACGGTGTCCCGGCCCGGGATATCGGGTTGGCGAGGTGCTCGGCTGCCTTGACCATGGCATTCGGGCCGGCGGCGGCACCGGCCGTGACGATCCCGGTCCTCCCGTCGGCCGACAGGGACAACCCGGGCTGGGGCGCCTCCACGGTCGAGACCCGCGGATCGGAGCGCAGCAGGGAGGTGACCCGGGCGACGACGGCGCGGGCCGCCGGGTCGGTGGCGATCGGCCCACGTCGGTCGACGACCACGACCTGCAGCGCCGTGGAACCCAGCCCGGCGAAGTCGCGTTGGATCAGGTTGCGGGCGGCCACCGACTGACTGGTCGAGTCCTGCCATCCGGCACCGGCCAGGGCCGACTGGACCCTGGGGGCGAAGAAGCCGAACACCAGGACCACGAGGGCCCAAGCCACCAGCACGACCCGGAGGTGGGTGGCGGTCCAGGTGCCGAGGCGAGCCATCCACCCGGGCTGGGGCGGCGACTGGTCGGAACCGGTTGCATGGGGTTCTACGAGGACGGTGGTCACGTGTCTTCGGCCCTCCCAGGCGCGAGAGATGTGGGGGGTAGGTGCGGTGTGGAGAGGCAGGCGGCCCGATGGGTCGTCTGCCGGGTGCTCGCTCCTCAGAGCCTGTCGGCGACCGCCTGTCGGGCGGCGGCCGGCGGCGCGTACAGCGACGACTGCAGGCCGCAGGCCCTTTTGAGGATCATCGAGGTCGGACAGGCCCCGAGACCCACGTAGAGCCACTGGTTGATGCCGACGAAGGCCGTCAGCACCAAGAACCAGGGCGAGACGAGCGCGGCGAGCGCAGCCGAGACCAGCGTCACCGACCCGGCCAGGGCGAACAGGACCCGCTCGAGAGGCCACCGTTGGTTGGCCACGACGTTGTGAGCGTTCATCGGGAGCCCCCCCCTTGGCTGGCGACCAGCAAAGCGTCGAGTTCGGAGATCTGGCGGCGAAGGCTCCCGCACACCTGCTCGCACAGATCGAAGAGGCTGTCGTCGGCAATCGAGAACAGGGCCCGGACGCCGTCCTTGGTCCGCTGCACCATCCCGGCGTCGACGAGCATCCCGAGATGCTTCGAGACGTTCTGCTGCGATGCCCCGGTGGCGGCCTGCAGCTCTCCCACGGTGGACGGCCCGTGGCGCATGGCGTCGAGCAGCTTGATCCTGGTGGGCTCACCGATCAGGCGGAACCGCTGGGCGATGAGCTCGACCAGGGGGTCGGGCAAGGGGGAGGGCAGGGGGCTCATGACCGGGGAGCATATCACAACTCTACAATTGTCAAGTTGTGAAATGCCCTGGCCAGGGGACTCGGGGGAGAGCGCCGTGGGCGTCACTATCGTGGCGTGGTGGGTGACGACCCCTGGGCCGAGCTGGCCGGCCAGTTCGCCAACACGGCCTATGCCTCGGTGAAAGGGCGTGTCCGCACCCATGTGCTGCACCAGCAGCTGCTCGAGCACCTGCCGGAAGCGCCCGCTCATGTGCTCGACGTCGGAGGCGGCGCAGGCCATCAGTCCTTGCCGCTGGCCGGGGCCGGCTATCAGGTGACGCTGCTCGACTCGTCGCCTGCGATGCTGCAAGAGGCCGAAGCGCGCCTCGAGCGGTTGCCTCCTGAGGCCCGGCAACGGGTGACGCTCCTACAAGCCGACGGCGAAAGCGCTGAGGAAGCGGTGAAGGGGCGGCGTTTCGACGCCGTGCTGTGCCACGGCGTACTCGGGTACCTCGAGGATCCCGAGCCGTTGGTCGAGCAGCTGTGCCGGTGCGCTGCTGGCGGCGGCATCGTCTCGATCATGACGGGCAACGCCAAGGCCATGGCGGTCCGCCCCGCTCTGGAACGACGGTGGGACGACGCGCTCCTGTCCTTCGACGCCAGGACCGAGGTCGGGGTGCTGGGTGTGCCGAGCCGGGCCGACACGGTGGAGGAGCTCAGCGTCCTGCTACGGGTCCACGGGGTGGAGCCACTGGGCTGGTACGGCGTCTGGCTGTTCGTCGACTGGCTCGAGTTCAGCGGGGTCGAGCTGGATCCGAGCGATCCGGACCAGGTGGCGGCGACGGCCGCCGTCGAGCTCGAAGCGAGCCGGCGGGACCCCTACCGCCAACTCAGCCGCGTCTTCCACCTGGTGGGGCGCAAAGGGCCGAGCTGAGGGGCCAGGGGCAGGCCGGCCGCCGGCCTGCTCCCACCAGGAGCCGGCCAGGTCGCCTCCTTACCCGAGAGAGCAGCACGAAAAGTGCCTGGTCGCTATGGTGCCGGCCGTGCGGGTCCTGGTCCTGGGGGCAGGGTTCGGTGGCCTCGAGCTGTCGTCCGCCCTTTCCGAGCGGCTGGGCGACGACGTCGAGGTCCTCGTCTTCGACCGCTCCCGGGCATTCGTCTTCGGCTTCTCGAAGCTCGACGTCATGTTCGGAAAGCTCCGAGAGGACCAGGTCGTCCACGCCTACGATTTTCTCGCCAAGCCGGGTGTGCGCTTCATCGGCACGGAGATCCGCGCCATAGATCCCGAGCGCAAGCGGGTGGAGACCGATGCCGGCACCTTCGAGGGGGACGTGCTCGTCGTCTGTCTCGGTGCCGAACTCGATCCCGCCGCCACGCCCGGCCTGGTGGAGGTTGGGCACGACTTCTACACCCCGGAGAGTGCCTTTGCGCTGCGCGACGTGTTGGCGGCCTTCCCCGGTGGGCGCGTGATCGTGGGCGTCACCTCGACACCTTTCAAATGCCCTCCGGCACCCAGCGAGGCGGCCCTCTTGATGCACGATTTCTTGACCAGGCGCGGCCTGCGGAAGGACTCCACCATCTCCCTGGTCATGCCCTTCGGAACGCCCATTCCGCCCTCGCCGGCGGCCTCGGCCGCCCTTCTGGAGGCCTTTGCCGAACGGGGGATCGACTGGCACCCCGATCGGCTCGTGCAGCGCCTCGACCCGCAACGCAAGGTGGCGGAATTCGCCGACGGCACCGAGATGGCTTTCGACCTGTTCCTGGGCGTCCCTGTTCACCGGGTCCCCCGTGTGGTCGAGGAGTCGGGATTGGCGGTGGACGGCTGGGTCCCCGTCGACCCTCTGACGCTCGAGACACGGTTTGCCGACGTGTACGCCATAGGAGACGTCACCAGTGCGGGGACCCCCAAGGCAGGGGTGTTCGCCGAGGGCCAGGCCGCCGTCGTGGCGGCCCGGCTCGTCGCTCGACGCCAGGGGATCCCCGGCGACCTCTCCTACGACGGCCGCGGCGTGTGCTACCTCGAGTTCGGCCAGCAAGAGGTGGGCCGGGTCGAGGTCACCTTCGTGAGCGGCCGCCCCCCTGCGGGCAGCCTCGAGGGGCCTTCTCCGGACATCGCCGCCGAAAAGGAGCACTTCGGATCGAGCAGGATTCGTCGCTGGTTCGGCCGGGACTGGGCTCGCTAGCATCAGCAGGTGCCCTCGGACCTGACGTTCAAGACGATGAACGCGACGCACCGCCTCCTGCTCAAGGCGACGGGGGGACGTCTCGGCTGGTTCGTCCCCGGCTACCGCATGCCGGTCGTCGAGCTCACCACGGTGGGCAGGAAGAGCGGCGCGCCCCGGAGCACCATGCTCACGTCGCCCGTGCAGGAGGGCGACATGCTGGTCCTGGTGGCCTCGGCCGGTGGAAACGACCGCCATCCCTCGTGGTACCTGAACATCATGAGCAATCCCGAGGTGACGGTGTCCGTGAGCGGCAAGCCCCCGCAGCGCATGCGGGCGGAGACGGCGGGCGCCGAGGAGCGAGAGCGGCTCTGGCCCATCATCACTCGGGACCACGCCAACTACGCCGGCTACCAGCGGCGTACCCAGCGCCAGATCCCCGTGGTGGTGCTCCGCCCCGTCGGAGGTCCGTGAGGTCTGCTCAGGGCAGACGACGGGCGAGCAGGTAGGCGCGCCGGGTCACGACCTCCTGTGGGTAATTGGCGCGAAGAAGGGTCGCCTCGACGGTGAACCCCGCCGCCACCAGCAGGGCAGCCAGGGCCTCGGGGTCCAGGAAATGGAAGTCGAGCTCGACCGCCGTGCCCCACATGTCCGACACGTGGCGCACCTCGTCGCCGGCGTGGACAGCCACGAGGAGTTGCCCCCCGGGCACGAGGACCCGATGCATCTCGGCGATCGCCCGAGGTCGTTCCCGTGGCTCGAGGTGGATGACCGAGTACAGCGACAGCGCCGCTCCGAACTCGCCGTCGACGGCCGGTAGATCGAGCAGGTCCCCACGGCGGAACTCGGCTCGCTGGTAGCGCGCCGTCGCCACGTCGACCATGCCCGCCGACAGGTCGATGCCCACGGCCCTGGCCCCCTGCTCGGCCAGCCATCCGGCCACGTGGCCCGGCCCGCAGCCCAGGTCGGCCACGGGCAGGTCGCCGGGCACGGCCTCGAGCATCATCTGCAACAGGGCCCGGTCCAGCGGCTTGTAGGAGAGCTCGTCGCCCAGGCGCTCGGCATACTCCTCGGCCAGGGCGTCGTAGCTCGCGCCCACGGTCTCGTGAGGACAGGGACCGTCCATCATGCCCAGCTTCGCACCGCCGGCCCTGGCGGTGGCCTCTTCCCTTTGTCGTCAGGGATGTCCGGCCCCACCCGGGGTCAGCCCGTGGTGCCGAAGGCCTCGGTGTTCACGAGGGGCTCGTAGCTCCGGCACGGCTCGTTTCGGAGGCTCGGGCACGGCGGCAGCGGGGTGGGGGCGCCCAGGCCCGGCACGACGGGGAGCACCAGCGACGACGGCCGGGCGGGGGAGAATTCGATGGACACCGTCGAGGTGCCGTTGGGCGCCATCTGGAGGTCGGGCTCGGTCTGGGCGAAGGACCAGACGGGCTGGGTGCCGTTGGGGGCGGCGATGGTCACGCGGATGCGTGAGCCGGCCCGGTAGACGTGCCCCTCGTAGTAGAGGGGGATGGCGACCTGCACGAACTTGTTGTGCGGCATGGGAGCGGCGTCGGATTGCAGGAAGGTGGGAATGGGGTTGACGGGCGTCCCCAGCTGCTTGAAGAGGTTGTCGGAGGTCGTCGACAGCTTGCGCTCGCTGGCCCGGATCCAGCCGTTCTGCACGAAGGTCTCCTTGCCGTCGGGGCGGACCTCGCTGATGGTGGCTTGCAGGTCGACGTCAGGCGTCGACGAGCGTACCCACAGGTAGACGGCACCGGCGCCCACGACCGTGGTGTCGGTGGCAAGGGGCGCCGAGACGTAGGAGAGCGCCGTGCCGGCCGGGTTCTGCTTCCAGTTCCACTGCCACTGCGAGGCGTTGCCCCACAGGCCACCGCCTCCCGTGTTGCCGTTGGGGGCGTAGTCGGTGAGCGGCAGGGCCGTGGCGTCCGAGGTGTACTGGTCCACCTCTTTGCCGACCGGGAGCTGGTCGCCGAGGGTCCCTCCGGGCCCGAAGTACCAGGTCTCGGCGGACGTTTGCGGGACGGGGAGCGAGGAGAAGCCCTCCTCGAAGCCCGGATAGGGATTGCCCGGGGTCGAGCTTCCCGTGGGCGAGGTCCCTGCGCCGTTGTCGAAGAGGACGCGCACCTCGGGGAGCTTCTCGAAGGCGGCCAGCGCCAAGCCGTAGGTGGGAAGGGCCTGGATGGGGTCGAGCGGGAGGGTGACGGGGTCGTTCTGGGGGAGCCCCATGGCGGCCTGGTAGACGACCGGTGCCGCAGCGTGGACGAGTGCAGCGTTCTCGATGGGCGCCTTGTGCGCCACGAACAGCTCGAGGAAGTCGTACCACCGGTCGTAGGTCGCCGGGTCGAGGGAGTCGATGTGGGCACCGTTGGTGAAGGTGAACCACTTCTGATCGGTCCCGGTGAAGTGGGAGACGAGCTGGGCGCAGTGGCCGCCGGTCTGCTCGTCCTCCCACTGGCAGGACATGAAGGTGGGGACGTCGATCTTGTCGACGAAGGTGACGGGGTCCAAGGGGTCGGCGACCGAGGGGTTGTAGTAGTTGTTGGCGTCGATCTTGGCCATGAGGTTGACCGCCTCCCCGTGCAGCGCCTGGTTCTGGAGGCACGTGGTGTCGCCGTTGGCGATCTGGGTGTCGGCCCAGGGCTGCCCGCCCCCCGTGGCCGAAGCCGGCATCGCCTCCTGCTGGCGCCCCTCGGCCCAGGCCACGGCGAAGCCGGTGTTGAGGATCCCGCCCGGGTACAAGGTGGTGGCGGTGGCGTCGATCACCGACAGCGGGGCGATGGCCGCCAGGTCGGGGGGGTCGAGCTGGGCGGCGAAGAGCTGGCTGATGCCGCCGTAGGAGATGCCCATCATGCCCACCTTGTGGCCGCCGTCGGGGGCCAGCTGCCCGGCGACCCACGGTTGGTGGGCGATGGTCTCGATGACGTCGTAGGCGTCGAGGTTCTGGAGAGTCTCGAAGAAGTCGAAGGCGCCTCCCGAGCAGCCCGTGCCGCGCATGTTCACGTCGACGACGGCGAAGCCCATCAGGTTGGCCAGCACGGCGATCCCGTTCACCGGGCCGGCCGGATCGGCGTAGCCGTACCCCGAGTACTCGATGAGGGTGGGGTAGGGGGGGACGAAGTCACCGTGGGGGACGCTGGGCAGATTGGTACCCGCCGGCAGGCCCGGCTCCCCGGCCGGGCTGGTGGGGGGGTGGACGTCGATGGCGAGCTTGGTCCCGTCACGCGTGGTCAGGTAGCTGTAGCCGTTGTCGGGGATGGACTGGTCGTAGATGCCCGGGTCCCATGGCGCCGGCGTGGCGTCGTGCACCACCAGGGGAGCCGAGGCGTCCCCGTGGGAGTCCACCACCTGATAGTCCGTCCCCTGGGGGACGTTTCGGAACAGGAGCCCTCCCTGGGCGTCGGCCGCCTGAGTGGTCACCGTGGTGCCGTCGTGGACGAGTGACGCCTGCTCGCTCCCCGCCAGACCGGTGACGTACACCTGATTGACGCTGCCCACTGCCTGGAACGACGCTGCTGAGGCCCCCGTCGCCGTCATCGATCCGACGAAAGCCCCGCTCGCCAAGACGATCGCGCCCACGGACGCGCTCCGGAAGATGCCCGGTGTCCTTCTCGCCATTTCCGCCGCCGCCCTTCACCTGGATCCTGCCGCCTGGCCCTCCAGCATGGCCGACCCCGTGATCGCCGGGCAAACCGTGCGCTCAGAACACGAAGGGGATCAGGCGCTTGGTGGAGCGCCGGTAGGCCGGAAAAGCCTCGGGGAACCGTCTGGCCATGATCCGGTCCTCCGTCAGGGCGCTGTAGACGAAGTACGAGCCGAGCAGGGCGATGGCAAGGACGGCGTACCAGCTGACGGCGACAGCCGTGCCCACCATGGCCAGGATGAGGCCGGAGTAGATGGGGTGGCGGATCCTCCGGTACGGCCCGCTGGTGATGAGCTCGGGGTCGAGCTTCTCGGACATGGGCGGTCCCCAGTTCCTCCCCAGGCACACCCGGGCCCAGATGGCCAGGCCCAGCCCGGCGAAGAACAGGGCCGTGCCCACGCCCTGGAGGACGACGTCGCTCACGACCGCTCCATGACCTCTCAACACACCGGAGCGAGCGAGGAGCACGACGGCGACGACGACGGCGACCCTGGCGCCGACCACCGGTCCCGCCCAGTTGCGGGTTGCCTTTTTGGTGGGCACCGACGCCACCAGCCACGACGCCCAAAAGACGATCCAGACGGCCAAGATGACGTCGTCGATGACGTGCACCCTTACCGTCTCCCCGTCGGGGCCAGCGTGGGCCCTATCCCCCGTGGCGTTCCTCGCTGCCCTTCCATCCCCAGTGGGGGACGGGCAGGCCGGCGGGCACGCTGGCGGCGGACTCCGGATGGGAGAGGGCGACGTCTTGGACGGCCCAGGTCATGTAGCTGCGCAGCGCCGCTCTGAATTCGGGGTCGTCGGGCAACCCGGCGTCGTCGGCGGCGGCCATGAAACAGTCGACGAAGCGCCGGCCCAGATCGCTCATGTCACCCATGCCCGCATGGAGGGCGAGCAGGACCGACTGCCCGGAGCCGAGCGCCGAGTACGAGGCGGGACCGCCCAGCACCTCCGTCCAGTAGGCGGCCAGGCGCTCGACGTGCTGGGGATGCTGGCCGGGATGGGAGAAGGGGTGGTTGAGCTCGGGGTCGGCCAGGCAGCGGGCGTGGTGGGCGCGTGCCAGGCGGAGAACGGCGTCGTGCCCTCCGGCGAACTCGTACAGCGTCGGCCTCACCCGACAGAGCCTACGCAGCGGTGATGCGGCCGTACCCTCGGCGCCGGAGTCCGTCCTCCCCAGCTCGGGGCGGGCACCAGTCGAGCCCTCCGAGGGCCGTCGTGGCGGCTCTGGGCACGATGCTGGCGGTCGCTTTGTCGTCGGCCGGCTGCGGTGGCGGACCGGCACGTCAGCGGAGCTCGTCTGCCTCCACGGCTCCGGCGACGTCCGTGCCACTGTCCTCCACGACGCTCCCGACGCCGACGCCGACGCCGCCGACGACGACAACCGCCCCCGGCCCCACCCGGCCGTGCGGGACGGCTACGGCGCCGCCGGCCCGCTACCAGCACGTCGTGTGGATCTGGATGGAGAACCACACGTGGGGGTCGGTGATCGGCAACCCCGGCGCCCCGTACATCACCGCTCTTGCCCGTCAGTGCGGCACCGACAGCCGTTACTCGGCCGTGGGATCGCCGTCGCTCCCCAATTACCTGGGTGCCACCTCAGGCTCGACCCAGGGCGTGACCGACGACGCCGATCCTGGACAGCATTCCTTCGCCGTCGACAACCTGTTCCGGCAGGTACGCCAGGCCGGGGGCAGCGAGCGCAGCTTCGTGGAATCGATGCCTGCCGACTGTGAGCTCGTCTCCCAGGGCTCCTATGCCGCCAAGCACAATCCCGCCGTGTACTACGACGGCCCCGGCGACCGCGCTGCCTGCCAGGCCGACGACCTGCCGCTGAGCGCCTTTTCGGCTGTCCTCGCCAGCGGGCAATTGCCGAGCTATACGTCGATCACCCCCAACATCTGTGACGACATGCACGACTGTTCGGTCGCCGTGGGCGACCAGTGGCTCGCCACGTGGGTGCCCCGCATCTTGGCCACCGCCTCCTACCGCTCGGGAACCACAGCACTGTTCATCGTGTGGGACGAGCCCACCCCGCTGGCCAACGTCGAAGTGGCACCGAGCGTCCGGCCCGGCACCGTCTCGAGCTCGCCGGTGAACCACTATTCGCTCTTGGCTGCGACCGAGGAGATGCTGGGCCTGCCCTTGCTGGGAGCAGCCTCGTCGGCGCCGAGCATGAGAGCAGCCTTGGGCATCTGATGATGGCGCTGCCCAGGCACCGCTGCCTCGGTCGAGCGTGAGGCTTGGTCACTACCCCCCGGCGTGGAAGATGCGCCCGATGGCGAAGCCGATCCCGGCAGCGCCGAGCCCGATCACGATCATCTTCGTCCCGTTGCGCCACCACACACCCACCCGGGTGACAGCGGAGTAGGCCCCCACGCCGAAGAGCACGACGGCACTCGACACAAAGGCGAGCACGAGAGCGGGCGTCCTGGCCAGGAACACGAAGGGGAGGAGGGGGATGAGGTGACCGATCAAGGTGGCGATGGTGATCACCACCGAGCTGCGGACCACGTCGTCGGTCCCCACGGGCTGGAGGTGGCGCTCTTCTTCCAAGATGGTCCCCAGCCACTTCTCACGGTTGGCGGTGATGGTGTCGACCACCTGGTCGAGCAGGTCACCGGAGAAGCCCTTGGAGCGGTAGAGCTCCCGGACCTCGTCGCACTCGAGGTCGGTGTCCTCGACGAGAGCCTCCTCCTCGACACGGCGCTGCGCCGCGTAGTAGTCGCGGTCGGCGACGGTGGAGGTGTAGCCGACGGCCCCCATGGAGATCGACTCGGTGATGGCAGCGGCGAAGCCGGCCGCCAGCAGCACCGTCCGGCTGCCTCCTCCGGCCAGGACGCCGAGAATGATCCCCAGGATGTTCACGAGCCCGTCCTGCCCGCCCAGGATCACGTCGCGCAACCAGTCCGTGGTTCCTTGGTGGCTGTGGCGGCGCCCGGCGCTGGCACCGCTGGCCTGTTCCCCGGTCCGCCCACCGGAGCCGGCCACCATCCGGCCCAGACGTGTCTTCGGGCCCTGCCCCGGCTCGGTGCGCACCTGCGACGAGCCTCCGCTCACAGGGGGAAGCTACCCGTGTGGGGCGCCGCTTATTCGATGACTTGATGGGCCATGGCGTGCTGCGGGCGTCCGGCGAGGAGCCAGCCCACAACGACGGCGGCAAAGGGGACCCCGAGGAGGACCACGAGCAGGTTCGCCGCCGGCACGTTGCCGAGGGCGGAGATCCCGCCGTTGAGCGAGTTGTCGCGCAGATAGCCGAGCACGCCCACGTAACCGGCCAGAGTGCCCAGCAGGGCGCCGAGAAGACCCAGCCCGCCTGCAGTGGCTGCCGCCAAGGTCCGGCGGGTGAAGCTGCTCGCCCCGGTGGCGGCCAGGGTGCGCAGGTCGCCGGCGGTCTCGCTACGGATGAGCCCCACGCTCATGGCCAGGATCCCCAGTGCCAGGGCGATGCCGAACACGGTGGCCCAGTTGATGACCTCCGAGGAGGTGGGCTCGTCGTTCTTGGACTCGACGGTCATGCCCGCCGCGCCGGCCGCGTTCCGGGCGTTCCTGATCTGCACCGCCGTGAGCGGCTGTGGTGTCTGGATCAGCCAGCCCGCTACGGAGGTGCGCAGTCCCAGGCTCTGCACGGCGTGCTCGGTGATCACCGTGTTGGGGTCCGAGGTACCGGCGGGAAGAGCGCCCAGCTCTTCGATGACCGGGTGCGCATCGGTGCCGGGGTTGCTGCAGATGTTGTAGAAGATGTGGCCGTTGGCGCGTACTTGAGAGCCTGGCGGCGGGCCCGGCGCCGGTGTCAGCGATCCCTTGCACCACGTGAGCGACAATCCGGAGATGCCGGAGAACCCGGGACGCATGCTCAGGATGTCGGCGTTGGCCCGGACCCGTGAAGTGCTGATGCCGAAGGCCTGGAGCAGCTGCGGGGTGGCGACATACAGGTTCCCGTTGTAGCTCCGACCGCCCTCGGTACCGTCGATGCTGGCGTTGGTCGAGTCCAGCTCGACAAGGCGCTGGGCGCCCACGGAGGTGGCGATCGACTGCGCCGTCTTGGCAGCGGACTCGAGCTGGGACGCCGTCGGGGCCGGGGGTGGGCCGGTCGGCTGGCCCTTGGGACCTTGGGCGCCCGGTTGCGGGGGGTAGACGACCAATTGGTTCGAGGCCAGATTGGGCCCGGCCCAGTCCAGGACGTTGCCGTAGCGGGCCGCTGCCACCAGGGCGATGATCACGGCGATCATGATCCCCAGGCTGATGGCGGCGAGGGCCGAACCCGAGCGGGCGCGATAGCGCGCCAGGTCGCGCAGGGCCAGGCGCACGGAGACGGGGGTGTGGCGCCCCAGGCGCGCCATTGCCGACAGACAGAACGGTGCCAGGAGGATGACCGCCGGGATGAGGGCCACGAGGCCCAGTACGAGCTCGGGCATGCCGGCATTGCCGGTGCCCTGGTTGGTCCCGCCCGAGTAACCGAGCAAGAGGAAGGCCACCACCAAGAAGACGATGCCGGGGACCATCGAGCGGTGGATCTGCCGTGGTGGCGCCGGGCGGCCGGACAGGGCGGCCACGATGGGCACCTTCACGATGGCGCGGGCCGGCCGGGAGGCGGCGAAGTAGGTCGCCACGACGGCGAGCACCACGGCCAGGACCACCACCAGCCAGGGCAGGGCCCACACGCCGATCAGGTGGTGGGCGCTCGATTCGAGGTGCGGCCGGTAGGCCAGCCAGGCGAGGAACCCGGCTAGCGCCCCCACCACCGCCCCCGTCACGCCGACGGCCACGCCGTTGGCCCGCACCACCAGGCCGACGTGCTTGTCGGTGGCCCCGAGCGAGGCCAGCATCCCGAGCGAGCGCAACCGGCGTTGCGCCAGCACCGTGAAGCCGCCCACCGCTACCAGGGCGATGAGCAGCATCCCGATCACGAGCACCGACAGCGAGATGGTCTCGGGGTTGAGCGTGTTGCTCTGCTTGACCGTGGCGGGGGACGAGACGTTGGAGCCGATGGAACCCGGCGCCAGCCCCCCACCGTCGAAGAGCGCCAGCACCTGGGTGGGGGCGGGCACCTGGCCCGGCACCACCAGGGCGAAGGCGTCGAGGAGGCTCTCGGGGTTCTGGACGATGCCGGAGACCTGGCGGGTGGTGCCCCCGAGCGTCCACGTGCTGCCCACGCGCAGCCCGAAGTCGGCTGCCACCGGGCCGGACACGGCGATCTGGCTGGCGGAGGTGGGGAATTGGCCCGACACCAGCGAGAACAGCGGCTTGTCGTAGGCCCCATGGGGGTTCGCAGCCCGCAGGTCGAAGGTGTCGATGGAGCCGGGGACGGGCAGCTTCTGGTTCTCGATGACGTCGACCTTGCCGAAACGCCGTTCCAGGGCGGCGATCTGCGCCGCCAGGTGGGGGTCGGACCCGGAGAAGGTCGCCATGTCCTGGGCCGTGCCGAAGCCGGAGTTGGCGGGCGGGGGGTTGTCGGTCGCCACGGTCGAGCCCACGACGGTGGCGGCCACCGCCACCACGATGAGGGCGAGGACGAGCAGCTGCTGGCGCCACTCCCGGCGCAAGAGCCTCCACGCCCATCGCACCACGGCGCGCCGGGCGTGGATGGCGCCCACAGCCGGGCCCGCCGCTGCCCGGCGTTCGAGGAGGGTGCTGCTCACGGCTGGGGGCTGGCCTCGAGCAGCGACTCAGGGCTGGGAGGGGGCACCGTCTGGTCGACCACCCGGCCGTCTCGCAGGAACACCACGCGCTCGGCCCACGAGGCCAGCTGGGCGTCGTGAGTGACCACCACGGCGGCCACTCCCCGCTTGCAGGCAGCCAGGATCATGCGCATGACGGCCTCGCTGTTCACCGAGTCGAGCGCCCCCGAAGGCTCGTCGGCCAACAGCAGGTGGCGCTCTCCCACCACGGCGCGGGCGATGGCCGCCCGCTGGCGCTCGCCGCCGGACAGCTCGTCGGGGAAATGGCTCGCCCGCTCGGCCAGGCCGAGCTCCTCGAGGCTGGCCATGGCGACGGCCTGCGCCTTTTTGGCGCCGACGCCGTCGAGCTCGAGGGGGAGCGAGACGTTCTCCACGGCGGTCAGGCCGGGGAGCAGGTTGAAGTCCTGGAACACGTAGCCGATGGTCCGGCGCCGGAGCTGGGCCTTGGCGTTGCGCGACAAGGCCGACAGCGCAGCACCTCCCACCATCACCTCGCCGCCGGTGGGCTCCTCCAGGCTGCCGGCGATGGTGAGCAGCGTGGACTTGCCCGAACCGCTGGGCCCCATCACCGCCACCAGCGAGCCGCGTTCGACCGACAGGCTCACGTTGTGCAGGGCCTGCACCTCGTTGGCACCCGCCCCGTACACCTTGGACACGTCGCGCAACTCGAGGAAGCTCACCGCCGCACCACCAATCTCCGCCGGATGAGGGGAGCGGCCGCCGGCTCCTCGGCCACCGGCTCGACGCTGGCTCTCTTGAGCCGGCCGTCGGCGGCGTCCAGCCAGCGGATCACCGAGTCCAGGCGGAACAGCTCGGCATCCACCACCAGGGCCAGCGCCAGGTCGGACCCCGCTTCGTCCTCCTTGAGGCGGGTCCACTGCTGCATGAGCTCGACGAGGAAGCGGCGGTGGGCCTGGAGCACGTCGCGGACGTCCACGTCGGGCATCCGCAGTGCCACCAGCACCTTGATCACGAGCTCGTCGCGCGGCGGTGTGGTCGCATCGGGCGGGGTGTGCAGCCAGCTCTGCAGCTCGTGGCGGCCGGCAGGGGTTATGTGGAAGCCCTTTTGCGGGCCCTCGGCCACGTCCTCGTCGGACTCGATGAGCCCGTCGCGCTCGAGGCGCTGCAAGGTCGTGTACACCTGGCCCACGTTGAGGGGCCACACGTCGCCGGTACGGGCCTCGAACTCCTGGCGGAGTTGGTGGCCGTACTTGGGCCCCTCGCTGAGCAGGCCCAGCAGGGCGTGGCGCACGCTCACGGCTTGGCGCTTCTGAATAGCATACTGAGTATGCTATTGGTGGGGGCGAGGAAGTCAAGGCTCGAGGGGAAAGTGAGAAGGAGCACGACGCGGCGTGGCGCACCGGGAACGGTGCAGGGCTCGAAGACGAGGGCAGCACCTACTTGCACAAGCCAAACATCGGCGCACGGGGGGACGTAGCATCGGCTCAGCACCCCGAGGAGGTCACCAGGTGCGAGCTCCCGGCACACCAGGCACGGCCCAGCCGGTCAGCGGCCCGCCCGCTCAGGACCTGGCTGTTGGCGCGCTGGCCGTGGCCGAGCGGTGCGCAGCCGGCGCCACCATCTGGTGTCTGGCGCCGGCGTGGCCGGCACACGCCCGCCACGTTGCCGTGGAGTTCGTGCACCCGGTGATCATGGGCAAGCGGGCGCTGCCGGCGGTCGCCGTGGAGGGTCCCGACGTCGTCGGCCAGCTGCGGTTGCTGTGCCGCCCAGGCGACGTCGTCGTGGCCGTCTCTCGAGGGGACGACCCTGTCGTGGCCGACGTGGTGCGCCGGGCCCCGGCGTGGGGAGCGACCACGCTGTGGGTGGGCACCGGCCCGCGGCCGGCGGCCGGCGCCGCCGATCACGTCCTGTGGTGCGAGGGCGACGAGGAGAGCGTGGTGCACGGGGGCCGGCTCGTGCTCGTGTACCACCTGTTGTGGGAGCTGGCCCACGTCTGTTTCGAGCACCCGGGCCTGGTGGCACGAGAGGAGGGTGGCCAGGAGCCGGTGTGCGTCACCTGCTCCGACGAGGGGAGGCTGGCGGAGGTCGTGACGGTGGGCACCGCCAGCGCGGCCACGGTGCGCACGGCCCGGGGGACCGAGGAGATCGACGTGACCCTGGTCCCGGCTCTGCGCCCCGGTGACCTGGTTCTGGTGCACGCCGGCACCGCCCTCACCCTCGTGGAGGCCGAGCGGTGAGACCCGAGGGGACCGACTTCCTCTATCCCTTCATCGACGGCGGGCGGATGGAGGCCGGGGAGCTGCTCGCCGACCTGTCGTCCTCGGCGGCGGCCAAGTCCGCCGAGAGCACCCGCTTGCTCCACGAGACGCGCACCCTGCTCGAAGGCCAGCTGGCCCTGGTGGCCGCCGCCATGACTGAGCGCCTGGGTGCCGGTGGCGAGGTCTTCACCATGGGCAACGGGGGCAGCTCGACCGACGCCGACGGCTTCGCCCAGCTGCTGTCGCGTCCTCCCCGGGGACGGCCGCTTCCCGCTCGTTCCCTGGTCGCTGACCCGGCCGTGCTCAGCGCCCTGGGCAACGACGTGGGCTACGAGCTCGTGTTCTCCCGGCAGGTCATCGCCTACGGGCGCCCCCAGGACGTGCTGGTCGGCTTCTCGACCAGCGGGAGCTCCTCGAACCTGATGCGTGCCTTTGCCGAAGCCAGGCGCGCCGGCCTGCTCACGGTGGGGCTGGCAGGCTACGAAGGCGGCGACATGGCGTCGTCGGCCGACGTCGAGCACTGCCTGGTCGTCCGCTGCGACAGCGTGCACCGCATCCAGGAGACCCAAGCCGCCCTGGCCTTGCGGTTGTGGCAGCTTCTCCAAGACTCTCTGGAGGAGGCGGCGCCGTGAGTGACGAGGAGTCGGTCCTCGAGCGCATCGAGACCTTCCGCAAGCGCCGTCCCCGCCTGCGTGAGGAGGTGGTGACCCTGGCGCACGGTGCAGGGGGCAAGGCGTCGGCCGCTCTCGTCGACGCCGTGTTCGTCGACGCACTGATGGGTGCACCGCCCGACGAGCTCACCGACGCCGCTGTCGTGGAGACGCCGTCGGGCGAGGTCCTGGCCGTCACCACCGACTCCTTCGTGGTGCGACCGCTGCGTTTTCCCGGAGGGTCGATCGGGCACCTGGCCGTGCACGGCACCGTCAACGACCTGGCCGCTGTGGGGGCCCGCCCCGCCTGGTTGTCGGCAGCCTTCGTCCTGGAAGAGGGCCTCGCCATGGAGGAGCTCCGCGCCGTGGTGGCCGACATGGCAGAGGCGGCGGCGCGGGCGAAGGTGAGCATCGTCACCGGCGACACCAAGGTGGTGGACAAAGGCGCCGCCGACGGAATGTACGTGACCACCACCGGCGTGGGCCTCGTGCCCGCCGGACGCCGCCTGGGTGCCCGCCTGGTGCAGCCGGGGGACAAGGTGCTCGTGTCGGGCACCATCGGCGACCACGGCACGGCGGTGATGCTGGCGCGCGGCGACCTCGAGCTGGAGGCCGACGTGGCCTCCGACACGGCTCCTCTGGCCGAGTTGGTGGAAGCGCTGTTGGCCAGCGCTCCGGGGACGCGCTGGTTGCGGGACCCCACCCGGGGGGGCGTGGGGACGGTGGCCAACGAGCTGGCCCGCGACAGCGGGTGTGCCATCGTGCTCGACGAGCAGGAGCTGCCCGTCACGCCGGCGGTGGCAGGAGCCTGCGACCTGCTGGGAATCGACCCGCTGTACGTGGCCAACGAGGGAAAGATGCTGGCCGTCGTCCCCGCTGCCGAGACGGACGCCGCCCTTGCGGCTTGGCGCGCCCACCCACTGGGCAAGGGGGCGGCTGTCGTGGGCGAAGTCTTGGCCGAGCCGGCGGGGATCGTGGTCCTGCGCACGGGCTTCGGGGGCACGCGCATCGTGGACATGCTCGTGGGGGACCCGCTGCCGCGTATCTGCTGACGGTGAGCGCCATCGAGAGAAGGCGTCTGCGGGTCACCGGGACGGTCCAGGGCGTGGGATTCCGCCCTTTCGTGTACCGCCACGCTCGATCGCTCGGCCTGAGCGGGTTCGTGCGCAACGACTCCTCGGGGGTGCTCATCGAGGTGGAAGGCGATTCGGAGGCTCTCTCGGAGCTCCGTCGCCGGCTCGTCGAGGAACCACCCCCGCTGGCCCGGGTGGAGTCGGTGTCCGAGGGCCGCCTCGAGGTGAGCGGGGCCGACGGCTTCAGCATCGTGGAGAGCGCGGGGGAGGGGAGCCCCGCTGTGCCGGTCAGCGTGGACGTGGGCACCTGCCCGGCGTGCATGGCGGAGGTGGACGACGCATCCGACCGCCGGTTCCGGTACCCGTTCACCAACTGCACTGACTGTGGTCCGCGCTACACCATCGTGCGCGCCGTCCCCTACGACCGGGCGGCCACCACCATGGCGGCCTTCGCCATGTGTCCGTCGTGCCAGGAGGAGTACGACGATCCCGCCAGCCGCCGTTTCCACGCCCAGCCCAACGCCTGCCCCCGCTGCGGCCCCCGTCTGAGCTGGCGCAGCCCGGAGGGAGTCGTGATCTGCGAGGGCGACGAGGCCCTGAGGGCCGCTGTCGAGGCGTTGCGGCGCGGAGAGGTAGTGGGAGTGAAGGGCGTGGGCGGCTACCACCTGGCTGCCGACGCCACCGACGACGAGGCCGTGGGCACTTTGCGCAGGCGCAAGGCGCGCGACGACAAGCCCTTCGCCGTGATGGTGGCCGATACCGCAGTCGCCGCAGAGCTGTGCCTGCTCGGTGTCGAGGCCGAGAAGGCCTTGGTGTCACCACGGCGACCCATCGTGCTGGTGCCCAAGGCACCAGCCGCCGGTGCCCGGGTGCGGCTGTCAGATGCCGTGGCCCCCGTCGTCGGCGAGCTCGGCCTCATGCTCCCCTACAGCCCCCTGCACCATCTGCTGCTCGAGGAGGTGGCTCGTCCGCTCGTCATGACGAGCGGCAACCTCTCCGACGATCCCATCGCCTTCGAGGAGGACGACGCTTGTCGCCGCCTGGGCCCCTTGGTCGACGGTCTGCTCACCCACGACCGGCCCATCCACGTCCGTTGCGACGACTCGGTCCTGCGCGCCGGCCCGGGGTACCGGCAGGTGGTCCGACGCTCGCGCGGCTACGCCCCGGAGCCCCTGCTCCTGCCCGAGCCCGCCCGCCGACAGGTGCTGGCCACCGGTGCCGAGCTCAAGAACACGGTGTCGCTCGCCAAGGGATCGTGGCTCGTCACCAGCCACCACATCGGCGACCTCGAGCACCTGGCCACGTACCGCTCCTTCCTCCAGGCCACCGGCCACCTGTGCCGGCTCTTCGGTGTCGAGCCGGAGGTGGTGGCCCATGACCTGCATCCCGAGTACCTGTCCACCAAATGGGCCCAGGACACCGGCCTCGAGCTGCTCGGGGTGCAGCACCACCACGCCCACGTGGTGTCGTGCATGGTCGAGCACGGGCAGCTGGGCCCCGTGCTGGGCGTTGCCTTCGACGGGCTGGGCTACGGCGCCGACGGCACGTTGTGGGGCGGGGAGTTCCTGGTGTGCGACGTCTCCTCCTATCGCCGGGTGGGCCACCTTCTCCCCCTCTCATTGCCCGGCGGGCAGGCCGCAATCCGCGAGCCGTGGCGCATGGCGCTGTGCTGGGTGGCAGCCGCCGCCGGCCAGGAGGCAGCCGCCGCTCTCGGGCCCGAGCTGGACTCCCGGTGGCCGGCCGCCCTGTCCTTGGTCAGGGCGGGAGCGGGCCCGGTCACCTCCAGTGTCGGGCGGTTGTTCGATGCCGTCGCCGCCCTGCTCGGGCTGCGCCTGGCTGTCACCTACGAGGGACAGGCCGCCATCGAGCTCGAGGCCCTGGCCAGAAAGGGCGACCCCGCCCGGCAACCGCTGTATGAGGCCGAGATGGTCGACCAGGGCGGGGCGACGGTGCTCGACCCGCGTCCGCTCCTCGGCACCTTGCTGGCCGAGCGGGCATCGGGAGCCGACCCCGCCGACATGGCCGCCGCCTTCCACCTGGGCCTGGGCCGGGCCACCGCTGAGGTGGCGGCTCGGCTCGCCTCCGATGCCGATGTGTCCACGGTGGTGCTCTCGGGCGGCGTGTTCCAGAACGTCGTGCTGAGCGACGTGGTGGGGCGCCGGCTCGCCGGACAAGGCCTCGAGGTCCTCGTGCACCACGAAGTGCCTGCCAACGACGGCGGCATAAGCGTCGGTCAGGCCGCCGTCGCCGCCTTGGGCCGCTGCGACTGATCCACGAGCGGCCAGACGCCTCTCAGCGCAGACGGCTCAGCGCAAGCGGTACAGCACCGCCGCCTCATCGGGCTGGCCCGAGCCGGGGTGGAGGGCGGCGCCCAGCGCCTCGACGCCGCCCACCAGCCGCGGCCCGGGTCGCGAGAAGTACCCGCTGGCGTCGGCGGCGAAGAAGGAGGAAGCGTCGGCCAGCTCGGGCCGCTCGAGGAGCGACCGTCCTTCGGCACAGGCCTGCTCCAGGTCGTAGCCGCACGGGGCGAACACCACCACCTGCGACGCCGCCTCGGCGATGGCCCTCCAGTCGATCCGGATCGACGGCGTGTGCCGGGCAGCCAGCACAGGCTCCCCACCGGCTGCCTCCACCATGTCGGGGATCCAGTGGCCCCCGTTGAAAGGAGGGTCCGACCATTCGAGGACGAAGGTCCGCGGCCGCGGCCTGCCCGCCACCGCCCCCCGCACCGTGTCGAGCCGGCGGCGGAGGTCGGCCACCAGCTGCTCGGCCCTGCTCTCCACGCCGGCGGCGCCCCCCACCTGCAGCAGGCAGTCGAGGACGTCGTCCAGGCTGGCGGGGTCGAGCGATACCACCTGTGCCGAGCACCCGATGGTGTCGAGCGCCCGACCCACCTGTCCAGAGGGCACGGCGCACACGGCGCACAGGTCCTGGGTGAGCACGATGTCGGGCTGCAGGTCTCTCACCAGGGGCTCGTCGAGGCGGTAGATGGGGTCGCCTCCCCCGACACTGGCGCTCACGAGGCGGTCGATCTCCGCCGGCGACGCCGCGGGCGGGAGCGCCGAGACGGTGACGGGGGGCTTGGCCCTGGCCTCGGGCGGCCAGTCGCACTCGTGGGTGACCCCTACTAGGGCGTCCTCCAGGCCCAGGGCGTAGACGATCTCGGTGGCCGACGGGAGCAGGGACAAGATGCGCACGCCTCTCAGTGTGCCTCGCCCCCGCCCCCCTCGGCCGCCCCGACAGGGGACAGGCCGTTTACCATCGACCCCGTGCCCGTGGAGCAGCTGGCCGACCGTCCCCTCGACGAGCCCCACCACACCCGCCTCGAACCGGGGCACAAGCGGCGGGCGGAGATCCTCGCTCGCCACGCCGATGCCATGGCCGAAGGCGCCGCCGGCTACAGCGACCCCGACAGCGGGCTGTTCGTCCTCACCGCCGCCTACCTGCGCGACCGTGGCTTCTGCTGTGAGCGCGGCTGCCGCCACTGTCCCTATGTCGTCTGAAGCCCCTATGTCATTTGAACCCCATGTCGAGCGGTCCCCTCGGGCTCCTGGCGCACCGCCGCCGCCGGCCGCAGCGGCGGTGCGGGCATGGATGAGCTGGAGCAGCGGCAAGGACAGCACCCTGGCTCTCCACGTGGCACGCCGGGAGACGGGCGTCGACGTGGTCGGATTGCTGGTGACGGTGAACCAGGACGCCGACCGGGTGGCGATGCACGCCGTCCGGCGGTCCCTGGTGGAGGCCCAAGCCGAACGTCTGGGTCTGCCCTTGCACGTCGTCGACATCCCCTTCCCCTGTCCCAACGACCTCTACGAGGCTCGCATGGAGAACGCCATGGCGGCGGCCCGGTCCCAGGGGGTGACCCACGTGGTGTTCGGCGACCTCTACCTCGAGGACGTACGGGCCTACCGGGAGCGCTCCCTCGAGGGTTCGGGCATCGCCCCGCTGTTCCCCCTGTGGGGGCGTCCCACCGACGAGTTGGCCCGCACCATGCTGGCCCAAGGCATCGATGCCGTGGTCACGTGCATCGACCCTCGCCAGGTCCCCGCAAAGCTGGCCGGTCGCCGTTTCGACGAAGCTTTTTTGGCGGAGCTCCCCGAGGGTGCCGATCCCTGCGGGGAGCGAGGGGAGTTCCACACATTCGTCGTGGACGGCCCGGGCTTCCGAGCCCCGATAGCGGTGGAGGTGGGCGAGGTTGTCGAACGCGACGGATTCGTGTTCTGCGACGTGCTGCCCGCCGGTCAGGCCCCGGACCTTCCCAGGCGCCGGCCCAGCACCACGAAGAGCCCGACGCCCACCACCACGGCGACGGCTCCGGCCACCACGAAGGGCAAGGGGCTCAGCTCCGACACGCACCGGTAGCCGGCCCCACCGGCGTGTTGGGTGCAGACGGTTCCCGGCCCTCGCCGGTTCACATAGGCCACGTAGATCAGGACCGCCCCCACGCCCAGGGCGGCGCCGGGTAGGCCGCTCAGCGCCGGACGCCGGCCCAGGAGCACCACCGTGGCCACGATGGCAATCGGGAAGACCACGATGCCGATGGTGGCGGCCCCCACGACGCCCGCTCCGTAGGCGGCGCCCGCCAGGGCCCAGGCCAGGAACCATCCCCAGGCCCCGGCACCGGCCCGGCCGTGATCACGAGCCTGAGCGGACAGCACCACTCCTCCCCTCTCCTCCCACCTCCGGAATGTAACGAAGAACCCGTGGACCGCCCCGGATAGGCGAGCGAGGTGCCCGTGGGCTTGTCGGGCCGGGTCTTCTCGCCCGGCGTGGGGACCGTAGCGTGGACCGCCCTTCTCGAGGAGCTCGCCACACTGGAGGCCACCGATGCCAAGCTCATGGCCGACAGTGGCTATCTCGTTTTCGTCGACCAAGGCGCCGCCTTCACGAGCGGGGAACCGGTGGACGACCAGATCGTCAACCTCGTGCTCGCCGACGTTGCCGCCGACGCCCAGCCCTCGTATGCCAGCGTCGTGCAGAGCGTCCTCGCCGGCGGCGCCATGGCCAAGGGAACCGAGCTCGGAGTCGAGATCGCCCAGCGCGTGAAGGCCGTCACGGGCTGCCGGTGTTCCTTCGGCGTGTCGGGCACGGGCCAGTTCGGTGGCGTCGGCTGGCTCACGGGCTACAGCTCCATCGAGGAGATGGAACGCGCGCAACAAGCGCTGGCTGCTGACACCGACTTCGGCAAGCTCCTCGACGACAAGGCCAGCCAGGTGTACCTGCGCGGCACCACGACCCAGATCGTCTGGCGCAGACTGCTCTGACATGGCGCCACTGGCCTCGCCCGCTGGGGCGGGAGGGGCCTGCTGAGCGGATCGCGGTGGAGCGCGGTGCCCTGCGCGCGCACAGCGCGATCTGAGCCGTCTGGTGCGAATCTCCTGGTAGGAGGCCGAAATGGTTGTCCACAGGCGGCACGGGGCGCAGCACCTGCACCTCATGACGTAGCGGATATGACGTGCAGGGACCGGGGTCGGTAGCGTCGACTGATCGTGACCCGTAGGAGAGCGATCTCCGGCCGGCGGGCCTTTCGCCTTCCCACATCGCTGACGCGTGGTGGCGCCGCTGCGGTGACACTGAGCACACTGCTCGGTGTAGGTTTCGCCGCCCTCTCTTCGCCGCCGGCCGGCGCTGCCTCCCCCCCGACGCAGTCCGGCCTCAGCCAGCAGGCGCAAGAGCTGCAGGCGCAGATCGTGAGCGACGGCTCGTCGCTGCACGAGATGGCCGATGCCGTGGCAGCCGCCCAGTCGCGTCTGGCGACCACCGACGACGTCATCGCCGCCGGGCGGGCCACCTTGGCCTCCTTGCAGGCGCAACTCGCCCGCGCTTCGGGCACCTTGCGCGCCATCGCCATCAACCAGTACGTCCAGGACACCGAGGGCGCGCAGCTTGCGGACTTCATAGGCACGCCCGACCAATTGGCCGCCAAGGCCACCTACCGGCAGCTCGCCACCACCAACGAGTCGAATGCGGTGGACGCCTTCCTCCAGGCCCAGTCGGCCGTCGAGCGCCAGCAGACGCAGCTGGACGCCGAGCGCGCCACCGCCAGCGCCGCCTACGCCTCGCTCAACGGCCAGTACAGCGCCCTCAAGTCGGCTGCGGGGACGCTCCAGGGCGAACTCGACAAGGTACGGGCGGAACAAGCCGCCTTAGGGCCACCCGCCAGCGTGGACCTGTCCAACCTGGCCGGTGGCAACGGCTCGATGGCGCAGGACCTGTACAGGCTGCGGATGTGCGAGTCGGGCGACAACTACCGTGACAACACGGGAAACGGGTACTACGGCGCCTACCAGTTCGCCCTTTCGACCTGGCAGAACCTCGGTTACAGCGGCCTGCCCAGCGACGCTCCGGCGCCCCAGCAGGACCAGGCCGCCACCCGCCTGGAGCAGGAGTACGGCTGGGGCGAGTGGCCCGCCTGCTCCGCCATGCTCGGGCTCGATTGAGCGGCTCGCGCCTTCCTCCTCAGCCGCCGGTGGCCTCCTCTTGGGCTTGGCGCCGGCCCTGGCGAGCAGCGGCCACATCGTGCTCGGCGTCGCCGCGGGCGCCGCTGGGCCGGCGGTCGAGAGCGCCGAGGCAGTCCTCGCTGCCGTAGACCACGAGGAGGTCGCCGGGCCCGATGCGCGTGGCGCCGCCCGGAGCTCCGACGTAGCGGCCGTTGGGACGGGTCAGCCCCAGCACGGCTACACCTTCCTCGCGCAGGGCCAGGTCGGCGAGCTGCTTGTCCGCCAGCCAGTCCCCGGGCTGCACGGCGAGCTCTTTGACGGAGTACGTGCCGGCCAGCTGCAGCAGCCCGCCGAGGTCGCGCACGAACGGCTCCGTGTAGCGGCGCAGCACTCGTGAGGCGAGGGCGGTCAGCCAACGGTCCACGACGGCGCTGCGCGACACGGCGACGATGGCCAGGAGACCGGCCCCCAGCTCGACGACGCGGGCCCAGTCCTTGCCCACCCCGCCACCGTTGAAACCGAGGATCAAGCTGCCCGCCGATGCCACGATGCCCACGTTGCCCAGCAGCATGAGCGTCATGATGACCCGTCGGCGCAGAGGGTGGTTCACGACGGACTCCGACTCCCGGGTGGTGAAGCCGGCGCCGCTCAGTGCCGAGCGAGCCTGGAACCGGGCGACTTGGCGCGACAGCCCCGTCGCCACGAGGAGCACGGTGGCTGCCCTGGTGACGACCAAGGACAAGGTCGCCACGAGGAGCAGCGACGAGATGGCGATCATGGCAATGGACATTCCCGCCCGCGCACCGCGTCGTGCATGGCAACGGGGGTGGACGGCCCCAGGGCGCCCAGGGAGGGTGAAAGTCGGGTGTCCTGGGTATCGTGGCGCTCTCGGTGCGGGGGACGCTGGCAGCGGTGGCGGCGTCGGGAGCGCTCGGCCGCTCAAGCGGTGGTGACCAGCTCCGGGGATGGGGTCTGGGCCGCTTCGGGCTCCCGGTAGACGTACTTCCCCCCGCGCAGCCAGGAGGCGGCCGCTGCCACCAGGCAGGCGGCGATGGCGAAGTCGAAGGCCTCGTGCAGCCCGCTGCGGAAGGCCGTGGAGATCATCGAGGGGAAGAAGCTCCGTCCCGTGATGACGGCGACCCTGGCGGCCGGAAGGTGGCCGAGCACGGCGGGGCCCAGCAGGTGCTGCATGGGGTTCTCGCCCAGAAAAGCGGCGAACAGGGTGGACACGGGGGGCAGGTGGGAGACCCGCGAGGCCACCGAGGCGGGGACGCCCTGTGCCACCAGGCCCCCGTACAGGGCGTGGGGCAGTGCCGAGGCCAGGCCGACGATCATGAGGGTGAAGAAGATCCCGATGGACAGCACCTGCGCCGAGTTCTGGAACGTCGAGTTCATGCCCGAGCCCGCCCCTCGGTGCTGGGGCGGCAGGCTGTTCATGACCCCGGCCCGGTTGGGCGAGGCGAAGAGGCCCATGGTGAGGCCGGTCATGGTGAGGATGACTGCGAACTCCCAGTAGGCGAAGTTGATGGGTAGCGCCTCCAGGGCGGCGAAGGACGCCGCCGAGCCGATCATGCCGCCGGTGGCGAAGGGGCGGGATCCGAAACGGTCCGACAGGAAGCCTGACACGGGTCCGGCCACCAGGAACCCGGCGGTCAGGGGGAGCATGTAGATGCCCGCCCACAGGGGCGTGCGGGCGAAGTCGTACCCGTGTCGGGGGAGCCAGATTCCCTGCAGCCAGATGATGAGGATGAACATGAGCCCGCCCCGGCCCAGCGCCGCCAGGAAGCTGGCAAGGATCCCCGAGGTGAAGGCCCTGATCCGAAACAGCTGGAGCCGGAACATGGGTTGGGCGGAGCGGCGCTCGATCACGCCGAAGGCGATCAAGAAGGCCACCCCCGTCGAAAGCTCGGTGATCACGCTGGGCGAGGTCCAACCCATGGTGTGGCCGGCATAGGGCTCGATGCCGTAGGTGATGCCGATCATGACGGCGACGAGGCCCAGGGCGAAGGTGATGTTCCCGGGCCAGTCGATGTGGGCCAGGCGGTGGGTGCCCACTTCGCGCAGCTTCAGGTACCCCCACACCGTGCCCAGCACGCCCACCGGCACCGACACCAAGAAGATGAGGCGCCAGTCGATGGGGGCGAGGATGCCGCCCAGCACCAAGCCGATGAAGGTCCCGCTGATGCCGGCCGCCTGGTTGATCCCCAGCGCCATGCCCCGCTGGTGCTCGGGGAAGGCGTCGGTGAGGATGGCCGAGGAGTTGGCGATGAGCATGGCGGCGCCCACTCCCTGGAAGACGCGCACGATCACCAACCACAGTCCGGCGGCCACGCCGTTCATCCAGGTGACGGTGAGCAGCAGTGAGAAGACGGTGAACACCAGGAAGCCGAGGTTGTACATGCGGACCCGGCCGTAGATGTCACCCAGGCGGCCCAGGTTCACCACGAGGACGCTCGTGACGACGAGGAAGCTGAGGATCATCCACAGCAGGTAGAAGCTGTTGCCCGGCTTCAGGGGGTCGAGGTGGATCCCGCGGAAGATGTCCGGCAGGGAGATGAGCATGATCGACCCGTCGATGGTGGCCATGAGCATGCCCATGGTGGTGTTGGCCAGGGCGGCCCACTTGTAGCCGCCCTTCTTAACGTTCACGTCAACTGGCACGGTACCCCCCATCGTAGGTCCCGGCGGCCCGCCGCCGGGCGGTGGGCGCCCACGACCACCGGCGGGGCGCCCGGTGACCTTCTGCCCTGGCGGGGGTCGGGGACGAGGCGGTGCAATGGCTCTGTGTTCCAGGTCCGCGTGCACGGACGGGGCGGACAGGGTGTGGTGACTGCCGCCGAGCTGCTGTCGGTGGCCGCCTTCACCGAGGGGCGCCACGCCCAGGCTTTCCCCAGTTTCGGCTCCGAGCGCACCGGCGCCCCGGTGGTGTCGTTCTGCCGCATCGCCGACGTGGTGTTGCGTACCCGCCAGCCCGTGGCCCAACCCGACGCCGTCATCGTCCAGGACGCCACCCTCGTGCACCAGGTCGACTTGTTCGCCGGCCTGGCACCCGGGGGGTACCTGCTGGTCAATTCCTCCCAGGGCCTGGTCGAGGTGGGCTTGGGCGAGATGGTGGCCCGGCTGGGACCCCGACGGGCCCGCTGCGTGCCGGCCACCGAGCTGGCCCTCCAGCACGTGGGGCGGCCGGTGCCCAACGCCCCGCTGCTCGGGGCCTTCGCCGCCCTGACCGGCGTGGTGTCGCTGGGGTCGGTGCAGACAGCGCTCATGGAGCGCTTTGCCGGCAGGACGGGCGAGGCCAACGCCCTTGCCGCCGCCGAGGCCTACCGGCTCGTCCGCCCTGCCATGGAGGCGCTGGGTGCTTCGCCAGCTTGAGGGGTCGCGCGCCGTCGCCGAGGCGGTGGCCGCCTGCCGCCCCCAGGTGGTGTGCGCCTACCCCATCTCGCCTCAGACCCACATCATCGAGGCCATCGGCGTCCTGGTGCGGACCGGCGCCCTGCCGGGATGCGAATTCCTGAACGTCGAGTCGGAGTTCGCCGCCATGTCGGTGTGCATCGGTGCCTCCGCCGCCGGTGCCCGCACCTACACCGCCACCGCCAGCCAAGGGCTGCTCTTCATGATCGAGGCCGTCTACAACGCCGCCGGGCTGGGCCTGCCCACCGTCATGACCGTGGCCAACCGGGCCATCGGGGCGCCCATCAACATCTGGAACGACCACTCCGACGCCATGGCAGTGCGCGACGCCGGGTGGGTCCAGCTGTTCGCCGAGACCAACCAGGAGGCAGCCGACCTCCACGTGCAGGCCTTCCGGCTGGGCGAGGAGCTGTCGGTGCCGGTCATGGTCAACATGGACGGGTTCGTGCTCACCCACGCCGTGGAGGAGGTGGAGGTGCCGAGAGTGCAGCAGGTGGCGGGCTTCCTCCCCCCCTACGAGCCCAGGCAGGTCCTCGATCCCGCCGAGCCGCTGTCCATCGGGGCCATGGTGGGCCCCGAGGCGTTCGAGGAGGACCGGTACCTCGCCCATCACAAGCAGCTGCAGGCGCTCGACCGGATCCCCGAAGTGGCCGAGGAGTTCGCCGAGGCCTTCGGGAGGCCGTCGGGCGGGTTGGTCCACCCCTACCGCAGCGGCGACGCCGACACGGTGGTGGTGGCCATGGGCTCGGTGTTGGGGACGCTCAAGGAGGTGGTCGACGCCGTGCGCGCCGGCGACGGGGCGCACCGGGTGGGGACCTTGGGCATCACCACCTTCCGCCCCTTCCCGAGGGCCGCCGTGCGCCAGGCGCTGGCGGGAGCCCGTCAGGTGGTCGTCGTCGAGAAGGCGCTGGCCCCCGGCGCCGGGGGCATCCTCGCCGCCGACGTGGCCGCCGCCCTGGCGGGTGCCGATGTCGACGTGCACAGCGTCGTGGCCGGACTCGGCGGCCGGCCCATCACCGAGTCGTCGTTGCGCTCGCTGGTGGACGAGGCCGCAGGCGGCGGCCTGGGACCCCTCACTTTTCTGGACCTCGACCACGACCTGGTGGAGAACGAGCTGGCCCGCCTGGCCCGCTCGCGCCGCTCGGGCCCGAGCGCCGAGAACCTCCTGCGCGACCTGGGCATCGTGGGGGCCGGGGCGGTGGGCGGAGGGAGGCGCCGATGAGCGAGCCGGTATTCGAGCCCGTCAAGTTCTACCAAGTGGGCAGCTTCGCGGCCGGCAACCGACTGCTCTCGCCCCAGGAACGGAGCGTTCAGTCGCAGCGGGGGCGCACCAACGCCCTCAACTCGGGTCACCGCGCCTGTCAGGGTTGCGGAGAGGCGCTGGGGGCACGCTACGTGCTCGACGCCGCCATGGAGGCCACCGGCGGGCGCGTGATCGCCGTGAACGCCACGGGGTGCCTCGAGGTGTTCTCCACTCCATACCCCGAGAGCTCCTGGCGCCTGCCATGGCTGCACTCGCTGTTCGGCAACGCCCCGGCCGTCGCCGCCGGCGTGGCCGCTGCTCTTCGTGCCCAGGGCCGTGACGACGTCCGGGTCGTGGGCCAGGCCGGGGACGGGGGCACGGTGGACATCGGTCTGGGATGTCTGTCGGGGATGTTCGAGCGCGACGACGACGTGCTCTTCGTCTGCTACGACAACGAGGGCTACATGAACACCGGGGTGCAGCGCTCCAGCGCCACGCCCCCGGCTGCCCGCACGGCGACTACCGAGGCCGTGGGCGCACATCCCGGCAACCGCTTCGGCCAGGGCAAGGACCTGCCCCGCCTGGCCATGGCGCACGGCATCGGGTACGTGGCCACCGCCACCGTTGCCGAGCTGCACGACCTCGAGCACAAGGTGCGCCGTGCCATGGAGTTCCGAGGGGCCCGGTACCTCCACGTACTGGTCCCCTGTCCCCTGGGGTGGGGGAGCGCCTCGTCGGACACAGTGCGCCTGGCCCGGCTGGCCAAGGAGTGTGGCTTTTTCCCGGTCTTCGAGGCAGAGCACGGGGAGCTCACCTCGGTGTCGCCCATACGCCGGCAGGTGAAGGTGGAGGAGTACCTGCGGCTGCAAACCCGCTTCCGTCATCTCTTCGAGCCGACACGCCGGAGCGAGGTGATCGACCGTCTGCAGGCCATGGCCGACGCCAACGTGGCCCGTTACGGGTTGTCGGCATGACGCAGCGCCCGTTCGCCATCACCTTGGACGTGGGTTCGAGCCTGGCCAACCGCACGGGGTCCTGGAGGGTGGAGCGCCCCGTGTACGTCGACCGGTTGCCTCCCTGCAACGACGCCTGCCCGGCCGGGGAGAACGTGCAGCGCTGGCTCTACTTGGCCGAGGAAGGCGCCTATCAGGAGGCATGGACGGCCCTTGTGGCGGACAACCCCCTACCGGCCGTGATGGGCCGTGTCTGCTACCACCCCTGCGAGACGCAGTGCAACCGCGCCCAGCTGGACGAGGCCGTCGGCATCAACGCCGTGGAGCGCTTCCTCGGTGACGAGGCGCTGCGCAGGGGGTGGGAGCTGCCCGGGCCGGCGGCCGACGCCGGCGGACGCGTCCTCGTCGTGGGCTCGGGCCCGGCCGGACTGGCCTGCGCCTACCACCTGCGGCGGGCGGGTCACGACGTGGTCGTGCGGGAATCGGCCCCACAGGCCGGCGGGATGATGCGGTACGGCATCCCGCGCTACCGCCTGCCCCGGACCGTGCTCGAAGGTGAGCTCGAGCGCCTGCTCTCGGTGGGTGTCGCCCTGGAGCTCGCAAGCCCTGTGACCGACGTGAGCCGGGTGCTCACCGAGGAGGGCTTCGGCGCCGTGTTCCTGGCATTGGGGGCGGGGTTGTCCCGTAACGCCTATGTCCCGGCCGGGGACTCGGCGCGGGTGGTCGACGCCTTGACGTTGCTCGAGGGCGCCGAAGTCAGCCCGCCGGCTCTCGGGCGGCGGGTGGCTGTCTACGGGGGCGGCGACACGGCCATGGACGCGGCACGTACCGCCCGGCGTCTCGGCGCCACCGACGCCGTGGTGGTCTACCGGCGCACGCGGGAGCGGATGCCGGCACACGACGAGGAGGTGGAGGAGGCGACCGAGGAGGGGGTGCGCATGCGCTGGCTCTCCACCGTGCGCCGGGCCGAGTCCGGGAGGCTCGTGCTCGAGAAGATGGTGCTGGACGAAAGCGGCTTCCCCCGACCCACCGGCGAGGTCGAGGAGCTGGCCGCCGACTGCCTGGTGCTGGCCCTGGGCCAGGAGGCCGACGTGTCGCTGGTGGCCGCCGTGCCCGGAGTGCGCATCACCGACGGGGTGGTCGTGGTGGGCGGGGACATGGGCTGCGGGCCGCCGGGCCTGTTCGCCGGGGGAGACATGGTGCCCGGCGAGCGGACGGTCACGAGCGCCATCGGCGACGGCAAGCGGGCCGCCCGCCACATCGACGCCTGGCTGCGGGGATCCGAGCACCGCCCCGGGCCTCGCCACGAGCTGGCCCAGGCCGGCTTTCTCAACACCTGGTACTACGCCGACGCGCCGCGCATGCAACAGCGCCGACTGGAGTTGGCCCGGCGGACCTCCACCTTCGACGAGGTGGTCCAGGGACTGGACGCCGACAACGCCCTGTACGAGGCCCGGCGCTGCTTGTCGTGCGGCAACTGCTTCGAGTGCGACAATTGTTTCGGCGTGTGTCCCGACAACGCTGTGGTCAAGCTCGGCCCCGGTCGGCGCTACGCCTTCGACTACGACTATTGCAAGGGTTGCGGCCTGTGCGCCGCGGAGTGCCCGTGTGGCGCCATCGTCATGGAGCCCGAACGCGTCTGATTGTGGAGGCGGAGGGGCCTCGGGACGTTCGACCCTGACGGAGACGGCGGCGGAGGCGTGCAATTGACGTAGAGGGCCGTGTCGCCCGGACGGCCCGGGAGGACATGGACCCGAGAAGGGAGGCAGGCCATGGCACTGGTGAGAACGAGTCGTTTCGAGCTTCCTGAGCTGTGGCGGCGGTTCTTCGAGCCCGATTTCACCGGTACGTGGATGCGGGTCGAGGAGTTCGTGGACGGGGAGACACTGGTCGTGAAGGCCGAGCTCCCCGGCATCGACCCCGACAAGGACCTGGAGTTGACCATCACCCAGGGCGTGTTGCACATCCGGGCCGAGCGCCACGAGAAGTCCGAGGCGACGACCAAGGAGAGCTACCGCTCCGAGTTCCACTACGGGTCCTTCTCGCGCAGCGTCCCGCTGCCGGCGGGTACCAAGGACGAAGACGTGAAGGCCTCCTACACCGACGGCATCCTCGAGGTGCGCGTCCCCGTGGGGGAGCCGAAGACGCCTTCCACCAGGGTCCCCATCACCAAGGGCTGAGGACGGCGGCCCATTAGGGCCGCCGTCCCGGCGCGCGCCGGGCACGATGCACCCCCTGGTGTTGCGAGGGTGGGTGTTCGATCAAGACGGGGTCCTCAACGAAACCGCCAGAGTGCACGTGGCGGCTTGGAAGGAAACCTTCGACCAGCTTCTGGAACGCCTGGCGCGTGACGGGCGATTGTCGGCCGAGCAGGCGCGCCCCTTCGACCCTGTGCAGGACTACCTCCGGTACGTGGACGGCAAGCCCCGGGACGACGGCGTGCGCGACTTCCTCGCCTCCCGGGGGGTGACCCTCCCTGAGGGTGAGCGCCAGGACCCCGCCGAGGCCGTGAGCGTGCACGGCGTGGGCAATGACAAGAATGCCCGGTTCCTGGGTCTCCTGGGCCGACAGGGGGTCGAGGTGTTCCCCGGCTCGGCCCGTTTCGTGCGCGCCCTGGTCGGCGCCGGTCGCAGCACGGGGGTGGTGTCGTCCAGCGAGAACTGCCGGTCCATCCTCGAGGCCGGCGGCCTGACCGGCTTGTTCTGGGTCGTGGTCGACGGCGAGCTGTCGCGCCAGCAAGGGCTCCAGGGCAAGCCTGCGCCCGACACCTTCGTCTACGGCGCCTCGTTGTTGGGCCTGGCGCCGGCGGCGGTGGCCGTGGTGGAGGACTCACCAGCCGGGGTGGCTGCCGGGCGAGCCGGTGACTTCGGCTACGTGGTGGGCGTGGCCAGGCGGGCCGCCCCGGCCGAGCTCATCGAGGCCGGGGCCGACGTGGTGGTGGGCGACCTGGACGACTTCGCCACGTTCGTGCGCCTGCTCGAGCACTGGAGCAGACAGCTGGTCTGAAGCGCCGTCAGGCGGCTGACTTCGCCTTGTGGTGGCGGGCCCTCACGTGTGCCCTTTTGGTGGTGTCGGGCAGCAGGGGGGAGCGGAAGTTCATCAAGCTGGCGTCGAAGTCGTGCACGGCACACTTGGGTCTGCTGTTGTAGACCGACAGTCGGGTTCGGCAGCCGGCCTCGGCACACATCCGGCCGGTCGGAAAGCTGACGACGTGGCCCCGCTGGCGGCCCACGAATTCCCCCCCCACGCTGTCGGCGTTCACGGCCATGGAGTTCACGCTACGGACGCAAGGCGCCTGGGGCCAGAGCCGAAAGTCCCCTCGCGCCACCGCCGCGGAGGTGCCGTGGTGACCATGGAGCGGGCCGAAGGTCCCTGGAAGCGCCACAAAGCCGGTCGCATGCTCTAAGCAGTATGTGGATCGACCAGCGCGGATCGGAGTTGTTGCCCAGGGCTGAGTGCCTCCGGCTGCTCGCCCTCTCCGCCGCAGCAGGCGATATCGGGCGCCTGGCCGTCTCGACCGACACGGCGCCGATCGTCCTCCCGGTCAACTTCGGCTTCCTCCACGGCGACGTCGTGGTACGCGTAGGCGAGGGGGCCATGTGGCGATCGGTGCTCGGCCGGCTGGTCGCCTTCGAGGTGGACGGCACCACCGCCGAGACCAGGTTGCACCTCGCCGACGAGCACACGCTGGCGTGGAGCGTGCTCGTACGTGGTCTGGCCACGCCGCTCACGGGGGGAGGGCACCTCGACCGGCGCGCCCTGCCCCGTCCCCTCGTGCCCGCCCCGGGCGACCAGCTCCTGGTGGTGCGCCCCGACGTGGTGAGCGGGCGACGTTTCGCCCTGGGCGGTGACGACGAAGTGCCCCGCCCGCCCGCCGCCTCCTTGGGGCCGCCCCGCCAGGTTGCCGGAAGCAGCGGGAGGTGAACGGGCGGGCGGCTCCGGCGGTGCCAGAGAACGCCCGCCGCCACCCGTCTCGGCTGCCACTGGCGACTGACCGGGGGCTCGGGCGCCCACGGGTCGTGCTCGAGGACATCCCGCTCGAGGATGGCGAGGGCTGGCTCCTCGAGGTGGCCGACGGGGCCGAGGCGCGCGTCCGGGTCTCCGAGAGCCTGCTCACGGTGGCCGATGGGAACATGGGCACACGCGGCTCCTTGGAAGAGGACGGACCGAGCGCTTCTCCGGCCGTCGTGGCGGCCGGGCTCTACGAACGGGCCGAAGGCACCGGCCAGGCGCTCATGGCGCTGCCTTCGTGGGTCTCGCTCGCCCTTCCCTGGGGGCTCGGATCCGGCCGTCGCCTCCTCGACCTGCGCTGCGGGGTGCTGTGGCGCTCGGTGCCCTCGGGGGAGAGGGCCGTGTTCCGCAGCGCCCGGTGGGCGTGCCTGGCCCGGCCGGGCACGGCGGTGCTGGTGGCCGAGGGGCCTCCGTGGGTGCTGGGTTCCGAGGAGCACGGCTCGGTGCTCGAGCGCTTCGAGCGGCACTCGGGGCTCGGCGGGGCCGCAGTGGGTGTGATGGAGACCCACTGCCGGGCCGGGCCCGACGAAGCGCCGGGCGACCAGGCGCCCTCGGTCGAGCTGGCGCGCCTGGTTTCGGTTGTCTGCGGCAGCGCCGGCGTCACGTCGGCGGACCCGGACCGCTCGCACCGGGCCGCCCGTCGCTCGGGCGTCGAGCGCCTTCTGGCCGAACAGCGCCGGGCGTGGAGTAGGCGCTGGCGCACCGCTGATGTCGAGGTGGTGGGCGACAGGGAGCTCACGCTGGCCGTCCGCTTCGCCATCTTCCAGCTGTCGGCCGCCGTGGCAGGCGCCGGCGAGGCCGCCGTGGGCGCTCGCGGGATGAGCGGGCCGGCCTATGCCGGCCACGTGATCTGGGACGCGGACGTGTTCGTCCTGCCCGTGCTGGCGGCGACACACGCCCCTTCGGCGCGCGCCATGCTCGAGTACCGGATCCGCCGCCTTGGTGCGGCCCGCCGCCCCGCCCGGCGCGCCGCGCCCCAGGGGGCCCGCTTCCCGTGGGAGTCGGCCGCCGACGGGACCGACGTCACGCCGCGGTCGGGCGTCGACGAGCTCGGCCACTCGGTGCCCATCTCCACGGGGGAGCTGGAGGAGCACATCACCGCCGACGTGGCGTGGTCGGCGTGGCACTACGCATCGGTGACCGCCGATTGGGAGTTCCTGGACGGGGCGGGCCACGCCTTGGTCACCGACACCGCTCGCTACTGGGCCAGCCGGGTCTCGTTGGACGGCCAGGGTCGTGCCCACATCGAGGGCGTCACAGGCCCCGACGAGTACCACGAGGACGTCGACGACAACGCCTTCACCAACGTGATGGCGGCGTGGAACCTGCGCCGGGGCGCCGAGCTCCTCGAGCGCCGTGCCCGTCGGCTGGCGGCCGGCAGCGGCGACAGAGGCGTCGCCCGCCGGGACGAGAAGCTTCTCGAGGAGGCGGCGCGCTGGCGTGAGCTCGCCGACGCAATGGTGACCGGCTACCGCCCCGACCACGGCCGCCACGAGCAGTTCGCCGGTTACGACGCTCTCGAGCCGCTGCTCGCTTCCCAGTTGGGCGCGGTGCCGGCGCCGGCCGATCTCGTCCTCGGCCGTCAACGCCTGGCCGGGTCCCAGATCGTGAAGCAGGCCGACGTGGTCATGGCCCATCACCTGGTGCCCGACGCCATGCCCTCCGGCAGCCGCCGTCGCGACCTGGAGCACTACCTGGCCCGTACCAGCCACGGAAGCTCGTTGTCACCGAGCGTGCATGCCGCCGTGGCGGCCCGGGCCGGCCATGTCGACGAAGCGGTCGACCTCCTGGACCTGGCACGGCGCGTCGATCTGGACGACCTCACCGCTACGACGGCCGCCGGGCTGCACATGGCTGCCCTGGGCGGCCTGTGGCAGGCGCTGGTGCTCGGCTTCGCCGGCGTGCGCGTGGTGCGCCCGGACGCGGCATTGGCCCTCGATCCGCGCCTGCCCCGCCACTGGCGAGAGCTCAAGATACGGATGACCTGGCACGCCACGCCCTTGGCCCTGCGGATCCGCGACGACTCCGTGGGCGTGCGCTGCGCCTCCCCGCTTGAGCTGTCCCTGGGCCAGGGGCCCCCGGTGACCGTGCGGCCACCGGGGGCGTGGGTGGAACGCCAAGGGGGGTGGGTGCCATGACGGTCCAGCGACAGCACCGAGCCGTCGACCTCGTCGTCGTGCACGACGAGCTCGGGAGCGACATGAGCAGTTGGGAGTCGCTTGTGCACGACGTGGCGGGCGTGGTGGGCCTCGAACCGTCGTATCTCCCCGTGCAGGCTCCGGCGCCCGATTGGCTGGCCGGCGTGCTGCGGGCGGCGGCAGCCAGTCCCGGCCCCGTGCTCGTGCTCCCCAGGGCGGCCGGCGCCCCTGCCCGGTTGCGCCCTCCCCGGCGCCTGCGGGCTGCCATCATCGCGTCAGACGACTCCGCCGAGTCGGTGCACGGCGCCCGCAAGGCGTCGCTGCTCCTGCTGCGCGGCGGGGTGCAGGTCACGGTTCTCCTAGCGCTCACCGCTGAAAGTGCCCCGCCCATGTGGGAGGGCGCCGGTCACCACGCCGCCGCCTGGCGGGAGGAGCTCGAGCGCCGCTATGGGAGGCCCGACCGCATCGAGGTCCGCAGGGGTCTGCCCGGACCCATCGTCCGGGCGCACAGCGAGGGAGCGGACCTGGTTGTCCTCCTGTGGCGCCAGGCCATCGGCGACGACCGGGCGCCGGTCGTGCGTGCCGTGCTCGACCAGGCGATGGCCCCGCCCTGTCTGCTCGTGCCCCTGGCCTGGATGGCCGCCGCTCCGCTGTCGGCCGGCTCGGCGACGGGGCCCGCTGTTCCGCTGCCGACGTGAACGGCGCCGCTTCGGTCGTGGAGACCCATCTCTCGGTGCTCCATCTGACCGACGGGCTGGTGCTCAAGTTCAAGAAGGCCGTGCGCCTGCCCTTCGTCGACTTCACCTCCCTCGAGGAGCGCCGCCGTGCGTGTCAGGAGGAGGTCGAGGCCAACCGCCGTCTCAGCCCCGACGTGTACCTGGGCGTGGCGGACGTGCTCCTCGACGGGCAGTCCGTTGATGCAGCGGCCGTGCTCGACCACGCCGTGGTCATGCGCCGTCTCCCCGCCGAGCGCTGCCTGGAAGTGCTGGTGCGCCAAGGCTCAGCAGACCTCCGTCCCGGCCTGGAGCGGCTGGCGCCGCTGTTGGTCTCCTTCCACGCGGGCGCCACTCGCAGCCCCCTCGTCGACGAAGCGGGCGCGCCGGCCGCCGTCATGGGCGCCTGGCGGGGATGCCTCGACACCCTGGACGGTTTCGCCGGCACGCTGGTGGACGGCGCCGTTTTGCAGGAGCTGCGCCGCCTGGCCACGCGTTATGTGGCGGGCCGCGCCCTGCTGTACGAGCAGCGCATCGAAGAGGGGCGGGTTTGCGACGGCCATGGCGACCTGCTGGCGGGCGACATCTATCTCCTCGACGACGGTCCCCGAGTGCTCGACTGCATCGAGTTCGACCGGCGTCTGCGCCACGTGGACGTGGCCGCCGACGTCGCTTTTCTTGCCATGGACCTCGAACGGCTGGGTGCGACGCCGCTGGCCGAGTGGTTCCTCGACGCCTACCAGCGTTCGAGCGGCGACCGGTTCCCGGCCACGCTGCTCGAGAACTACCTGGCCCAGCGGGCCGTGGTGCGGGCCGAGGTGGCGTGCCTGCGGGCGGCGCAAGGGGTCGGCGCCGACGCCGCCGCTGCTGAGGCTCGGCACCTGCTGTCCATGGCGGCCGAGCATCAGCGCCGAGGCCGTGTGGCCCTCGCTGTGGTGAGCGGCCTGCCCGGGACCGGCAAGTCGACGCTGGCCGCCGCCCTGGGCTCGCGCCTGCGATGGCCGGTTGTGCGCTCCGACGAGATTCGGGCCGCCCAGGGGGGCGCCGTGCACCGAGAGCCGCTCCTGGCCGCCCGCCTGCCGGGCGCCTACGACCAGGCGGTCACGGAGCAGACGTACCAGGCGCTGCTCGCTCGAAGTGCCAGGCAGCTCGAGCTCGGCCAGCCCGTGGTGCTCGACGCCACCTTCTCCGACGAGCGCTGGCGGCGGGCGGTGGAAGAGGTGGCCCGCCAGAGCGCGTCGGACCTGCTCGTGCTGTCGTGCCGGTGTCCGCCCGAGGCGGCCGCCCGGCGTATGCGCCGGCGCCTCGAAGAGGGAGGCGACCTGTCGGGCGCAGACGAGGAGGTGGCGGCGGCCATGACGGCGGCCGGGGGAGCCGAGCCTTGGGCCGGGGCGCTCGAGGTCGACTCCTCCGGGCCTCCCGACCAGACCCTGGAGACCGCCCTCGACCGCCTGCGCAGCGCCGGGTACTGAGCGGGCCGGCCCTCCGCCTTCAGGGCAGGAGCAGCCGGGCGAAGCGGCGGGCGGTCACGGTGAGGCCGGCGCTGCCCATGGCGGCCAGGTACAGGGCGTGGCCGAGCAGCGACCAGCCGAAGACGCCGGCGTCGAGGCCTCGCAGGAGGGCCACGCCCTGGTACAGCGGTGTGCAGCGCACCAGCCACTGGAGCCACAGCGGGTACACGCCGAGCGGGTAGAAGGTGGCCGAGAAGAGGAACAGGGGGATGATGGCGAGCGAGATGCGGTCGAAGTCCTGCCAGCTGCGCATGTACGAGGTGGCGGCCATGCCCGTGGCCGAGAAGGCGAAGCCGACGAGGATCGCCGCCGGGTAGCAGAGCAGGACCCAGGGGCTGAGCACGTATCCGAGGCCGGCCATCACGGCCAGGAAGCCGCCCGAGTAGAGCCCCGAGCGTATGAGCGTCCAGCTGAGCTCCCCCAGGGCCACGTCGGTCACGTCCATGGGGGTGGCCAGCACGGCGTCGTAGATCTTGGTGATCTTGAGCTTGAAGAACGTCTGGAAGGTGGCGTCGATGATGGCGCCGTTCATGGCCGCCGAGGCGAGCAGCCCCGGCGCTACGTACGAGGTGTAGCTCACCGGGTGCCCTCCGATGCGCAGCGAGCCCACCAGGTGCCCGAGACCGAGACCGATGGACAGCAGGTAGAAGAACGGCTCGAAGAAACCGGTCACCAGGTAGATCCAGGCGCGCCGGTACAGCACGACGTTGTGCTCGACCAGGCGCAGGCTCCGCCGCCGGCTCCGGAGCAGCGACGGCGCCGCGAGGCGCAGCGGGATCGAGCGCAGGCCGGCGGCCATCACACCACCAACCGCCGGCGGAAGGTCACCAGGGCGGCGCCCACCCCCGCCCCGGCCAGGGCCAGGAGGTAGGCGCCGTGCACCACGTCGGCACCGGCGTGCAGCTGGCCGAGAGCCTGGTCCCGGCACAGCGACACGCCGTGGTACAGCGGCGTCACGTCGGCCACCGCCTGGAGCCAGCCCGGCAGTTGGGCCACGGGGAAGAAGGTCCCCGAGAAGAGGAATAGCGGCACGAGGGCCATGCGGTAGATGGTGGTGAAGGCCGCCTCGCGCTGTTGGGTGGCAGAAAAGGCGGCGATGGGGGTGGCGAAGGCCAGCCCGGTGAGCACCCCGGCCGGGGCGGCGAGGAGCGCCCAAGGCGAGAGCACCGTGCCGAAGGCGACCATCACGCCGAGGTAGATCACACTCACCGTGACCAGGCGCAGGGCGATCCAGCTCAGGTGGCCCAGCACCACGTCGACGAGGCGCAGGGGCGTGGCCAACATGGCGAAGTAGGTGCGTTGCCACTTGATGGCGCCCATCACCGGGTAGGTGGCCTCGGTGCCGCCGATCTGCATGGCGGTGGCGGCCAGCAGGCCGGGGGCGAGGTAGACGAGATAGCGCACGTGGTCGACGCTGCCCACGTGGCGGTCGATGAGCGACCCCAGCCCCAGCCCCATGGCGGCCAGGTAGAGCACGGGGTAGAGGAAGCTGGTGGTGATCGAGCCCTTCCAGGTGCGCTTGTACTGGTACACCCAGTAACGCAGCGCCCTCAGCGCCGGCGGCGTCGGCAGGCCGCGATCGGCGGCCGGAGCACGCTCGGTGCCGAAGGTGCTCGTCACTCCACCAGGCTCCGGCCCGTCAGGTACAAGAAGACGTCCTCCAAGTTGGAGCGGCGCACCAGGATCCGGTCAGGGGAGAGGCCGGCCCGGTGTACGCCCTCCACCACCGCCTCGCCGTCGTCGGCGTACAACAGGAGCCGGTCTGGTAGCACCTCGTGGCGGCTGGCGAGCCCGTCGAGGCGGCCCGAGAGCTCGGCGGCCAGCGCCGCGTAGTCGCCGCCGGCGAGGCGCAGTTCGACCACCTCGCGGGTGGAGTAGCGGTCGATGAGCTCGTGCGGCGGGCCCTCAGCAGCGATGCGCGCGGCGTCCATGATGACGAGCCGGTCGCACAGCTGCTCGGCTTCGTCCATGTAGTGGGTGGTCACCACCAACGTCACGCCCTGCTGCTTGAGCCGGTAGAGCCGGTCCCACACGAGGTGGCGGGCCTGGGGGTCGAGGCCCGTGGTGGGCTCGTCCAGGATGAGCAGGTCCGGATGGGAGATGAGGGCCCGGGCGATGGTGAGGCGGCGCTTCATCCCGCCCGACAGCGGTTCCACGAGCTCGTTGGCCCGCTCGGCCAGTTGGATGAACTCGAGGAGCTCCTGGGCCCGGCTCCGCACCTCCTTGCGGGGTATGTCGAAGTAGCGGCCGTACACCACCAGGTTGTCGAGCACCGTGAGCTGCAGGTCGAGAGTGTCCTCCTGGGGCACGAGCCCTATCCGGGCCCGGATGGCGGCACCGTCGGTGGCGGGGTCCATGCCGAACACGCGCAGCGTGCCCGAGCTGACAGGCGACATGCAGCTGACCATGCGCATGGTGGAGGTCTTGCCCGCCCCGTTGGGACCGAGGAAGCCGAAGGCCTCGCCGGCGGCGATGTCGAAGTCGACGGCCTCGACGGCGGTGAAACGGCCGAAGCGCTTGGTGAGCCCACGGGCGTGCACGAGCGCTCGGGGCGTGCCGGGCAAGGGGCTGGTCGGCTCGGGCACAGCCGACCAACGCTACTGCGCCGCCGGTCCGCCTCACAGGGGCGTTCTTGCGCCAGCCGAGCCGAGGGGACCGGTCGAGGTCCGCTGTGGTTTTGGGGGAGATGACCTCGGTAGGGGATTTGGCCCCTAGTGAGGACCTCGCTGACGAAGGAGCCTGGAGTGGGTCGACAGGTCGGGCCGGCAAGGTGCCACACCCGGCAGGCGGACCCGACGCAAGCGCTGGAGGCGACATGACGCAGGTCACCCACCCCTCGACGACGGCGGCGTCCGGCGCCGGTGGGAGGGTGTACGAGGTTCCCGGCCGTCCGGGCAGCCTCGTCGAGCTGAAGGAGCGCTACGACAACTTCGTGGGCGGGCACTGGGTGCCGCCCGTGTCGGGTCGCTACCGGCCCGACGTGAGCCCGGCCAACGGCCGGCCCTTCACCACCGTGGCGCATTCCTCCACCGAGGACGTCGAGCTGGCGCTCGACGCCGCCCATGCCGCCAAGGACGCCTGGGCCCGGACCTCCTTGTCGGCTCGCGCCGCCGTGCTCAACCGCATCGCCGACGCCATCGACGCCAACCGCGAGATGCTGGCGGTCGCCGAGTCCTGGGACACCGGCAAGCCAGTGCGAGAGACGCTGGCCGCCGACCTGCCTCTGGCCGCCGACCACTTCCGTTACTTCGCCGCCGCCACCCGCAGCCTCGCTGGGACGAGCACCGAGATCGACAAGGACACCATCGCCTACCACGTCCACGAGCCGCTCGGGGTGGTCGGGCAGATCATCCCCTTCAGCTGTCCATTGCTCATGGCCGCCTGGAAGCTGGCGCCCGCCCTGGCGGCGGGCAACTGCTCGGTGACGAAGCCTGCATCGCCCACACCGTGGTCGATCCTCAAGCTGGCCGAGCTGCTCGAGGACGTCGTCCCTCCGGGCGTGGTGAACGTGGTCAACGGGCCGGGCGCCGAGGTCGGCATGGCCCTCGCCGCCAGCCCGCGCATCGCCAAATTGGCCTTCACCGGCGAGACCGCCACGGGCCGGCTCGTCATGCAGTACGCCGCCAAGAACCTGGTACCGGTGACGCTGGGCCTAGGGGGCAAGTCACCCAACATCTTCTTCGCCGACGTGATGGCCGACGACGACGAGTTCCTGGAGAAGGCCGTGGAGGGCCTGGTGCTCTACGCCTTCAACAAGGGCGAAGCGTGCACCTGCCCCTCGCGCGCCCTGGTCCAGACGTCGATCTTCGACCGGTTCATGGATCTGTGCCTGGCCCGCACGGGCAAGATCCGCCAGGGCAACCCCCTCGACACCGCCACGATGATCGGGCCACAGGTCTCGGCAGACCACCTGGAGAGGATCTCGAGCTACGTGGAGATCGGCCGCAAGGAAGGAGCCGAGGTGCTCATGGGCGGGGACCGGCTCTACCTTCCCGGCGAGCTGGCCAACGGCTACTACTACCAGCCCACTGTCCTCAGGGGCCACAACGAGATGCGCGTCTTCCAAGAGGAGATCCTCGGCCCCGTGTTGGCGGTGACGTCCTTCGACCGCGAAGCCGATGCGCTGCGCCTGGCTAACGACACGCCGTACGGGTTGGGCGCGGGAGTATGGACTCGCGACGCCAACCGCGCCTTCCGCATGGCGCGTGGGATCAAGGCCGGCCGGGTGTGGACCAACTGCTACCACCTGTACCCGGCCGGTGCCGCCTTCGGCGGCTACAAGATCTCGGGCACCGGTCGAGAGACCCACGCCATGGCACTCGAGCACTACTCGCAGATCAAGAGCGTGCTCGTGAGCTACAGCGACGCCCCACTGGGGTTCTTCTGACAGGAGGCTTGCCGTGACCGAGGCGCACTTCGTCCGTTGGTTCGAGGAGATCGGCATCGGCGACGTGCCCTTGGTGGGGGGCAAGAACGCCTCGCTGGGCGAGATGGTGGCGAAGCTCGGCGCCGAGGGGATCCGGGTGCCCAACGGCTTCGCCGTGACGGCCGACGCCTATCGCGCCATGCTGGACGCCGCCGGCGCCTGGGAGGCGCTGCACGAAGCCCTCGACGGTCTCGACGTCGGTGACGTCGCCGACCTGGCCCGCCGGGGCCGGCGCGCCCGGGAAATTGTCTACGGCGCCGGTCTGCCCGCTGAGCTGTCGGCCGAGATCCTGGCCGGCTACCGCGCCCTGCAGGACCAGTACGGCACCGAGGTGAGCCTGGCCGTGCGCAGCTCGGGCACGGCCGAAGACCTGCCCACGGCCAGCTTCGCCGGCCAGCACGAGACCTATCTGAACGTGCGGGGCGAGGCCGCCCTGCTCGACGCCTGCCGGCGCTGCTTCGCCAGCCTGTTCCTCGACCGTGCCATCCACTACCGGGCGGACCAGGGATTCGACCACTTCAAGACGGGCCTGTCGATCGGCGTCATGAAGATGGTGCGTTCCGACCTGGCTTCGTCGGGGGTCATGTTCAGCCTGGACCCCGAGACCGGCTTCCGCGACGTCGTGCTCGTCACCGGCGCCTACGGGCTGGGGGAGAACGTCGTGCAGGGCGCCGTCGACCCCGACGAGTTCCTGGTGCACAAGCCGACCTACGCCGCCGGCCACCGGGCCGTGCTGCGTCGCCTGCTCGGGGACAAGGCCGTGAAAATGGTCTTCGTCGAGGGCGAGACCAGGCGCACCACCCGCAACGTGCCCACCCCCAAGGTGGACCGCCGGCATTTCTGCCTCTCCGATGCCGAGGTGCTCGAGCTGGCCGGTTACGCACTCGAGATCGAGGAGCACTACGGCTGCCCCATGGACATGGAGTGGGCCAAGGACGGCCTCGACGGCCTCCTCTACCTGGTGCAGGCCCGCCCCGAGACGAGCGGCTCGCAACGGGTCACCGGCGTGGTGGAGCGCTACGTGCTCGAGGGCGCCGCCACGGTCTTGGTGGAAGGTCGTGCCGTGGGCGAGAAGGTCGCCGCCGGCGCAGCTCGCCGCATCGACAGTGCCGCCGCTCTGGGCGTGTTCCGTCCCGGGGAGGTGCTGGTGGCGGACACCACCACCCCCGACTGGGAGCCGGTGATGAAGACGGCGGCGGCCATCGTCACCAACCGCGGCGGGCGCACCTGCCACGCCGCCATCGTGGCCCGGGAGCTGGGCATCCCCGCCGTGGTCGGCACCGGCGACGCCACCAGCAAGCTGGCTGGCGGCAGGGAGGTCACCGTGTCGTGCGCCGAGGGGGAAACGGGCCGGGTGTACGCCGGCAGTGTGCCCTTCCGGGTGGAGCGCACCGACGCCGAGGAGATGCCCCGGCCCGCCACCCGCATCATGGTGAACCTGGGCAACCCCGACCTTGCCTTCGCCACGTCGTTCCTGCCCAACGACGGCGTGGGGCTGGCCCGCATGGAGTTCATCGTGAGCGAGTCCATCAAGGCCCACCCCCTGGCCCTGCTGCACCCCGAGCGGGTGTCGGACCCCCTTGCCCGCCAGGAGGTCGAGCGCCTGGTCGAGGGGTGGCCCAGCGGCGAACGCTTCTTCGTCGAGCGCCTGGCCGAGGGGATCGGCACCATCGCGGCGGCCTTCTGGCCCAAGCCGGTCATCGTGCGCATGTCGGACTTCAAGACCAACGAGTACGCCAGCCTCCTGGGCGGGGCCGACTTCGAGCCCCACGAGGACAATCCCATGATCGGCTTCCGGGGAGCCTCTCGCTACGCGCACCCGGCCTATGCCGAGGGTTTCGCCCTGGAGTGCGCGGCGATGAAACGGGTGAGGCAGGACATGGGATTGCACAACGTCGTGCTCATGCTCCCCTTCGTCCGCCGCCTCGACGAAGCGCGCCGTGTTCTCGATCGCATGGCGGAGCTGGGACTGAGGCGAGGTGAGGACGGGCTCCAGGTCTACGCCATGTGCGAGATCCCCAACAACGTGGTGCTGGTCGACCGTTTCGCCGAGCTGTTCGACGGGTTCTCGATCGGGTCCAACGACCTCACGCAGCTCACCTTGGGGGTCGACCGCGACAGCGACCTGGTGGCCTTCGACTACGACGAGCGCGATGAGGGCGTGAAGGAGATGATCCGGCTCGCCGTGCAGGGGTGCCGTCGCAACGGCATCCACTCCGGGCTGTGCGGTCAGGCGCCCTCGGACTATCCCGAGATGGCCGAGTACCTGGTGGAGCTGGGCATCGACTCCATGAGCCTCAACCCCGACACGGTCCTGGGGACCACCCGTCGCGTGCTCGAGGTCGAGGCCCGGCTCGGAATGGCGCCCCGGGAGAAGGCGCCCACGTCCTCTGAGGAGGGACCATGAACTTGACACTCACAACCGGGCAGGCCTCCGAGCTCAACGACCTGCTCGGGGTCGCCCTGCGCGAGCTCACCCACGAGATCGCCGCCACCGACAACGCCGTGTACCGCGCCCGCCTCCTCAAGCGCAGGAGGCTGCTCGAGGAGGTGGCGGGGGCCGTGGGCCAGGCGCTGGTCCGGCCGGTGGCGCTGTCGGACAGGGGCGGGAGGCTCGAACGCCAGCTGGCCCACCCCGGCGACTGACGCCGCCCGCCGGCAAGGGCCCTTCGGCCCTGGTGCCCGGTGCGCCGTGCAGCGCATCATCTGCAGCGAATGCCGGCCAGCTGTCGGCCGGGCGGGCCGGGAGGAATCGGATGGTCGAGGTGGCGGTGATCGTGTGCGGGGCGCTGATGGGCGGAGGCGTGGTGGAGATGGCACGCCGTGCGCTGCTCGGAGCGCGCATGGAGCGGGCCATGGTCCTCTCCGAGGGAGCCGGACCCGTGGCGCGCCCGCGCTAGGTGGGGGGTGGCAGGGCTCAGCGCTGAGGGCGCCGCTGGAGCCGGCTCGCCGGGACCGGCAAGCTGGGACGATGAGCCGTTCCCTGCTCACCGACTACTACGAGCTCAACATGGCGGCGAGCTACCTGCGCCGGGAGATGACGGCACCGGCCACCTTCAGCCTCTTCGTGCGCCAGCTGCCCCCCGAACGGGGCTTTTTGGTGGCAGCCGGCCTCGAGGACTGCCTCAGCTGGCTCGAGCAGCTGGCCTTCGACGAGGGGGACCTCGAGTATCTCTCGGCCTTGGGCTTCGACGACGCCGATGTGGCGGCCCTGGCCGGGCTGCGCTTCACAGGGGACGTGTGGGCCGTGCCCGAGGGCCGGATCGTCTTCGCCGACGAACCGCTCCTCGAGGTCACTGCTCCCATCGCCGAGGCCCAGCTGGCCGAGACCTTCCTGCTCAACCAGCTCACCGTGCAGACCACCCTCGCCTCCAAGGCGGCCCGGTGCCGGCTGGCCGCCGGCGACATGGAGCTGGTGGAGTTCGGGTTCCGCCGCACCCAGGGAGTCGACGCCGCTTTGGCCGCCGCCCGGGGCGCCGCCATCGCCGGATTCACCGGCACGAGCAACGTGGCTGCCGCCCGACGCCTGGGCCTGCGGCCCATGGGCACCATGGCCCACAGCTACGTGGAGGCCTTCGCCAGCGAGGTCGACGCTTTCCGTTCCTTTGCCGCCGATCTGCCCGACCGGGCCATCTTCCTCGTCGACACCTATGACACCCCCACCGGCGTCCGCCGGGCTGCCCAGGTGATCAAGGAGCTGGGACTGGGCCGGCGGGCAGGTGTGCGCATCGACAGCGGTGACCTGGCGGTGCTGTCCAAGGCGGCGCGCCTGGAGCTCGACGCCGCCGGGCTGTCCCAGGTGCGCGTCTTCGTGTCCGGCGGCCTGGACGAGCACGACCTGGCGGCGCTGGTGGCGGCGGGCGCGCCCGTCGACGCCGCCGGTGTGGGCACCCGGCTCGGCGTCTCGGCCGACGCTCCCTACCTCGACACCGTCTACAAGCTCGTGGCCTATGACGGCCAGCCCGTGCTCAAGCTGTCGACGGGCAAGGCGACGTTGCCGGGGGCCAAGCAGGTGTACCGCGGCGCCGCCATGGCCGACCAGCTGGCCCTGCGCCAGGAGCCGGCCCCGAGGGGAACGGCGCCGCTGCTCGAGGCGGTCATGGCAGGCGGCGAGCGGGTGCGCCCCGTCCCCTCGCCCCCGGGAGCGGTGAGCGAGGCGCGCCAGCGCTTCGAGGCCGATCTCGAGGAGCTCCCCGGGCCTGCACGCCTTCTCGTCGGCGCCAGGTCCGTGCGACCCATCGTGAGCAGCCGGCTCCAGGAGCTCACCGCCGAGCTGCGTGCCCGACACGTTCCCTCGGGCTGAGCGCAGGGACCTGCCCCTGGGCGCCCGGGGCCGAGGGCGCTGACGCCACGGCGCCAGCGGCTCGGTCCGCCGGCATCCCCCGTCGGCGCACGAGGAAGAAAGCGGCGACGGCGGAAACCAGGAGCAGCGCCCCGGCCAGGTCCAGTGCCAGGTGCAACCCGTTGCCGAAGGCGCTGTAGGCGGCGTCCAGAACCTCTTTCACCAGCTTCGACTGGGCGCCGGGCACCTTGGCGGTGCCACCGTGGGTCACCCCCTCGATGACGACCGACCGGAAGCTCGCCGGTATGCCCAGGGCACGGAGGCGACCGGCCAGCTCCGACGTGAGCTGACCGTTGACGATCGCCCCCAGCAGGGCCACGCCGAACACGCCCCCGAGCTCGCGAAAGGTATTGACCGTGGAAGCGGCCATGCCCGAGCGCTCGGCGGGGACGATGCTGAGCACGGCCGACGTCATGGCAGCCAGGGTCATGCCGAACCCGAGGCCGACGAGGGCCAACGACCCCTCCACCGCCCCTTGGCTGGTGGAGGGGGCCAGCTGCGCCTGCACGACGAACATGCCGGCGCCTGCCAGGAGGCACCCCGTGACCAAGGGGGCTCGCGGGCCCCGGCGCGCCACCCATCGTCCGGCCAGGGGTGCCACGAACACCATGGCGCCGGCCATGGCCAAAAAGGCCACGGCGATGGCGTAGGCGCTGAAGCCCGACACCAGCTCCAGGTAGAAGGTGGTGAAGAAGAAGATGGCGAACACGGCGAAGTTGGTGGTGAAGGCCACCAGGTTGGACCCTGTGAAGCGCAAGTCCTTGAAGAAGGTGAGCTCGAGGACGGGATCCTCCACACGGCGTTCCCAGTGCACGAAGCACGCCCCTGACGCCACCGACAGGGCGAAGAGGAGGTCGATCCACCAGGTGAGGTAGCCGGAGGACTCGCCGCCGATGATGGCGAAGGTGCCGGCCGATATGGCCACCACGCCGAGTCCCATGCCCACCAGGTCGAGCTTGCGGCCTTGCGGGTCGGCATTCTCGGGGAGTACCGCCGTGCCCCACAGCACGACGGCCACGCCCAGCACCACGTTCAAGGCGAAGACGTAGCGCCAGCTGCTCACCCCCTCGATGGCGCCGCCGACGATGGGCCCGAGGGCAAGGGCCGCCCCCGACACCGCAGCCCAGATTCCCAGCGCCCGGTCGCGCCCGGCGCGGTTGCGATAGAGGTGGCGGATCATGGACAGCGTCCCCGGCTCGGAGGCGGCGGCGCCGATCCCCATGATCACCCGCCCGGCGATGAGCATTCCCGGCGTCAGCGCCACCAGAGCGATGGCGGACCCGCCGGTGAACACGAGTACCCCGCCCAGCATCACCTTCTTGCGGCCGAAGAGGTCACCGAGAGCCCCGCCCGTGAGCATGAGACCGGCGAAGGCCAGCATGTAGCCGTCCACGACCCATTGAAGAGGAGCTACTCCCACGTGCAGGTCGCTCTGGACGCCCACCAGCACGACGCTGACGACGGTGTTGTCCAGAAAGGTGAGGAACAGCACCGTGCACACCACGGCGAGCCCCCACCGGGGGCGGGCTTCCACACACGATGGCTGCCCGAGAGGCTCTGCTTCGAAACCCCCTGACCAGCGCCGACGCCCGGCGGGCGAGCCGGGGGTCGATCCGTGGCCGGCGCCATCCGGAGTCGGCACCATCGCCACCGCTCCGGTCTTCATCGGGCACGATGACGGGCACCATGGCGACGAGCTCGACGGGCGGGGCGACGGCAGTGGCGCGAGGCCCGATGGCCCTCGCCACCGTTTGCTTCGTCCTCTTCTTGACGTTCCTCGACAACACCATCGTGAGCGTGGTGCTCTCCGGGGTGCAGAGCACGCTGCACGTGGGCGTGAGCGGCCTGCAATGGACGGTCAACGGCTACGCCCTGGTCTTCGCCAGCTTGATGCTGACGATGGGCACGCTGGGCGATCTCTTCGGCCGCAAGAAGGTCATGCTCGCCGGTGTGGTTGTGTTCTGTGCCGGCTCGGTGATCGGCGCCCTGGCCACCTCCAACGCCATGCTCGTGGGCGGCAGGGTGGTGATGGGGATCGGTGCCGCCGCCTCCGAGCCGGGGACGCTGTCCATGATCCGCCACCTCTATCCCGACGGACGGGAGCGGGCCCGGGCGCTCGGGATCTGGGCGGCCGTCTCGGGCTTGGCGCTCGCCATGGGTCCCGTCATCGGAGCCGCCCTGGCCGGCCTCTACTCGTGGCGGGCGGTGTTCTGGTTCAACGTGTTCTTCGGCACGGTGGCCCTGGTGGGGGCGGCCGTCACCTTGCCGGAGAACGCCGACCCGCAGCATGCCCGACTCGACATCCCCGGGTTCGCCCTCGGTGCCACGGCGCTGGCCTCGGCCTCCTTCGCCGTCATCGAGGGCGAGACGGCCGGCTACGGCACCTGGTGGATCGACCTGCTCTTCGCCGTGTCGGTGACGGGCGCCGTCGCCTTCGTGGTCTTCGAGCGCAGGGCGGCCAACCCTGTGCTCGACGTCGGCTTCTTCCGAAGACCGGCCTTTGCCGGCTCCAACGTGGTGGCGTTCACCACCTACTTCTCGGTCTTCGCTCTGTTCTTCCTCGTGGCGCTCTATCTCGAGGTCATCGGGACCAGCTCCGCCTACCAGACGGCGCTCGACTTCGTGCCCATGGCGGGCGCCAGCATCGTCTCCGCCGTCTTCACCGGCAGGTGGGTGGCGGGCAGCGGCCCGCGATGGCCCATGACCGTCGGGTGCCTCCTGGCCTCGGCCGGGGTGCTCCTCACCGAGGCGGGGCTCTCACCGGGCGCCGGACTGGGTGACATCGGCTGGACCATGGCCCTGGCGGGTGCCGGCTTCGGCATGGCTGTCGTGCCCGTCACCTCCTCGGCGCTGTCGTCCGTCCCCCCCGAGCACTCGGGGATGGCCGCCTCGATGACCAACACCAGCAGGGAGATGGGGGCCGTGGCGGGCGTTGCGGTCCTGGGTTCCATCGTGAACGGCGAGCTCACGGTGGCCTTGGCGCACAAGCTCCAGGAGCTGCACATCCCGTCGAACTTCATCGACCTCGTCGTGGGGGCGGTGACCACCGGCACCTTCGACATCTCCTCGGCCAAGGCGGTGGCGGGTGGCAACCGCAACCTGGTCGAGATCGTCACCAAGATCCTGAACGCCGCCGAAGGGGCCGCCACCACCGGCGTCGACATCGCCTTGTACTTCGCCGGGGCCCTCATGGCCGCCTCGGCGTTGGTGGCCTTCTTCACCATGCGCCGGCCCCGTCCACCGGTGGGGGGCTGAGCGGGGCACGGCCCCGCCTGCCGCCCGGCCTGTCCCCCGGTCGAGGGCCGGGGCGGCCGCTCTGCGTGTCGATTTCTGCCGCTCTGTGTGAAATCCCAGGCCAGGGCGCTGCGTTGTCGTTGCATTTCCTAATCGTTGTGCTCCCGGCCACCGATAGAGCCGGTGGTGAAGGGACCAAAGACCCTAAAGACCTCGGGACCAAGGTCCCGGACTGCCCCGGGGCGAAAGGCCCTGGGCACGGCGGGGCGCGTGCTGTGCACGGGCCTGGCGGCGCTGGTGGCGCTGGGACTCGCCTCGCTGGCCGCCGCCGTGTTCCTGTTGCACCTCGGGGTGCGGCCCGTGCTGTCGGGGAGCATGCGGCCCACCTACGGCCCGGGATGGGCGATCATCACCCGACCGATTCCCGTGAGCGGGGTGCGACCCGGGGACATCGTGGTGTTCACCCCGCCCGGCGAGCAGGCCCCCTTCGCCCACCGCGTGACGAGCGTGTCCGGCGGGCCGGCCCATCCGGTCATCACGACCAAGGGTGACGCCAACCCGGGACCCGACCCCTGGCACGCCCGCCTCGAGGGCAGCACCGTGCCGGAGGTGGTGGGCGAGGTGCCCTGGCTCGGCTACCTGATGGTCGGCATGGAGCGCCAGTGGCTACACGTGCTCCTGGTCGGCGTGCTGGGCACCGCCATGTGCGTGGTGGGGACGCGCGCCATCCTGCGCGACGGCAGCGACGAGGAGCCACAGCCTGACACCCGCCCATCGGAGCGCCTGCGCCTCGCCACGGGCCCGGTCCCGGCGCCCGGAGGTTAGCCAGGCTCTCGACAGATCGACAGGTGGCGACGCCGCGCCAGCACTGCGGGCCCGGCGTCGCACGCCCTGGACCCAGGAGGAGGGGGAAGCACAGGACGAGACACCGCAACCATCAGCCGCTGTTGTTCGGACATCTTGACATCGACACCGCTCACCCGAAGGGGTGACGGGAATCTGCAGGGGGGATACCAATGGTTCACGAGGGCGCTGCACGCAAGAAGAACAGGTGGGGGCGCAGGGCGCTGGCCGCCGCCTTCGCCGTCTCCGTGCTGGGCTTCACGGGCGCCGGCGTCTACGCCGGCCTGTCGGCCACCGCCACCACCACGTCCAGCGTCACGAGCGGCACCTTGCTCATGACGTTGAGCGCCGATACTTCGAGCGCCGGCTTGCCGGAGACAAACTCCGCCATGGCACCCGGTGACGTCTACAA
>JBJKRZ010000022.1:0-3975 GCA_046704365.1 Acidimicrobiales bacterium | reverse complement strand
CCGGGGCCGCTCGGAGGGCACGATGGTCCAATGCCCGCCGCCGACCAGGGACAACCTCGGGTGCTCGTCGCTCCCGACATGCTGCGCGGGACCCTGACGGCCGAACAGGCGGCACGGGCCCTCGGGCGGGGTGCCCGGCGCGCCGGATGGGCAGTCGACTCCTGCCCGCTGTCGGACGGGGGCGAGGGCTTTGCCGCCGTCCTGAGCGGCCTCGAAGGACTCGGAGGAGACGAAGAGGCGACCACGGTCACCGGGCCGCTGGGCCGGCCGGTCGTGGCCCGCTGGCGCCGGGCCGGCCCGCTTGCCGTGGTGGAGTCGTCGGCTGCCTCGGGGCTCTTGCTCGCCGGAGGTGCCGGCGGCAACCGGCCCCTCGAGGCCACCTCCCGGGGCACCGGAGAGCTCGTGGCCTCCGCCGTGTCCGCAGGGGTCGAGCGGGTGCTGCTCGGCGTGGGCGGCTCGGCAATGACCGACGGGGGCCTGGGCGCCCTCGAGGCCATCGAGGAGGCCGGGGGGCTGGGCTCGACGGAGCTCGTGGTGGCCTGCGACGTGGACGCCGGCTTCACCGAAGCGGCTGAGCGCTTCGGACCGCAGAAAGGCGCCGACGCCCGCCAGGTCACGGTCCTGCGTCACCGGCTCGAGACCTTGGCCGAGGACTACCGGCGTCGCTACGGGGTCGACGTCCGGCTCCTGGCCGGTGCCGGGGCGGCGGGAGGCCTGGCCGGGGGGCTGGCCGCCCTCGGTGCCCGCCTGGTCCCCGGGTTCGAGCTGGTGGCGGACGCCGTGGGCCTCGAGCACCGCATGCAGCGAGCCCACCTGGTGCTGTGCGCCGAGGGCCGCCTCGACGCCAGCTCGTGGGGAGGCAAGGTGGTGGGCGGGGTGACGGCCATGGCCGGGCGCACGGGTCGGCCCGTCGTGGTGGTGGCCGGTTCGACGGACCCGCCCGGCAGGGACGGGGCCCGGGCCCGCGGGGTGGAGGTGGTCGACCTCGAGGAGCGCTACGGCCTGGAGCGGGCGCTGTCGAAGGCGGCGAGGTGCCTGGAGGATGCCGCTGCGTCGGTGCTCGACGAGCGGTCCTCGGGGAGGTCGTGAACGCCGGCGCGGGTCAAAGCGGCGCGCAGCACGTCGGTCGCCTGCGGGCGCAGCTCGTCCAAGGGACGGTTGCGGTGGACCCTCCGGCCCAGGTCCACCTGGGCGATCGCCTCCACACCGAAGGACCGGGCCACGTCGACGAGGAGGCCCAGCTCCACCCCGTAGCCCGCTTCGAGGACGATCTCGTCGACGGCGCTGCGCCGCAACGCCGTCTCGCCGGCCAGGGGCTGGCGGATGCGGGCGAGCTCGGGGAAGAGCAGATCGATGACCGGACGGGCCACCAGCTCTGTCACACGCCCTCCTCCGGTGGGCCTGCCGTCGATGGGCCGCTTGTAGAACGCCTTCACCAGGACGACCTCGTCGCTGGCCAACAGGGGACCCACGAGGCCGCTCACGAAATGGACGTCGAAATTCTCCACGTCGGCGTCGAGGAACACGACGAGGTCGCCCGTGCATGCCTCGAGACCTCGGGCCATCGCTTGGCCCTTGCCTCCGCCCGCTGTGCCCGCCGGCACCACCAGCGCCCCCGCCCTGCGGGCTTCATCGGCTGTGGCATCGGCCGAGCCGTCGTCGATCACGACGATCTCGTCCACCAGGTCCACCCCGCCCCCGGCGGCACAGGCCTTGCGGCGCACGCAGCCCACCACGCTTCCCACCGTCCGCTGCTCGTCGCGCGCCGGGATGCACACCGAGACGCGGCTCCCCCGGCGGGCGGCAGCCAACCGGGCTGGATCGAACTGCGTGTGGTGGAAGACAGGTGGGTTGGTGCCCACGGCGGAGATCATGGCCCACGGCGACACCCATGCTCGGCCCTGGACAGCTCCGGTCGTCCCGTCCCAGCACCGGGCCCGGGTGGTTGGTGCCCCGGCCACGGACTAACATCGTTGCAATCATCCAGAGCGGCTGAGGGACGGGCCCGATGACGCCGCGGCAACCAGCTCCACGTCCTGCCGGCACCAACCGGCAGGTACGGCAGAGCCAGGTGCCAATGCCCGACCGATGAGGAGGCGTCGTGGACTACGTCACCGGGCTGCGCTGTCGGGAGTGCGCGCGCCCCTATCCCGCAGAGGCACTGCACGTCTGTGACTACTGCTTCGGCCCGCTCGAGGTGGTCTACGACTACGACCGTCTCCGGGTCGAGCTGACCCACGAGCGCATAGCCGCCGGTCCCGACACCATTTGGCGATACGCGCCGTTGCTGCCCGTGGCCGATCCGGCCCCCATCGATCTCGGCGCCGGGTTCACGCCGCTCGTGAGGGCCGACCGGCTGGCAGCCGAGCTCGGGTTGGGGGAGCTGTGGATCAAGAACGACACGGCCAACCCCACGGGTTCGTTCAAGGACCGGGTGGTGTCGGTGGCCCTCACCAAGGCGCGCCAGCTCGGCTTCAAGGTGGCCGCCTGCGCTTCCACCGGCAACCTGGCCAACTCCGTCGCCGCCCACGCCGCTCGTGCCGGCATGGACTCGATGGTCTTCATCCCCCGGGACCTCGAGACGGCCAAGGTGGTCACCACGGCCGTGTACGGAGGGCACCTGGTGGCGGTGGACGGCACCTACGACGACGTCAACAGGTTGTGCGCCGAGCTGGCCAGCGAGCACACCGACTGGGCCTTCGTCAACGTGAACGTCCGCACCTACTACGCCGAAGGGTCCAAGACCCTCGCCTTCGAGGTGGCCGAGCAGCTCGGCTGGCGTGCTCCCGACCACGTGGTGGTCCCTGTCGCCTCGGGGAGCCAGCTCGTCAAGGTGGCCAAGGGCTTCCGGGAGCTCCACCAGGTGGGGCTCCTGGCCGAGGAGCCCCATGTGCGGGTTTCCGGTGCCCAGGCCGAGGGGTGCGCTCCGGTGGCCCGGGCCTTCCTCGACGGCGCCGACGCCATCCGCCCCGTGCGCCCCGCCACGATCGCCAAGTCGCTGGCCATCGGCAACCCCGCCGACGGTTGGTACGCCCTCGACGCCGTGCGTTCCTCGGGCGGCGCCCTCGAGGCGGTCAGCGACGACGAGATCCTCGACGGCATCCGCCTGCTCGCCCGGACCGAGGGCATCTTCGCCGAGACGGCTGGCGGAGTCACCATCGCCACCCTGGCCAAACTGGCCCGTCAGGGCGTGGTGCGCTCCGACGAACGGGTCGTCGCCTACGTCACCGGGCACGGCCTCAAGACCGTGGAGGCCCTGGTGGGTAGTGCAGGCCCCACCGCGACGATCGCCCCCACCCTGGAGGCGTTCGCCGCCGCCGTCGACCTCGAGACCCCCCGAGACCGGAGCATCGGCCCATGAGCATCACGGTTCGCGTCCCCACCCAGCTGCGGACCCTCACGGGGGGAGCCGGCGAGCTCTCGCTGGAGGGCTCCACGGTGGGCGAGGTCCTGAAGGCGCTCGACGCCGCCCACCCGGGGATGGCCGACCGCCTCTTCGAGCCCGCCGGCGGGCTGCGGCGCTTCGTGAACGTGTTCGTGGACGACGAGGACGTGCGCTTCCTCGACGCCCTCGACACCCCCGTGTCGGCCGGTCAGACGGTCTCGATCGTGCCGGCGGTGGCCGGGGGCTGATCCGGGGCCGGGGGCTGATGCAGGGCCGCGGGCTGACGCGGGGCCGGGGGCTGACGCCCCGGCGCAACCTCGGTGCGGGCAGGGGCCGTGGGGCGCATCACCAGGGTGGGCTGAAGGCGTCCGCGTAGCACCGCTTGGCCCTCGGGTTCCCAGCGCCGCTGCTCTTCGGGGCCGGCCAGGCCGACGACGGTGGCACTGGCCAACAGGCGGCCGTCGTCGCTCTTGGCCAGTTCGCTCAGTCGTGCCGCTTCGTTCACGGGGTCGCCGATCACCGTGTACTCGTAGCGGTCCACGGCCCCGATGTTGCCTGCCACCACGGCGCCGCTGGCCACCCCCACGGCG
>JBJKRZ010000021.1:0-30424 GCA_046704365.1 Acidimicrobiales bacterium | reverse complement strand
TCCCCCTGGTGATCGCCGAGACGGGCGCCACCGCTGCCGTCGGCTCGCGCATGCAGGTGCCGGTGGCGGCCGACCGCTTCGATCGCTACTCGCGCGACCTGCGGCACGTGGCGCAGCGCTCCCTGGCCCCCCAGGTGGCCCCGACGACGCCGCTGGCCCCGGGCGGGCTCGTCAACGCCCTGGCCGTGCGCCAGCCCGTGGGGGTGGTGGCCTGCATCACCTCCTACAACTTCCCGCTCGTCAACATGGCGGGCAAGGTGGCGCCGGCGCTGGCCATGGGCAACACCGTGGTGGTGAAGCCCGCCCCCCAGGACCCCCTGGCCGTGGTGGAGCTGGTGCGCGTGCTCGACGAGGTGGGCTTCCCGCCCGGGGTGGTCAACCTCGTCACGTCGTCGGCTCCCGACCCCGCTGCCGCCCTCGTGGGCTCGCCCGACGTGGACATGGTGAGCTTCACCGGGTCCACCGAGGTGGGCCTGCGCATCGCCGAGGCGGGGGGGCGCACCATGAAGCGGCTCCTTCTCGAGCTGGGGGGCAAGGGCGCCTGCGTGGTCTTCGACGACGCCGATCTGAAGGCGGCGGTGGGCTGTATCGGGTCCACCTGGAGCTTCCACTCCGGGCAGATCTGCACCGCCCCCACCCGGGCGCTCCTGCAGCGTCCGGTGTTCGACGAGATGGTGGAACGCCTGTCGCGATACGCCACGGTGCTCAAGGTGGGCGACCCCACCGAGCCCGACACGGTGGTGGGCCCGCTCATCTCCGGCGCCCAGCGCTCGCGCGTGGAGGGCTACATCGAAGCCGGCCGCCAACAGGGCGCCGAGGTGGTGGTGGGCGGGGGACGGCCCGGGCACCTCGAGCGCGGCTTCTACGTGGAGCCCACCCTCATCACGGGGACCAACGCCATGACCGTGACGCGAGAGGAGATCTTCGGGCCCGTCGTGGTGGCCGTGGCCTTCGACGACGACGACGAGGGGCTGTCCATGGCCAACGACAGCCCCTACGGCCTCTACGACTACGTGTTCTCCGCCGACACCGCACGGGCCTTCGCCGTGGCCAAGCAGCTGCGCGCCGGCCACGTCGGGATCAACACCGCCCAGCGGCACCACGAGGCACCCTTCGGCGGCTTCAAGATGTCCGGTGTGGGCCGCGACGGCGGCGACTACGGCCTCGAGGCCTACTCCGAGCTCCAGTCCGTCATCTGGAGCAGCTGACCCTGTCCCCATCGGGCAGTCACCGCACCGAGGAGCGAGCATGAGCACCTACGACCTCGCCATCATGGGCGGCATCGTGGTCGACGGGAGCGGCCTGGCGCGCCGCCGCGGCGACATCGGCGTCAAAGACGGCAAGGTGGCCACCATCGGCTTCGTCGACCCCGACGACGCCGAGCAGGTGATCGATGCCGACGGTCTGCACGTGGCGCCGGGCATCATCGACGCCCACACCCACTACGACCCCCAGCTCACCTTCGAGCCGCACGCCACGTCCTCCTGCTACCACGGGGTGACCACCGTGCTGGCCGGCAACTGCGGCTTCTCGGTGGCCCCCAACCGTCCCGAGGAGCGCGATTTCCTGGCTCGCATGTTCGCCAAGGTGGAGGGCATGTCCCCCGTGGCGCTGTCGGCGGTCAACTGGGACTTCGAGAGCTTCCCCGAGTTCCTCGAGTCGCGCCGGGGGAGGCTCGGGGTGAACATGGCCTGCTACGTCGGGCACTCGGCCGTCCGGCGCACGGTGATGGGCGAAGCCGGCTCCGAGCGCCACGCCACCGACGACGAGGTCGAGGCCATGCGCCGGCTGGTGGCCGAGGCCATGGAGGCGGGTGCCGCCGGCTTCTCCTCGTCGCACGGGCCCACCCAGCTCGACGGCGACGACCGACCCGTGCCCAGCCGCTTCGCCACCCTGGCGGAGCTGGAGGCGCTGTGCGCCGAGGCGGGCCGCCACAGCGGCGGGTCCATCACCTACCTGCACCGGAGCGCCATCGGCGGCCTCGACCAGGACGACAAGGAGCTGCTCGTGCGCCTGGGCACCGTGAGCCGCCTGCCCATCATCCTCCAGGGCCTCGGTGGACGCTCCAAGGTGGACGTGCCAGGAGCGGGGTGGGAGGACGTGGCCGCCTGGATCGAGGAGGCCGGGCGAGCGGGCGTGGGTATCTACTCGCTGTTGCGCAACCATCCCTTCGACCGCGACTTCCGCATCGACGCCGGGACCAACCTCTACGAGGGCGTGCCCGCCTGGCACCGGGTGCTCGGACCGGGCGCCACGGTGGAGGAGAAGCTGGCGCTCTTACGAGACCCGGCGCAACGATCCGAGATGCGCCACGCCGTCGAGCACCCCAACAAGGACGCCTCCAAGGGATCGACCCTGCCGCCGCCGCGCTTCAGCGTGGTGGAGGTGGACGAGGTGACCAAGCCCGAGCACGAGAAGCTGCTGCACCGCACCGTGGCCGAGATCGCCGCCGAGCTCGGGGTGGAGCCTGCCGACGCCATGTTGGACCTCGCCCTCGACGAGAAGCTGGCCACGGTGTTCCGCTACGTGAACAAGAGCCGGTCGTGGGAGGCGGCGGTGGCCGTGGGCCAGCGCCACCCCTCCATGATAATCGGCGTGTCCGACGGCGGCGCCCACCTCGATAGCGACGACGGCTCGGACTGGTCGACGGCCTTTCTCGCCTTCTGGGTGCGGGACCGCAAGCTCTGGTCCCTCGAGGAGGGCATCCGCCAGATGACCCAGGTGCCCGCCGCCCTCCTCGGCTTCGAGGGCCGGGGCATGCTGCTGCCGGGCTACTGGGCTGACGCCTTCGTCTTCGACCCTGACACGGTGGAGCTCGCCTCCAAGAAGCAGGTGCACGACTTCCCCGCTGGTGAGGCCCGCTACTCGGCGCGTCCCAAGGGCATCTACTGGACCATCGTCAACGGTGTGCCCATCGTGCGCCACGGCGAGGTCCTGACCGACAGGCTGCCGGGCCGGGTGGTCCGGCCCGGCATGGCCTGATCGGTTCACCCCTCCAGGGAGGAGTCCTGTCAGACGGTACCGACGGCCTCGCCGCTGGCGAGCGTCTGGGGTGCCGTGGCGGGCGCTGCTCCTCGGGGGGCGGCGGGCTCGTGGTTGCCGATCACGAAGCCGGCTACCGGGAGCCAGATCCCCCATGCGAGCAACCCGATGAAGCTCAGCGAGCCGAGCGCCGACAGGACGCCGATCACGACCGTCACCCATCCCAGCCATGCGGGCAGGGTGGAGCGGTTCAAGATGGCGGCGCCGGTGAAGATCGACATGGCCACCACGCCGAAGAGGATCACCTCGAAGTTGTTCTGGTCGACGAAGTTGAGCAGCGCGGCCACAGAGGGCCGGTGCTCGTGGGCGGCCAGGATGATCGCCACATGCGTCGCCCCCGAGGCGATCACCGCTGCCACCAGGGCGACACCGGAAGCGAAGGCCGTCGTGGACAGGATGCTCCCGGCACCCGCCTGGCGCAATTTGGCCCGCAGTGCCACGGCGTAGAAAAGCAGCACGCCGATGCCCGCCGCCACGCAGTAGAAGGAGGCCCAGCTCTGGGCCATGTGGGCGTTGTACCAGGAGACCACCGCCGCACCGGAGGCGTTCTCCCCGGGCGAGCCGCTGCCCAGCGGTCCGAAGCCCAAGAACACGAAGACGAGGACGATGAGGCCCGCCGGCCCCATCAGCCGGGCCAGACGCTGGTCGCTCATGTCGACCCCCCTTTCGGTCTCCCCGCTCGGCCCGGATCGGCCCCCGGGTCGGTCCCGGTGCGGGGTCACCTCCATGGTGCGGCCCGTAGTGCAGGCGTGACAGGGTGCTGACCCCTCAATCCGCCGTGGTGCTCACCCCCCTTGCTCCAGGGTGGTGACGTAGCCTCCGGGGCCGTGCCCGTGAGCGAGCGCTTCACCGCCATCGCCGCCCGGGTCAACAACTGGGGCCGATGGGGCGACGAGGACGAGCGCGGGACGCTCAACCTGATCGGCGACGCCGCCCGCAGGCGGGCGGCCGCCTCGGTGCGCAGCGGCCGGGCCTTCGCCCTCGGCTTGCCCCTGTCGGAGCAGCAGGGCATCCAGATCGGCCTTGTTCCCGGTCGCACCAACCCGGTACGGGCCATGGTGGCGGTCAACCAGCCGCTGTCGGACGACCCGGAGTGGATCTGCTCGAGTGAGGACACCGTCACCATGGCCTTGCAGGCCGCCACCCACTGGGACGCCCTGGCGCACGTGAGCTACGCCGGCCGCATGTACAACGGCCGGCCCGCCTCGTCGGTGACCGACAAAGGCGCCGCCTGGGGTTCCATCGACAAGGTCGGGCCACTGGTGACCCGAGGGGTGCTGCTCGACGTGGCCCGGGCCCGTGGTGCCGAGCGCCTCGACCCCGGCTACCCGGTGGGTCCCGCCGAGCTGGACGCCGCCTGCATGTTCGCCAGGGTGGAGCTCGAGCCCGGGGACGCCGTGCTGGTGCGCACCGGGCAGATGCACCACCTGCGCAGGGAGCGAAGCGAGCAGGCGCTGTTCGACTACGCCTTCCCGGCGCCGGGGCTCACCATGGAGAGCGCCGAGTGGTTCCACGCCCGCGACGTGGCCGCCGTGGCCACCGACACGCTCTCGCTGGAGGTGCTGCCCTGCCAGGACGATGCCGTCTACCTGCCCGTGCACCTCCTGCACCTGGTGGAGATGGGCATGACCCAGGGCCAGAACTTCGTGCTGGACGACCTGGCCGAGGCCTGCGCCCACGACGGCTCCTACAGCTTCCTCCTCGACGCCACGCCCCTCGGGTTCACGGCCGCCCTGGGCTCACCGGTGAACCCCCTCGCCCTCAAGTGACGGCTCCGATTCGGGACTTTCGCCTCTGATCCCGCCCCTCATGTCGGTCGACACGGCTTGGTGCCGTTTCACCAGGTCGACCCCTCAGCCCGGGTTGCCCGCCCAAGGCACGCGAAACGATAGAACAGGCATTGCACAACGCTGAGAGTGGCCATATAATCACTTTCAGCGGTTGGGCGCAGCAGGGGGGCTGAGAGAGCAATGGCTGAACGTGCTCATGGGCTGGTCGGCATGCGGGAGCGGACGGGCAGGGCCCGAACCGGACGGGTCGGTGTCGGCAAGGGCCGGCGCCGCGCTCGGGGGGAGGCCGAGGGCGGGCGTGGGCGCTCGCTGAGCGTCGCCTGGAGACGGGCGGGGGCGGCCTCGCTGCTCGCCGGAGCCTCGTTCTTGACGAGCGCCCTCCTGGCGCCGCCCGCCGTGGCGAGCCCGGGCCTGGCGCCTTACATCGTCTCGGTCCCGGCCGCCGCCGACGGATCGGCCGCCGCCAACGCCGTGGGCGCAGCCGGCGGGGTCGTCGACCAGCATCTCGACGCCGCCAAGGGCGTCCTCGCCCACCTGAACGACAGCGAGGTGGCGGACCTCGCCACTCAGCCCGGCGTGGTGGTCACCCCTGACGTCACCGTCGGCTTCGAGGACGTGGCGTCGACGACGGCACCCTCTCGTCCCCCCGCCGACGTTTTCGCCCAGCAGACGGGAGCCAACCAGCTGTGGACCCAGGGGGACACCGGCTCTGGCGTGAACGTGGCCGTGCTCGACACGGGTATCGACCCTCTCCCTGATTTCGCCGGCCGCCTGGTAGGCGGCGTCGACCTGAGCGGTAACGGCAACCCCTTCGACGACCAGTACGGGCACGGCACCTTCGTGGCCGGCCTCATCGCCGGCGACGGTGCCTCCTCGGGCGGGCAGTACACGGGCGAGGCGCCTGGCGCAGGGCTCGTGTCGATCAAGGTGGCCGGCGCCAGCGGGTCCACCGACCTGGCCACCGTGATCGAGGGCGTGGACTGGGCCATCGCCAACCGCCAGGCCCTGCACATCGGTGTGCTCAACCTCTCTCTGGGCTACCTCCCCATCAGCTCGACCGTCGACGACCCGCTCGACATGGCGGTGGAGAACGCCTGGAAGAGCGGCATCGTGGTGGTGGCGTCGGCCGGCAACTACGGGCCATTCAACGGGACGATCACCGCTCCGGGAGACGACCCGCTCGTCATCACGGCAGGCGCCCTCGACGACCAGGGGCAGCTCAACCCCGCCCTCGACGCCATGACCACCTTCTCGAGCGTCGGTCCCACCGACCCCGACGGGTGGTTCAAGCCGGACCTGGTGGCCTCGGGACGCTCCGTCGTGAGCCTGGCCGCTCCCGGCTCGACCGTCTATCAGCAGAATCCGAGCGCCCTCGTGGGCACCGCCAACTTCGTGGGCTCGGGCACCTCGTTCAGCGCGGCGATCACCAGCGGCGCCGCCGCTCTCGTGCTGCAAGCCGTGCCCGGGGCCAGGCCCAGTGACGTGAAGGCCCGCCTGCTCGACACCACCTTGCCGGGCCCGGTCGGGAACCCCTTCGTGGACGGCCACGGCGACCTGAACGCGCTGGGCGCCGTCACCTCCTTCGTCGGCGACAGCGTCCATTTGAACCAGTCGACTCCCACCGTCCCGACCGCCTGGGGCTCCACGGTCTCCCTCGCCTCCACCTGGGCGGTGTCGTCGTGGAACAGCGCCAACTGGGACGGCGCGGCGTGGAACGGTGCCGCTTGGAACGGCGCCTCCTGGAACGGTGCCGCCTGGAACGGTGCCGCTTGGAACGGGGCGGCGTGGAACGGTGCTGCCTGGAACGGCGCGGCGTGGAACGGCGCCTCTTGGAACGGCGCCTCTTGGAACGGCGCGGCGTGGAACGGTGCCGCCTGGAACGGTGCCGCCTGGAATGGCGCGGCGTGGAACGGCGCCTCTTGGAACGGCGCCTCTTGGAACGGTGCCTCTTGGAACGGCGCCTCCTGGAACGGCGCGGCGTGGAACGGCGCCAGCTGGAACGTCGACTCGTGGAACGGTGCCTCCTGGAACGGCGTCTCCTGGAACGGCGCCAGCTGGAACTGACCGGCGGCTAGCTCCTCCATGTCCCTTCCCTGGCGAGCCAAGACCGTCATCGCCGCTGTCGTCCTGGGCGGCCTGGCGGTCTTCGGGGCGGCCCTCGCCGACCTGGCCACGAACGGGCCGCCCGGGCGCGACCAGCTCGTGGTCATCGGCGTCTTCAGCGCGCTGGTGCTGGTGAGCTGGGTGAAGCCGCTCATCGTCTACATCGGCCAACAGTCCGAGGCGGTCCAACTCGACGAGGCCTTCTTCGTCATCCTGGTGCTCCTGGCACCCGTGCCCGAGACGGTGATCGCCTACGGGTTGGCCACCGTGGCTTCCCAGGTCATCCAGAGACGGCCGCTGGTCAAGTCGGTGTTCAACTCCGGGCAAGTTCTGCTGTCGGTGGGTGCCGGCATCGGCGTCTTCAACCTGCTCGCCCACAACGGTCCCCTCGACTATGAGCGGCTGGGGGCCGCCGTCCTCGCCACCGTCGCCTACTCGCTCGCCAACTCGCTGTCGGTGCAGGCCATCCTGGTGGCGACGGGCCTGCCCTTCCGCGAAGTGCTCCTCGACGGGCTCGGCGTCCGGGCCGCCTTCGACGTCGCCGGTATGGCCGTGGGCCTGAGCGCGGCGGTCACCGTGGCTTCGCACCTGTGGGCGCTCCCGGTGGCCATCATCCCCATCGTGGTCCTGCGCCAGGTGCTGGTCGGCCACTTCCAGGCCCGTCACGACCGGGCCCGTTTCGAGGGCCTTTACGAGGCGACGCTCGACATCAACCGCTCCATGGGGACCGAGGACGTGGAGCGCTCCATGGCCGAGGCGGCGCGTGGCCTGCTGAGGGGCTCCGAGGCGCGGCTCAGCGACAAGGATTCGGAGTCGGATCACGGCGCCGACGCCAACTCCCTGCGGACGGTCTTCACCGTCGCAGAGCGGCAGCTGGCGCTCAGCGTGTCAGGGCGCAGCCGCACCGAACCCTTCGACCCCACCGACGAGGCCCTCCTCGGCGCCATCGCCGCTGTGGGGGCCACGGCGCTCTCCAAGGCTTCGCTGTACGAGGAGAGCAGGCTCCAGCGCCAGCGGCTGGCCGCCATCACCTCCAGCTTGGGCGAGGGGGTCTGCGCGGTGAATTCCGCCGGTCGCATCACCTTCGTCAACCCGGCCGCCTGCGCCATGCTGGGCTGGGACACCGAAGGCGACGGCCCCAACCACCTCGACAGCGGGATCGACGTCGGTCCCAGCGCTCCCACGTTCATCGCCGCGCCGGCCATGCGCTCGATGGCGAACCGCGACACCATCACCAGCTACGAGGCTCGCTTCCAACGCGCCGACGGCTCGTTCTTCCCCGTGGCCTTCACCGCCGCTCCCATCGTGGATGCAACGTCGGAGGCCGCTGACCAGGTGACGGCGACGGAGGGGATGCCCAGCGGCGCCGTCCTCGTCTTCCGGGACATCACCGAACGCAAGCTGATGGAGGAGCAGCTGGCGCGCCACGCCTTCCACGACGCCCTGACCGGCCTTCCCAACCGCCGCCTGTTCCTCGATCACCTCGAGCACGCCATGTGGCGTGCCAAGCGCAGCGGCGAGACCCACGCCGTGCTCTTCGCCGACATCGACCGGTTCAAGTACATCAACGACAGCCTGGGGCATCACGCCGGGGACCAGCTGCTCATGGCCATCGGCGAGCGCCTGAGGGCGGCCCTGCGCCCTGGTGACGTGCTCGCCCGCCTGGGTGGCGACGAGTTCACGGTGCTCCTCGAAGGGGTGTCCTCGAACGACGACGCCATCGCCGTGGCCCAGCGGATCCTGAGGGAGGTGTCCAAGCCCATCTCCCTCCCCGAGGGCCACGAGGTGGTGGCCACCGTGAGCATCGGCATCGCCACCGCCTCCACCGACAAGACGCGCGACGACGTCCTCCATGACGCCGACGTGGCCATGTACCAGGCCAAGGCACGCGGCCGGGGGGGCCACTACGAGGTGTTCGACATCGACGCCATGGGCGTGCGCTCCGCCGAGCGCATCGAGCTCGAGTCGGCGTTGCGGCGGGCTCTGGAGAACGACGAGTTGGAGGCGTTCTACCAGCCGCTGTTCTCCCTGCCCGACCAGTCGCTCGTCGGCGCCGAGGCACTCGTGCGCTGGCACCACCCCGTGCGCGGGCTCCTCGGTGCCGACGAATTCATCGAGCTGGCCGAGGACACCGGCCTCATCCTGCCCCTGGGCCGAGCGATGCTGGAGAAGGCATGCCGGCAGGCCCGCCGCTGGCGCGACGAGCTCGGGGTCAGCCTCTCCATCGGCGTGAACCTCTCGGCCCGCCAGTTCCAGCAGGCCAGCCTGGTCGAGGAGATCCAGGACGTGCTGCAGGCCACCGGGGTGCCGGCCTCCCAGCTGCTCTTCGAGATCACCGAATCCCTCGCCCTCGAGCGCATCGAGCGGACGATCGAGACGCTGCTGCAGCTCAAGGCTCTGGGCTGCAAGGTGGCCATCGACGACTTCGGCAGGGGTTACTCGTCGCTCGTCTACCTGGCCGACTTCCCCGTCGACGTGGTGAAGGTGGACCGGGCGTTCATCAACGGCGTCGACGTGGACCCTGTGAAGTCGGCCATCGTCTCCGCCGTGGTCACCTTGTCCAAAGCCATCGGCGCCACCACCGTGGTGGAGGGAGTGGAGACCCGCCAGCAGTTCGAGCACCTCACCGGCCTGGGCTGCCGGGTGGCACAGGGCTTCCTCTTCGGGCGTCCGGTGCCCGCCGATCGCTTCGAGCGCGACTTCCTGGGCGCCGCCGGGCACCCCGAGCTGCTCGAGGACAGGGCGCTCGCCTGAGCATCCGCCTCGGGCGGTCCCTTCAACCTCGCTGTCGGCGGGCGGCGGCCCGGCGGGCGGTCTCGGTTCGGACGCGCCCCGCCCCGCCGCCCACCACCGGCCCGGTGCGGGGCGGAGAGGGGTGGCCGGTCTCGACCGGCGCGCTGCGCCCCGTCACCGACCACAGCAGCAGGCGGGCCTGGCTGTCGACCAGCGAGCTCGTGCGGATCCCCCAGAACTCGTAGCCGTAACGGTGGGCGGCCACGTGCGCCAGCATCGAGATCAAGGTGGCGGCCACCGCCATGGGATCGGCACCCGCCGGGGCGGGGTGAGGCGACGAGCCGGCCATGACGCGGGCCAGGGTGACGGTCACGGCGTTGAGGGCACGAACCCGCAGCCCCCGGAAGCGCAGGTCGCCCTCCTCGGTGGCCAGCTCCACCACCCGGAACACGGCCCGGTTGGCCTCCCAGTAGTCCATGAAGCCTTCGACCACCCGCCGCGCCGTGTCCCAGGCGGCCTCCTCAGACCAGTCGCCGTCCACCAGGGAGGCGAGCTCGCCCGCACCCTCGGTGAGCCCCTCGGCCAGCACCAAGATGGCCTGCTCGACGTTCTCGAAGTACTGGTAGAAAGTGGCGGGCGAGGTGCCTGCCTGGCGGGCGATGTCGATCACCTTTATGGAGCGCCACGGCGTCTGCTCGAGGAGCTCGGCGGTGCAGCCGAGCAGCCGCTGGCGAGTGGCCTGCCCCCGGCGCCCGGGGAGGCGCCCCTCGGCGGCGGAGGACCGGGCGGGCTCGGGGGCCATCGGCCCAACCTAGTTCCCGGGGCTGACGAGCCGTCAGGTCCCGGGGTCGTCCCCCCACCAGCCCAGGACCTGGAACGCGTACCAGTATCGTGGAGGCCCGTGCAGGAGCGGGCCGAGGCACGCGGGCTCACGCGGGCCCAGGAGGCGCGGCGCCAACGGGTCGTCGACGCTGCCATGACCCTCGCCCTCGAGGGCGGCTACGACGCCGTGCAGATGCGCGACGTCGCCGCCCAGGCGCACGTGGCCATGGGCACCGTCTACCGCTACTTCTCCTCCAAGGACCATCTCCTGGCCGCCGCGCTCGTGCACTGGGTCGAGCAGCTCGACACGCGCCTGTCCCAGGTGCCGCCCCGGGGCGAGCGTGCCTCCGAACGCGTGCTCGACGTCCTGGACCGGGCGCTGCGGGCCATGGCCCGCCAGCCCCGGCTGGTGGCTGCCGTGTTCATGGCGCTGGCGTCCCCCGACCCGGCGGCGGTCGAGTGCCAGCAGCAGATGAACGCGCTCATGGACGGCATCATCATCCGGGCCATGGGCAGCCCCGAGCCCCCCGACCACCTCGACCGCACGCGGGTGCTGGGGCACGTGTGGTACTCGGCCATGGTGGGCTGGGTCAACGGCAGGGGCGACATCACCAGGGTGCACGACGAGCTGGCGGCGGCGGTGCGCCTGCTCCTGCCCGGCGAGCTGCCCGCTGACGCCGTCGCCCCCCTGGCCGGTGCGGCGGGGAGGGGAAGCGGGCGCTAGCGGCCCTTCCCGCTATTGCGGCGCCGAGCGGCGGCATGGTCGAATGCCGGTGACGATCCGACCAGGGAGGGGACCTCGATGCGCGCTGTCGTGTTCCACGGAGACAAGGGCGAAGTGGCCGAGTACCACGACGACGTGGAGATCGAGGACCCCGGTCCCGGCCAGGTGAAGGTCAAGGTCCACGCCGCTGGCGTGTGCCACTCCGACCTGTCGGCCATGAACGGCACGCTCCCCATCCCCTTCCCGTGCGTGCTCGGCCACGAGGGCTCGGGCGAGATCGCCGCCGTGGGCGAGGGCGTGACCCAGGTGCAGGTGGGCGACCACGTCATCGTGGCCTGGAACCCGGCCTGCGGGAATTGCCGGGCCTGCCGGCGCGGCCAGCCGCACCTGTGCACGACCATCTTCTACAACATCGTGGGCGCCACCCACTTCTCGCGCGCCGGGACGCCGCTGTTCGGCTTCGCCGGCAACGGGACCTTCGCCGAGGAGGTCGTGCTGCCCCAGCAGGGCGTGGTGAAGATCCCCGACGACGTGCCCTACGACGTGGCCGCCCTCATCGGCTGTGGCGTGACCACGGGCGTGGGCGCCGCCCTCAACACGGCCAAGGTCGAGCCCGGCTCCAACGTGGTGGTCTACGGCTGTGGCGGGGTGGGCATCGCCGCCATCCAGGGCGCCAAGATCGCCGGCGCGGCGGAGATCGTGGCCGTGGACACGGTGGAGTCCAAGTTGAAGGAGGCGCTGCGCTTCGGTGCCACCAGGGGCGTGAAGCCCGAAGAGGTGGACAAGGCCAACATGGAGCTCAACGAAGGCGACGGCTTCGACTACGCCTTCGAGTGCATCGGGATCGCCCCCACCATCCGCGCCGCCTACGACGCTGTGCACCGCGGAGGCACGGCGGTCATCGTGGGCGCCGGCCGCGGCGACGCCGTCGTCGAGTTCAACGCCGGCGAGCTGTTCTTCATGGAGAAGCGCCTGCTCGGCTCCTACTACGGATCCGCCGACGTGCGCTTCGAGTTCCTCCGGCTCATCAACCTCTGGAAGGCCGGCCGCCTGGACCTCGAGGGCATGATCTCCGCCCGCCTCGACCCCTCCCAGGCCCAGGAGGCCTTCGAGGCCATGAAGCGCGGCGAGGTCATCCGCCAGATCCTCACCTTCGCCGCCTGAGGACGGCCTTTTGGGGGCGAGGTCCTGACTTTCGCCCCTGCTCGCGCCCCGGGCGGCCGGGGCACCATGGACGTGCTGGCCGGTGAGCGGGGCGAGGCGCCGGCCGGTGCACCACCACCACCTGACAGGCGGCGGTCCGTCCCGGGAGGCAGCCGGCATTGGCGAGCATCGAGGTCCAGGGCCTCACCAAGCGCTTCGGCGCGGTGCTGGCGGTCGACGACCTGAGCTTCAGCGTGCAGCCGGGCACCGTGACCGGTTTCCTCGGCCCCAACGGGGCGGGCAAGACCACCACCTTGCGCATGATCCTGGGGCTGGTGCGCCCCAGCGCCGGGCGGGCGCTGGTGAACGGCGTGGCCTACCGGGACCTCCCTGACCCGGAGCGGACGGTGGGGGCGGTGCTCGAGTCGTCGGGCTTCCATCCCGCCCGCACGGCGCGCAACCACCTGCGCTCGGTCGCCATGGTGGACGGCATCGGCACCGAGCGGGTCGACGAGGTGCTCGAGCTCGTGGGGCTGTCCTCCGACGCCCGGCGCGCCGTGGGTGGCTTCTCCATGGGCATGCGCCAGCGCCTCGAGCTGGCCCGGGCGCTGCTGGGCGACCCCGCTGCGCTCATCCTCGACGAACCGGCCAACGGGCTCGACCCCCAGGGCATCGCCTGGTTGCGCAACTTCCTGCGCTGGTACGCCTCCCAGGGACGGGTGGTGCTCATCTCCTCGCACCTGCTGGCCGAAGCGGCCCAGACCGTGGACGACGTGATCGTGCTCAACCGCGGGCGCATGGCCGGCCAGGGCCCGCTCTCGGAGCTGCGCCGGAGGGCGTCGGCCACGGTGCGCGTCCGCACCCTGGACCCCGGGCGACTGGCCGAGCTGCTCGGTGCCGCCGGCATCGCCGCCCAGCGCAGCGGGGACGACACGGTGGAGGCGGCGGGGACCACCGCCGAGGCGGTGGGCCGGCTCATGGCCGAGCACCAGGTCGTGGTGCTCGAGATGGCCAGCTCGGGCGAGTCCCTGGAGCAGCTGTTCTTCGAGATGACCTCGGGCGCTTCCCCCGACGGCGCCACGGCGGACCGGCCCCTGGGGCTGGGGGCAGGGGCGCCGTCGTGACCAGGCTGCTGCGCGCCGAGGTGTTCAAGCTGCGCACGGTGTGGTCCACCTGGGTGCTGCTCGGCCTCACCGCCGTGTTGGTGGCGGGGTTGAGCGCGCTGGTGGGCTTCGTGCCTCATCGCCAGGACGTGGCGCAGGCCTTCCCGGCCCGGGGGACGAGCGCCTGGTTCGACATCATGTTCTCGGTGATGGCCCTGGCCGTCGACCTGGCGCTCATCCTGGGGGCGATCATGATCACGGGCGAGCACCGGCACAAGACCATCACGCCCACCTTTCTGGCCCAGCCCCGCCGAGAGCGCATGGCCGCCGCCAAGCTGCTCGTGGCACTGGGGGGCGGGCTCGTCCTCGCTGTGGTGGCCGGCGTGGTGGGCCTCGTCTTCGGCTTCGCCGCCGTGGGGGCGGGCCTCGCGCCCACGGGCCGCATGCTCACCGAGTTCCGCCACGTGTGGCCCGGGGTGGCCGCCGCCGCCGTGCTCTACGGCGCTTACGGCGTGGGCCTGGGGGCGTTGCTCAAGAACCAGGTGGTCACGATCGTGGTGGCGCTCGTGGCCCTGGCCGTGGTGGAGCCCATCGTGGGAGCGGCGGTGCCCTCGGTGGGGCGCTGGCTCCCGGGCTTCGCCGCCCAGGCGCTCGAGTCGGTGACGGCCGCCGCCCGCCAGCACGCCGCCTTCGGGGCTGCCAGCTCGGTCCACCTGCTCGTGTGGTGGGTGGGAGCTCTGGTCATCGTCGGCTACGGGGTGGTGCTGGCCGCTCTAGGGTCCTACACGACCCTCAGAGCCGATGTCACCTGACGAACCCGCCACCCTCTCCGCCACCGCCGCCACCCTCGTCGCCACCCTGGTGCGCGACGTGCCCGGCTTCCCCCAGCCAGGGGTGGTGTTCAGAGACATCACCCCTGTCCTCGGTGACCCCCGGGCCTTCGCCGCCGCCGTGAGCTGGCTCGCCTCTGTGGTGGCCGACCCCTTCGACAAGGTCGTCGCCATTGAGGCGCGCGGCTTCATCCTGGGCGCCCCCGTGGCCTACGAGCGCCGTGCCGGGCTGGTGCCCGTGCGCAAGGTGGGCAAGCTGCCTGCCGCCACCGTGACCCAGGGCTACACCCTCGAGTACGGCGAGGCCGTGTTGGAGATGCACGCCGACGCCCTGACGGCGGGTGACCGCGTGCTCGTGGTGGACGACGTGGTGGCCACCGGCGGTACCGCCCTGGCCACCGCCGAACTGGTGGGCCGGGCGGGTGCCGAGGTGCTGGCCGTGGTCGCCCTGCTCGAGGTGCCCGGGCTGGGGGGCCGTGAGCGGCTGTCGGGCTACGACCTGCGGGTGCTGCTGCCGGCCTCCTGAGCTGCGGCGGTGCGCCGGTCCCGACCAGGCAGGTCTGCTGGGGCCTGCGGGGCCGGTGGAAGCCGGTGGAAGAAGAACTGCAATCTGTTCTAGTTTTGCCGGCTGATGCCCGATTCGAGCGCCGCCGGAGAGGTCCTGCGGGCACCGCACGTGCTCGAGTACACCTACACACGCTCGACAGGGCCCGTGATCGGCGCCTTCCTCACGGGGCTGCGCCAGGGTCGCATCCTCGGGGCCAGGGCCGACGAGGGGCGGGTGGTGGTGCCCCCCACGGAGTACGACCCCTTCACGGGCCGGGCGGTGGGCGAGCTCGTGGAGGTGGGCCCCGGCGGCGTGGTCCAGAGCTGGGCGTGGGCTGCCCACCCCGCTCCCGGCCAGCCCCTCGAGGACCCCTTCGCCTGGGCGCTCGTCACCCTCGACGGCGCCAGCACCGCCCTGTTGCACGTGGTGGCGGCCGGCAGCCCCGAGGAGGTGTCGAGCGGCATGCGGGTCACGGCGCGCTTTCGTCCAGAGGCCGATCGGCGCGGCCATCTGCTCGACATCGCCTGCTTCGTCCCCGAGGGGACACGGTGAGCGATCCGCCGTCTCCGGGAGCAGGTGGCGAGCGCGTGGCCATGATGGAGGCCCCCACGCGCATCGACTACCAGTTCACCGCCGGACTGGCGCAGTCGCGCTTTCTGAAGGGCCTGTCGGAGGGCCGGTTCCTGGGCCAGCGCTGCCCGCGCTGTCAGAAGGTCTACGTGCCGCCGCGCGGCTCGTGCCCCACCGACGGCGTGCCCACCACCGACGAGGTGGAGCTGGGCAACACCGGCACGGTGACCACCTACTGCGTGGTGAACGTGCCCTTCCAGGGCCAGTCCATCGCCATCCCCTACATCTGCGCCCAGGTGCTCTTGGACGGCGCCAACCTCGCCTTTATGGGCCTCATCCAGGAGATCCCTGCGGACCAGGTGCGCATGGGGCTGCGGGTGGAGGCGGTGTGGGTGGCGCCCGAGGAGCTCGGGCCCTCCATGGCCTCGGTGCGCTACTTCCGTCCCAGCGGTGAGCCCGACGCCGACTACGAGAGCTACAAGGAGTACTTGTGAGCGGGGCGCCCACGGGACGGCCGGTGGCGGTGGTGTCCTTCGCTCAGTCCCCCCAGGTGCGGCGCGAGGACCACCGCAACGAGGTGGAGATGCTCATGCCCGTGGTGCAGGAGGTCTTCGCCAACGTGGGCCTTACCAAGGACGACATGGGCTTCGTGTGCTCGGGGAGCTCGGACTACCTGGTGGGTGCCCCCTTCAGCTTCGTGAGCGCGCTGGACGCCGTGGGGGTGTGGCCGCCCATGCGCGAGAGCCACGTGGAGATGGACGGGGCGTGGGCCCTCTACGAGGCGTGGACCATGCTCAGAGCCGGCGACGCCGACACCGCCCTCGTCTACAGCTTCGGCCGCTCCTCGCCCGGCCAGCTGTCGAGGGTCCTCGCCCTCCAGCTCGACCCCTACTACCTGGCGCCGCTGTGGCCCGACCCCACCGCCCTGGCCGCCCTGCAGGCCCGGGCCCTGCTCGATGCCGGGCTGGCCGAGGAGGAGGACTTCGCCGAGGTGGCGGCGCGCTCGCGCCGTGACGCCCGGGACAATCCCTACGCCCAGCTGCGCGGGGACCACGCCGTCGCCGAGCTCATGGAGGACGACTACGTGGTGGCGCCACTGCGCCGCCACGCCCTGCCACCCATCACCGACGGCGCCGCCGCCGTGGTGCTCGCCGCCGGCGACCGGGCCAGGGAGCTGTGCGAGCACCCGGCGTGGATCACCGGCATCGACCACCGCATCGAGACGCACGCCCTCGGTGCCCGGGATCTCACCGACTCGCCCTCGACCCGTACCGCTGCGGAGATCGCCGGCGTGGACGGCGACGCCGTCGAGGTGGCCGAGCTGCACGCCCCTTACGCCCACCAGGAGCTCATCTTGTCCCGGGCGCTCGGTCTCGGGCCCCGGGTGGCCGTCAACCCCTCGGGCGGCGCCCTGGCCGCCAACGGCCTCATGGTGGCCGGGCTCATCCGCATCGGGGAGGCGGCCAAGCGGGTGATGGACGCCACGGCCGGCCGGGCCGTGGCCCACGCCACCTCGGGGCCGTGCCTGCAGCAGAACCTCGTGTGCGCCTTGGGCGCCGAGCCGGCAGGAGCCTGCTGATGGCCGAGCGCTGTGCGGTGATCGGTGTGGGGCAGACCAAGCACGCCGCCAAGCGCGAGGACGTGTCCATCGCCGGGCTGCTGCGCGAGGCGGCCCAGCGGGCCCTGGAGGACGCCGGGCTCGACTGGGGTGACATCGACGCCGTGGTGATCGGCAAGGCCCCCGACATGTTCGAGGGCGTGATGATGCCCGAGCTGTACCTGGCGCCCGCCCTGGGGGCGGTGGGCAAGCCCATGCTGCGGGTGCACACGGCCGGCTCGGTGGGGGGATCCACCGCCATCGTGGCGGCCCACCTGGTCACCTCGGGCGTCCACCGCCGGGTGCTCACGGTGGCCTTCGAGAAGCAGTCCGACTCCGACGCCATGTGGGCGCTGTCGGTGCCCCAGCCCTTCTCGGCGCCGCTGCTGGCAGGTGCGGGCGGCTACTTCGCGCCCATCATCCGCGCCTACATCCGGCGTTCGGGCGCCCCTGACGACATCGGCATCAAGGTGGCAGTGAAGGACCGCCGCCAGGCGCTCAAGAACCCCTTCGCCCACCTGCACCAGGCCGACATCTCCTACGAGAAGGTGCGCGACTCCATCATGTTGTGGGACCCGCTGCGCTTCGACGAGACCTGCCCCTCCTCCGACGGGGCGGCCGCCATGGTGCTCGGCGACGAGGAGGCCGCCGCCGCTTCGCCCCGTCCGCCGGCGTGGGTGCACGGCATGGCCATGCGCTCGGAGCCCACGATGTTCGCCGGGCGTGATCAGGTGAACCCGCAGGCGGGTCGGGACTGCGCCGCGGATGTCTACGCCCAGGCCGGAATCACCGACCCGCGTCGGCAGATCGACGTGGCCGAGGTGTACGTGCCCTTCAGCTGGTACGAGCCCATGTGGCTGGAGAACCTGGGTTTCGCCGCCGAGGGCGAGGGCTGGAAGCTGACCGAGGCGGGGGCCACCGCCCTCGACGGCGGCGACATCCCCTGGAACTGCTCGGGCGGCGTGCTCTCCACCAACCCCATCGGGGCTTCGGGCATGTTGCGCTTTCTGGAGGCGGCCATGCAGGTGCGGGGCCAGGGGGGGGAGCACCAGGTGGACGGCGTGCGCCGCGCCCTGGGCCACGCCTACGGCGGGGGGTCGCAGTTCTTCTCCATGTGGGTGGTGGGCACCGACAAGCCGTGAGAGGGGGGCGCCCCGGTGCCCGGCGGTACACTCGGCCCGGGCTCCCGACAGCGGGCCGTCCCCGGGCGAGGTGGCCCGGTGTTCCCCACGGAGGTGCCGCCGGATGAAGATCGTCGTCGACTACGACGTGTGTGCGTCGAACGCCGTGTGCATGGGCATCGTGCCCGAGGTCTTCGAGGTGCGCGACGACGGCTTCATGTACGTGCTCCAGGAGAATCCGCCCGCCGAGCTGTGGGACAAGGTGCGCATGGCGGCCAACAACTGCCCCACCGGGGCCATCACGCTGGTCGAGGACGAGTAATCCGGTGACCGGAGCCGCCGCCGGCGGCCCCGGATCCCCCCGGGTCCGCTTCGCCCCCTCGCCCACCGGCTACTTCCACGTGGGCAGCGCCCGCACGGCGCTGTTCAATTGGCTCTTCGCCCGGCGCACGGGCGGCACCTTCATCCTGCGCATCGAAGACACCGACGCCGAGCGCAACAAGGAGGAGTGGGTCGACGGGATCATCTCGGCCATGGACTGGCTGGGGATGGCGCCCGACGAGGGCCCCTACCGGCAGTCGCAGCGCGCCGGCGAGCACGCCCGGGCCGTCGACCGCCTGTGGGAGGCGGGCGCCCTGTACGCCTGCGACTGCACCCGGCCGGCGGTGGAGGAGCGCACCAAGGCCAACGCCACCCCCGGCTACGACGGCTTCTGCCGCCAGCGGGGGCTGCCCCGCCAGGGAAACGCTTTGCGCTTCCGGGTGCCCGACGAGGGGGCCACGGTGGTGCACGATCTCGTGCGCGGCGAGGTGCGTTTCCCCCACGGCGCCATCGAGGACTTCGTGGTGGTGAAGTCGAGCGGCCAGCCGCTGTTCGTGCTGGCCAACGTGGTGGACGACATCGACATGGCCGTCACCCACGTGATCAGGGGCGAGGACCTGCTCCCCTCCACTCCCAAGGCGCTGCTCATCTGGGCGGCGCTCGCCCCGGATGTGGCGCTGCCCGCCTTCGCCCACCTGCCCATGCTCGTGAACGAGAAGCGCCAGAAGCTCTCCAAGCGCCGCGACCCGGTGGCGGTGGAGGACTACCGGGCCGAGGGGTACCTGCCCGAGGCCATGCGCAACTACCTGGCGCTGCTCGGCTGGAGCCATCCCGAGGGGAGGGAGATCGTCCCCGTCGAGGAGCTCATCGAGCGCTTCCGCCTGGAGGACGTGAACCACGCGCCGGCCTTCTTCGACGTGAAGAAGCTTCGCCACGTGAACGCCGAGTACCTCAGGGCCATGTCGGTGGAGCGCTTCGTCGAGGCCTCCCGCCCCTGGACAGGGGCGCCGCTCGCCCCGTGGCCGCCCGAGCGCTTCGACGCCGGTGCCTTCGCCCGCATGGCCCCCCTCGTCCAGGAGCGCGTCTCGGTGCTGGGCGAGGTGCCGGGAATGGTCGACTTCCTCTTCCTCGACGAGCCTGTGCTCGACGACAAGTCGTGGGCGGACGCAACCAGGGACCCCCAGGCGGCCACGGCCGTGCTCGAGGGCGTCATCGCCGCCTTCCGCCACTGCCCCTGGAAGGCGGAGGACCTGCACGGCGCCACCTCGGCGGTGGCCGAGTCGGTGGGACGCAAGTTGGCGCGTGCTCAGGCGCCGGTGCGGGTGGCGGTGACCGGGCGGAGCGTGGGCCCGCCGCTCTTCGAGTCCCTGGAGGTGCTGGGGCGCGAGCGCTCGCTGGGCCGCTTGGAAGCGGCCCTGGCGCGCCTCGCGCAGGCGGCGTCCTGAGGACATCCCGGCGCGCTCGGGAGTCACGGGACGAAGGAGATTCGGCTAGCCTCGGCTGCGCCCGTTCGGGGGTGGTGTAATCGGCAACACGGCAGGTTCTGGCCCTGTTATTGGGGGTTCGAGTCCTCCCCCCCGAGCCACATCCTCTGCGAGACAGGCGGTTGCCGCGGCAGCCGCGGTTGCCGCGTCGGCCGCGTCAGGGTCGGCGCTCGGGGATCTCGGCGATGCCGGGTTCGGGAACGTCGACCACGCCCGGCTCGGGGACCTCGACGGGGGCGAGCGGCTCCTCGGGGCCCGACGGCTCGGGCGTGGGCGCCGGCGCAGGTGGGGCCGGTTGGGTGAGGGCGGCGGCGGCCATGATCAGGGCCCGGGTGGCGGCCTGCTGGTCGGGAAGGTGGCGGTCCTGTGGTCCCATGGGGCCTCCTCGTAGACGGATCAGGCGTTGTGGTGTCCCTACCCCGGGGGATGAGCTGGTTCACCTCTCCGCCGGGCCGGCGGTCATGGAGGCCCGCTCACAGCGCGAGCAGACCCCCATGACCACGCAGTGCCCGGTGCGGACGCTACGACCCGATCGGGGTGTACCCGCTGGTGGCGTAGAAGCTCACACAGTCCCCCTGGTTCTTGAACGCTGTCCCGTCAGGCTCGTGCATCGTCTGCCACCCGCCGTTCTTGCACTGCGCTCCCGTCGCCGCCGTCTCCGTCAAGGTGACATCGGCGAGCGCGGCGCCACAGTTCGAGGTGTTCGACGGGTCGGCGGCGAAGCTCAAGGTGGTGCTGGCACCTGAAGCGACGAAGGAGTAAGCGGTCGTCGTCCACCCCATGTTCGACGTCGATGTGCCCGAGGTGTCGAACGGATATGACTGCGACGGTGTGCCTGACGCCGTCACGCTCAGCTGCTTCGTGGTTGGTCCACACTCCGGGTTACCGGCCAGCTCGAACTGCACGACGTAGGTGGCGTTGACATCGGTGCCGAACGCCTGGGTGAGCGTGCCCACGGTGCTCGGTTGTCCGGTCACCGGGGTCCCGTTCATGTCGATGCTCTTGTCCACCCCGGGCGGGTTCGTCCAGTAATTGCTGATCCAGTCGACGCTCCCGCTCGTGACGGTCCAGCCCGTCATCGCTGTGGCCGTGGGGAGCCCGGCGGAGAGCGTCTCGAAGCTCCCTCCTGAATAGGTACCGCTCTCGAAGTTGCCGTTCACGAACGTCGTGGCGGCGAGGGCCGACCCGCTCAGGGCGCCGAGAGCGCCCACCACGAGAGCGAGGCCGGCCAGGGGGGCGAGAACCACCCGCCCAAGCCGACGAATGGAGAGGAGAAGTCCTCTCGACATCGTGCTACCCATGTTGCGTCTCCTTCGTTCCGGCCCCCGACGCCAAGAGTCTGCAGTGGGCAAAGAAAACGGGACATAGGTTCACGGTCCCGAATCGGAACGCGAGTCCCCGCTCACTTGGCGTTGGGTGGCTGCCACGACACGATCCGCGAGTCCTGTTGTTCGTATTCCGGTCCGAGGCCGTGTGGCGCACGAAAGCTGCAACTGCCGTAGCAACGTGGTCTATGGACAGCCCCGCGTCGTCGAGCACGGCGCAGGCGTCGCCGACGCCATCGTCCTCTGCCTAGCTCACACTGGCCGTCGCTTCCGTTCGCCACGACCTCGAGCGAGGCATCTCAGGCTTTGGGTCGAGGCTTCCCCGGCGCCACGGTGCGGGCCAGGATGCCCAGGGTGGCGCGTAACGCCCCCTCCGAGATCACCGGGAAGATGCCGGCGTCTTTCCAGTTCTGCCCCACGCCCGACCAGTCGTAATACGACGTGACCATGGTGCCGCTGTCGAGGGGTTCGAGACGGTAGCCATAGACATGGCCGAGGTTGAGTTGACCCTCGATCGTCCAGGCGATCTCCCGGTCCCGCTCGAAAGCAACGATGCGCACGGTGACGTCATAGAGGCCGAGCGGGTAGTCCTGGAGAGCCTCGCGGTCCATGTGGACCACGAACGTGTCACCGACGGCGTTGACCCTCTCGCCTTCAGCGGACATCAACATTCCCGAGCTGTCGATGGCCAAATGCCCTTGTGGGTCGCCCAGGATGGAGAAGATGGCCGCCGGTGGAGCATCGACGGCTCTCTCGACTTCCAGGCGTTCGGACACGGGCATCAGTTTCAGCCTGGCACGTGCCAGGGCGCAACACGCTGGTCTCCGCCTTGCGCCTCGAGCGCCGCGGACCGCTCATGGAGTGAGAGGTGGCCGCTATCCAACGCCAGTGGTCACCGGCACCGGGGGAGTGGTTCTCCCAGGTCAGGCCCTCCGTAATGGGATTGGCGCGTCCGATAGGATGAACCCGCTCTCGGGCACCCGGCCCCATCGTCTAGTGGCCAAGGACACCACCCTCTCAAGGTGGAGACACGGGTTCGAATCCCGTTGGGGCTGCTCCTGGTCAGAGGCAGTTTCTGTAGCAGGTTCCGCTAGCCCGCAAGGGGCTTTGTCCGCGAAAAGTCCGCGGTGTCTGCAATCGCCACGATGGTCGCTTGCTCTGCGAGAGCGCCTAGCGCATCGGCGATGGCCCTGTCCCTGTCTTCCGTCGCGTGTTGGTAGCGGAGCGCCGCTTGTGGGCTCGCATGGCCAGCTCGGCGCATCAGCTCGGCGACGCTGGCGCCGGCCGCTGCTGCCCAGGTGAGGCCCGAGTGCCGAAGGTCGTGTAGCCGAAGGTCCGGGCGACCTATCGCGGTGCGGGCCGTGGCCCACGCGTGATCGAAGGTGCGGGGATGGGCCGGGTTGCCATCAGTGCCCAGGAATAGCCAGGCGGTGGCCTCGGGGCCCGTGTAGGTGCTCAAGTGGGCCGTGAGCGCCGGCACGATGTTGGGCGGTATGGCGACGGACCGCCTCCCGGCGTCCGTCTTGGGTGGCCCAAGGACTGGGTGGCGGCCCGCCATGCTCCACGTCTGGCGAACCGTGAGCGTCCCGTGTAGGGCGTCGATGTTTCGGCGCTGCAACCCGAGCACTTCGCCCCGGCGAAGCTGACACCACGCCGCCAGGAGGATCGCCAGGCGCCACTGAGGAAGCGCAGCGGCAGTGGCCGCCTCCACTTCAGCCACAGAGGCAACGACACGTTCCTTGGCCCTGTCTATCCCTGCGCCGGCCACTCGGCACGGCGACTTGGCGACCAGCTCGTCGTTGACGGCTGTTCGACAGATTGTGGAAAGAAGGCGGTAGGCGTTGGACGCGGCCGCTGGGTGGCGGCCGCTGAGCTCGGCGTGCCAACTGCGGACGAGGGATGGCGATAGGGACGCCAAGTGGTGCCGCCCTAGCGTCGGGAAGATGTGCTGGCCAAGGAGTTGGCCGTACTTGGCTCTCGTTGAGGGCCTAATGTCGGTTCGATTGGCCAGCCACCTGCTGGCATAATCGCTCAGGGTGACTCGGCCCGCTCGGGGGTCGATCCAGGCCCCGCGGGCTAAGTCTGCCTTGTTCGTAGCGACCCACTTTTCCGCATCCCGTTGCCGATCGAACGTCTTGGTGCGTTCGCGGTTGGCGCGGTCACGGTAATGGCCGATGTAGCGCCACGACTGCCGTTCTGGCGACCACCGTTTCGCAACACCATTCTTCCAGCGGCCCATGGCGCTACCTCCTACGGTTGGGTATTCCGAACCTAACTCCGGGGTGTGATGTGGCGTGTGTCCCGGGTCGCCCCGGGCCACCCTCCATCGTCCGAGTCGAATATGGGGAAGTCCCTGGAGGAAGGAAGTCCCCCGGGTTGGCCCATCGCAGGGAGTGGACAAGTGGACGTGTCCACCCCCTGCCGTGGGGTCTGCCGGACGCATCTCCGCAAAGGTCCAGATAACAAACAAGCTGGTGGATTAGGTGTCCGGGGTATCTACTCATCGCGACATAGGGAGTGGACGGTCCACCCCGTCCACCCCCTCCCTCTGGGGCCTTCACGCTGGCTGGTTCGGTCCCGGCCGCAACAAGCGCTTGTTCGTGCCCTGGCCTGGTTCCGACTCCTCAATCACCCAGCCGTGGTCAAGCGCGTGAGAAAGGCCGCCCTCAAAGTCGTCGCGCCAGCGCCTCATGTCGCGGTAGAGGTCCCCTACGCCGCATTCACCCCGCGTGATTACCTTCCGGTGGATCAGCTTGGCGCACGCGGTCGTCCTCCAGACCATCTTGGCGGCCTCACTGGCGACCACCCTGTTTGCCTGACGAGTGGTGGCTTCAATCTCCCTGCGAGAGCCTTCGGAGGCGACGACGCTCCTAGCGTGGTCGCGGGTGGCATCAGAGGTCGCCTTCACCACCCCGGCTAGGCGCCAGTCGTCCTCGGTTATCTCGACCCTTCGCTCGAGCAGCGCGAGCAATGCCGCGACCCTGAGCCGTAGCAGCTCTGCGTGGGATTGCCACGGATCAGACTGGACGTGGCCGCGGTTTCGCTCCAGGTGTGCCTTGCGTATTTCGCCCTGGATCGACTCGGCGACGAGGAGCGTGTGTCGGCTGGTGCCATCACTCGACGCATCGTCTGCGATGGCGTCGAGCTGGTCCCGGGTTGGGCCGCTCCAATCTTGCCTCCCCGGCCACCTGTCCGGGGCGTCGGGCAGCGTCGGGTCAGTAGCCATGGCCCAGGCGAATCGCTGGGGGGTTCCGGCGTTTACGTCGGCCAGCAGATCGTCAGCCAAGCCCTCCTGTAGAGCCAGCACCAACCCAAGCGTGTAGCTGCCGGCTGGCACAAAGCGCCGCCGTTCGGCGCTGGCATTGGTCTGTCCCAACGCGTGTCCACTCCATGCGGTGCGGAGCGTTTCGAGCAACGTCGCCCCCTGACGTGAACGAAGGGCTTTGAGCACTGAGCCCTCGTCTGCCGCGAAGAAAGCATTGTGACGCGATTGGACTCGGACCGTCTTGCCCCTGCTAACGGGGTCGGGCTGGTTCTCAAAGAAGGCTTCGGCCAACCCCTCTCCGGTCCCCACCGGGAGGCCATCTGCCACGTTCGGCAGAAGCGGTAGGAACTCTCGGGCGAGTGCAACCGTGCCGCTCTTGCCACCACCGGGCATACCAAGCAGAACGGCGTAGTAACAGAGTGGAGATACGGTCGCGATAGTGGGCGGTAGCTGCACGGTGTAGTTCGCGCCGGCCGCAGCCCTGGCTAGGACGGCATGGAGCAGAGCATCTGCGCTGACAAGACGCGAGCGCGCAGCGCGTCTGATTCGGCCCAGCACGGCGCGCTCGTCCCAGAACGAATCGGGAAGCCACCGCGAATCACGTTCAGATGTGGCCGGCTGCTCCTGCCCTCCTTTGGGGTCGAAGACCGCGATGCGGTCGAATCCAGCGCTCATGGCAGGATCGCCGAAGCCAATACCGCCTCGCCGAAGCGCTCGGCGTCACCGCATCCGGTCAGCCACGCGGCCAGGTCGTTGTGCGGCTCTGGCACTTGAAGGCGCCGGACCAAGCGAGCGTGGCCAGCGAGCTTGGCTGACACGTCGGCGTAGAAGCGTTCACCCGCCTGGTCGTTGTCAGGGACCACCAGGACGCCTAAGCCGTCGAACGCTGTTGCCCATTCCGTCTTGAACCCCGAGCTGCCTGGAATCCCGACTACTGCCGGGTCTTCAAAGGCAGCGAGGAGGGCGGCTACGTCGCTGGGGCCCTCGCACACGGTTACCGCTCCGCGTTCGTCGGCCAACACCAGGCGATCGGCTTCGTAGGGACAGGTGATCGGCCCTTCGGATGCGAGCCAGCGAAGCTGGGCGGCGTCGCTTACGGCGCGGTCCTGCCATCCCACCATCTCGCCCCTTAGGCGGAAAGGATGACGAACGCGGGGGTTGCCCAAGCGGTCAACGACCACGGACAACCCCAGCTCCTCGCCCACCTCGGGGGGCCAGCACCGCCGGGCCAGGTACTCGAGCAGCAGCTCATCGGGTTGCCTCGGATCGCGAAGCGCACTCGGCGAGGCGCCCCAATCGTGTCTTGAGAGTCCGGTCCGAGCTGCCAAGAGCTCGATTGCTTCGGCTGTATCCCGTGCCGCGCCGATCCACTGTACGAAGTCGATGGCGTCACCCCCAGCGCCACACTGGGACCAGCATCGCCACCGACCATCGGCGACAGTGAAGCTCGGGCGCTTGTCGTCGTGAGCCGGGTTGGGGCAACGGAACGTTGCAGTACCCGTCGCCTCACTGACAGGAGCATCCCCCCATTCGGTCACCAGGGCCGTCAGGTCAATGCGGTCCTTTATCGCGGCGATGCGGTCTACTCGGGGCCGTGGCCCTATGTCGCTGGAGCGTGCCAGGACGGGTGTATTCTGGCTGTGCGAGCTGTTTGGAGTCGTTGGAAGCGTGGCCGCCGTAGCCGAAACGGCGGCCCTTCCATTTTCGGGCGTCATTCGATCCCGTCACCCAGCGTCGTCAGCCAGGCCACTACGTCGCTCTCACGGAAGCGCAGCTCTTTGCCCACTCGCACAGCTGGCGGGGCTTGCTTCCGCCAGCGCATGGTGTAGATGCGGTTGACTGGAATGCCTAGGTATTCAGCGAGGGCGCGCACGCTCAGAAGGCGATCCATGTGTAGTCTCTCCCCTCCATGGCTGCCCCCACGGAACCTTTGGGGGACGCCCATCATCTTCACACGCACTTGTACGGCCTCGGGCATATATGCGCGTCGGGTTCGTTGGGAGCATGTGGCGCTTCTTTCCACGCATTGTTCGGAGCGGTCTATTACGTACATTGTTTCCCCGCCGTCACGGCAGACTCCCGGTTCGTCGTGCCCAGCCGGCGCCGCTTGGGTGCATGTGTGTTGGGTCGCTATGCACGACCATCCGGGGGAGTGGTGACCGTGCTGGCAACACGCATCGCCTTGCCCGGCTGACAGCGACACTGGCAACGGGTCGAGGAGGACGCCGCGGGTTGGTCGCTGACGAGCCGGACTTGGCAACCCGAGCACCCGTGCGCCGCTCGCGGCATCGTTGACCCTGACGGCAACGGACGGGCTCGTCGGCGGCGCCTCGCCCGGAAGAATCCCTTCAACACCGTGCAAACGGTCTTGACACCCCAGGTAAATGGGCGCATGATCGTCTATCGACAGACATAGGTGAGCCGGGCGGCGCAGCAACGCCCCCGGCTCCGGCCCACACCTACACAGGAGGTACGGACATGGATAAGGGTACTGCTCGAGTCGGCGGTAGCGGGCTAGATGTGGCGTTCCAGCGGTTGGTCGCCGCTGTTCGCGAGCTGGCCGGCGGTGAATCCGCTCCCGCTCCCGACTGGGAATCGGACGCGTGGGCGAAGCTGCCTTCGCCCAAATCGCTGGAGGGCAACGCACCTGCCGGGCTTTGGTCCTTTCTTGCTGCCAAGGTGGCCGCGGCTGGCTTTGCCCTGCGTCGCGGTGAGTGCAACGGCCTCGACGGCGTGGCCGATGGCCCGACGCGAACCGTATGGGTGAGTGAACCCCCGTCCGACGCCCACGCTTGCGCCGTGCTGGCCCACGAGCTCGCCCACGTTCTGCTCCACTGTGGCCGGGACACTACGCGTCGAGAGGTCGAAGTCGAGGCCGAGGCGGTGTCGTACCTGGTATGTGGAGCCGCTGGACTGGCCACGGACGCCAATACGTTTCCCTACGTGGCGCTTTGGAGCGGCATAGATGCCGGCGTGGTCGCCGCAACCGCTGAGGTCGTCCTGAACACCGCCAGGGCCATCCTGGCCGGATTCACGCCGCGTAGAGAGCTGGTGGCGGCATGACCGCCGCCACAGCTCGCCCGAAGGTGGTCGCTTACCTGCGCGTATCGACCGACAAGCAAGCGGAGCACGGCCTCGGGCTTGAAGTCCAGGAGGCCGCCGTTCGCAAGTGGGCGAAGGCCAACGCCTACCGCGTTGTGGCCTGGACTCGCGACGAGGGCATCAGCGGGTCGAACGGGCTTGATACCCGGATCGGCCTGCTGGACGCTGTAGCGACAGTCCGTGATGGCCAGGCCGCCGGCATCGTGGTCTATCGACTCGACCGGCTCGCCCGGGACCTGGTGCTCCAGGAGAACCTGCTGGCCGATATCCGACGCATGGGCGGCGACGTGTTCAGCACGTCGGCCGCCGAAGCCAGCATTCTGGCCGATGATCCCGACGACCCATCCCGCAAGATGATCCGCCAAGTGCTCGGGGCGGTGGCCGAGTACGAACGAGCGATGATCCGGCTTCGGATGCGCTCGGGCAAGGCTCGGAAGCGGGAGCGTGGCGGCTGGCTCGGTGGTGTAGCCCCGTTCGGCTACCGGGCCGAGGGTCGGGAGCTGGTGCCCGACGAGGAGGAGCAGGCCGCGCTCAGCCGGATTCGGGAGCTTCACGGCGCCGGCGCCAGTCTCCGGCAGATTGCAGGGGCACTCACGGCCGAGGGGTTCCGGCCCAAGCGGTCGCGTTCGGGGACCTGGCATCCGGGCTCGCTGGCGCTGATTGTGGACCGGCTTGACTCGTCGCCTGAGGGGTGAGTAGCGCAGGTCGGGGGGAATGTGCGCGTACGCGCTGCCGATTCGGGGCGGTGAACCATAGGCCCCCAACTTTGCTCGCCTCTACGGGGCTTCTAGGGGCCTCTGGTGACCGATTAGCGCACGTCTGCATGTGCGCCGTACGCCAGCGAAGTGCCCTGTCACCGCAGTAGCCAGATCACTCCCCACGCCAACACCGTTGACCAGGATGTTCAGCAAGTCCGCAGACTGGACTGACGCGCTGAACGCTTCCGCGTGGCGTCAAGCGATTCGCTACACGCAACCAGGACTTTCGCTACACGGCCACCTGCTCCTATTCGCTACAGGTTGCACCGGCTGTGCAACCTGCTCCACGAGTCCGGTGGCGTGCTGGTCGCACGCCCCCTCAGCCATCGCCTTGCCGACGGGGTTCGTGACCACCCCTCGCCATCTGACTGGCTCGGGGCGGGCCATCGGGAACCCGTGGGGCGCGGGCCGCGACGTAGCGGAAGCACGCACCGGGCCGCGGTGCGATCACGTTGCCTATGACCTTCTTCGCCACGCCTGATTTCAGGCTGTGCGCCTTAGGTCCCTTAGTCGGGACTTCCGAATCGACCGGGAGGGGACCCGTCGATTGGCGTTTCCGCATCTCACGGAATGAAAGCGCCTAAGCGCGGCGTAAGTCCCACCGATCCGCCATCACCTAGCCCTACTGTGTGACCAACAGCGGAAGCGTGAAGCGAGGAGGGCCAGGAATGGACCAGCGGAGAGTTGAAGACGAGGACATCATTGTGGTGGCAGTCCGTGATGTGGTGGAGGGACGACCGACGCCGGTGCTCTATGACCGGGTACCTCGCCAATCGGTTCGCGGTGAGCAGGCCGGGTCGTGACGACGCCGCCGCTGACTCTGACGGTTGCTGATGCCGCCAGGCGAATCGGGGTCAGTCGCTGGACCCTCTATCGCCAGATCAACGATGGCCGGTTTCCACCGGCCATCCGCATCGGTCAGACCTGGCGCATCAGCGTCGCGGCACTCGAGCGGTTCCTGTTGGTCGATCCACGCTGAGAATGGGCCCGCCCGACCTTGGGGGTCGGGCGGCCCATGGAAACGAACCGCCTTGGGTCATACGCTGGAACGGCTGAGAAGCGTGACAAGAGGGGTCGCAGGTGCCCAATGGCCGCACGTAAGACCTGGCTGCCGGTGCTCGGCGTGGTAGCGACGGTTGGCCTGACCGCCTGCGGCACTGGTAGTCCGCAGTCGATAGGTGGGCATCCGAGCAACCAGCACCTCGGAGGTCTGTCGAGTGCGTCGAGCACCACAACATCCATTATCACAACGACGACCGCCGCCCCCATTCCTTCGACCACTACACAACCCACCACTGCGATCATCCCGACAAGCAAAATCGACTGTCAGAACTCGGCAGCACCGAACGGCCTTTGTCCTCCCGACACGCCAAGCGGCTGCGTTGCAAGTGGGGGTGCGAACGTGCCGAGCCTTCTCGGTATGACCAGCGCCCAGGTCGCCGCGGCGCTCGCTGAAGATGACAACCCGGGAGCTGCTCTGCCCTACTCGGCTCCCAACTCGGATGCAACGGTTGCGCAGCAATATCCCGCGCCTGGAAACTGCGCAGATCACAATACGTTCGCTCTCGTCTGGACGACGCCCCAAGCGATGGCGACGGTTCCTGACCTGATAGGGCAACCGCAAGACAACGCCAACAACGCTCTAATCGAGCAAGGGTTGGACGGAGCGCCGACATGCGAAACGGCGCCCCCGTACACGCCGCCAAGTGGGTTTGGGGTGGTTCAGAGTCAATCCCCGAGCGCCGGGACCCCGGTCCCGCAGGGATCGACGGTCGATTACGTGGTGATGGGCCACCCCGGCTGCTAGAGGAGTCACGTGGGGCCGGGCTCTCGCCTATGGTGGGCGTCGGCGGGCATCATCGAACGCCCGGGCCCTTGTGTGGGCGTACTCACGGGTGATGGTGGCGTGCGTGGCCGGCGTTGGGCATCCGTCAGCGGGTCCGTCGCCCGCGGACCTATCGCCCGTCCACTCGGTGGACCACCGGGACCCGCATTGGGTTGCCTGTCCGCGACCAGTCCGCGAGAAGGGCCAAGATGCCGCGAG
>JBJKRZ010000020.1:0-5240 GCA_046704365.1 Acidimicrobiales bacterium | reverse complement strand
CCGCTAGAGTGCCCCTCCGGTGGCGGCAGGCGGCGGCGTGCGGTTCTCCCGGCGTGCCCTTCTGGGCGCGGGCGGTGCCCTGGTGGGGACGCTTGGCGCCAGGGCGCTGGTGGGTGACGAGCGCCCTTTGACATCCGCCTTGGCCGATGCCACAGAGCTCGCCGTGCCGGCCGGCTCGGGCTGCACGCTCGTGGTGTCCCCGAGCCCCTTCGCCCTTTCGCTCCTCGACGCCGCGGGGACCACCGTGCTCTCCACGGTCCCGGGAGCGGCCGGCCCACCACTGTCGCCACCTGCCCTCAACAGCCCGCAGCCCTACGATCCGGCAGGGGCCGTGGCGGGGGTGGCCGGGCTCGCATTCGTCCTCGGCGCCGACACCGTGACCGAGGTCCCCTCGGAGGTGCTCACGGGAGACCAGCTGCTCGGCGCCTCGGCAGGGGCGCTGGTGCCGCTGCTCGAAGTGGAGACGGCACAGCGAACGGCCGGCGGGTTCCATCTCGAGGTCGCCACTTCCCTTCCCGCCTACGGCAGGGCCACCGTCGACATCACGTCGCTCCCCTCGGGCGCGGTCGAAGTCGTCCTCGGCGCCCCGGCGCTGCTGCCTGTGGCCTCCACGCTGGTGGGCATGGTCTCGCCGGCGGACGAAGGGCTCTACGGCCTCGGGGGCCGCAAGGACGCCTTCGACCAACGGGGGCTGCTGCGGGTGCTGTGGGTCGACCAGGAGAACATGGGGGCCGGCCCCCTGTCGCCCGAGACGACCCCAGTGAGCGGGCCCACCGCCACCTACCCCAACGGCGCCCAGGCCGCCTACTACATCCAGGCGCTGCTCTTCGGCAGCCGAGGGTGGGCGGCGTGGACCGGGCAGTCGACCGTCGCCGTGGTGGACCTGGCGTCGAGCCATCCCGAAGTCGTGCGCTGGGGGACAGCGGGACGGGACCTGCAGCTGTTCGTGGCCGGAGGTGGCCTCGAGGCGGCCTCGGCGGCCTACACGGCGCTGGCCGGACGCGGCCCGTTGCCGCCCACCTGGGCGTACCTGCCCTGGATGGACGTGATCAACCAACAGGGCGAGGGTGACGCCGCTCCCTACGGCGGCGGGTTCAGCGGGGGGACGGCGGTGGCCCAGCGGGTGCAGGAGGTGGTGGACAAGAGCGCCGCCAACGGCATCCCCCTGGGGGTGGTGGGAATGGAAGGGTGGCAGGCCGTCCCCGGCGTGGGCGACCTCGTGGCCAGCCTGCGCCAGCGGGGCCTGCACTGCTCGGCCTACTGGAACCCGTTCATCTCGCCGTCGTCGTCGGTGTACAACGAGGCGGCAGCCGCCGGATACCTCGTGGGCGGGCCGGGGGGACGGCCCTATCTGTTCGTGAACGGCAGGGGCAGCCTCACGGGCATGGTCGACTTCACGAACCCGGCGGCCGCCACCTGGTGGGGCGAGCAGCTCGACATCACCATGCGAATGGGCTTCGAAGGCTTCATGGAGGACTTCGGCGAAGAGGTCACCGAGCCCATGACCTTCGCCGACGGCCGGCCCGCCGCCGTCGAGCACAACGCCTATCCCGTCTACTACCACGGAGCCGCCCGGCGGGCGGTCGACGCCTTCGCGGCGGCCAACCCGGGCTTCGAGCCCTTCTTCTACGTGCGCTCGGGCTACTCGACGCTGGGCGGAGGCCCGGGGGTGACGGCGAGCACGCCGGGAACCTTCGCCGGCGACAACACCACCGACTGGACGCCCAGCTCCGGCCTGGCCTCCATCCCGCCCACCATGTTGAACCTCGCCTTGGGCGGCGCCTATGCGTTCACCACCGACGTGGGCGGCTACTCCGACCTCTACACCCCCCAGACGACCGCAGAGCTGTTCACCCGCTGGGCCCAGCTGGCCGCCATGACCGCCATCAGCCGCATCCACAACTCCACGTTCAACGGCTCGGTGTACCCCTGGAGCTTCGACGCCGCCACCCTCGACGCCTACCGCCGCTACGCCCGGGCCAAGGTGCGGCTGGCCGGCGAGGTCGTGGCGCCCTGGGCGCGCCTCGCCGCCACCAAGGGGACCATCGGTCCGGTGCGGCCCCTGGTGCTCGACGACCCGACGCCGGCGGCCCGCTCCGTGCACGACGAGTGGATGCTGGGCCACGACATCCTCGTCGCCCCTGTGGTCGTGGAAGGGGCCCGGTCGCGTCAGGTGTACCTGCCCGTGGGCGCCCAGTGGGCGCAGGTGACGGTGGCCGAGGACGGGAGCTTCCGGAGGACGGGGCAGGTGTGGGCGGGCGGGAGCACCGTCGAGGCGCCCGCTCCGCTCGCCGACATCCCCATCTTCCTCCGGGCCTGATCGACCCGGGCGCCGACTGCGGTCAATACCCGAGGCGCTCCACGGCGTCGGGGCGCTGCTGCCAGTGGGGATCCACCCGGACGTGCAGCTCGAGGAAAGCGCCAGGGGCGAGGGCCGCCCGCACGGCGCTGCCCACCGCTTTGAGCACCTCGCCCCCCCGGCCGATGACGATGGCCTTCTGAGACTGGCGCTCCACCACGATCTCCACTCGGATGCGGGGCCACTCCCATTCGGTCACCAGGCAGGCGATGGAGTGCGGCAGCTCGTCGCGCACACGAGCCAGCAACTGCTCGCGCACGAGCTCTGCCACCCACACTGCCTCGGGCTGGTCGCTCACCATGTCCTCGGGGAAGTAGGGCGGGCCCTCGGGCAGTCGTGACAGCACGGCGTCGACCAGGCTCTCGAGACCCCGGCCCGTGAGCGCCGAGACCGGGAAGTACTCCACGCCCCGCTCCAGCTCCCCCTCGACAACGGCCCGGGCCTCGGCCAGGCGCTCGAGGACCTGGGAGGCGCCTGCCCGGTCGACCTTGTTGACGACGACGAGCAAGCCGCTCAGCCCGGCGGCCGGCCCGCCGTCCCCCCCTCGACGCAGGGCGCCGGCCGCCTGCGACAGCACCAGGCGATCGCCGGGGCCCACCGGCGCCGTGGCGTCGAGAACAGCCACCACCACATCGACGTCGAACAGGGCCTCACCCACGTGCTCGTTGAGCCGTTGGCCCAGGGCCGTGCGCGGCCTGTGCAAGCCAGGCGTGTCGACGAAGACGGCTTGGAAGCCGTCGCCGTGCAGCACGCCCCGGATGGCGCGACGGGTGGTGTTGGGACGAGGCGAGGTGATGGTCACCTTGTGGCCGAGCACGGCGTTGACCAACGTCGACTTGCCCACGTTGGGCCGGCCCAGCACCGCTACGAAGCCTGAGCGGTAACCGCTCACGGGTCAGACGTGGTCCGGCGGGGGCGCCGCCTGCGACGCCGCTTGGCGCCCTTGCACCGACGCCCGGATGCGCCCGATGCGGTTGCCCTGCACACGCTCGGCGACCAGGTGCACCCCGTCCACGTCGACCGACTCCCCCTGGACGGGCACCCGCCCGAGCAAGTTGTAGAGGAGCCCCCCCACCGTGTCCCAGTCACCTTCAGGCAGCCCCGCCTCGAGGATGTCGTTGAGCTCGTCCACCGCCAGACGGGCCGACACCGAGACCTCTCCCTCCCCCAGGCTCTCCACGGGGGGCTCCTCCACGTCGTACTCGTCGACGATCTCCCCCACCAGCTCCTCGATGAGGTCCTCCAAGGTGACCAGACCAGCCGTTCCTCCGTACTCGTCCACCACCACGGCCTGGTGGAACTTGCGCTCCTGCATCTCGCGCATGAGCAGCGACACCCTTTTGGTCTCGGGGACGAAGTGAGCAGGGCGCACGAAGCTGCCCACCGGGTTCCCGCCGTGCCCTTCCCGCTCGGCGCGGATGAGGTCCTTGGCATAGGCGATCCCCACGACGTCGTCGACGTTGCCGCTGTGCACGGGAATCCGGGAGTAGCCCGCACCCATAGCGGCGCCCAGCGCCTGGGAGACCGTGCAATCGGACTCCACGGTGATCATGTCGGGACGGGGCCGCATCACCTCGCGCACGATGGTGTCGCCGAAGTCGATGATGGAGTGGATGAGCGCCCGCTCCTCGGTCTCGATGACCTCGTCCTCCATGGCCACGTCCGCCATGGCCAACAATTCGGACTCGCTGACGGTGGCCCCCTTTCGCCGAGGACCGACCATCAGGTTGGCCAAGCCGATGAGGGCGCCGGAGAGCACCCTGACCGGTGGGAAACGGACGAGGACGTCGACCAGCGACGCAGCGGCCAAGGCGGCACGTTCGGGGTTCTGCACCGCCCAGTTCTTGGGCAGGGCCTCGGCGAGGACGAAGATCACGACCACCTCGAACACGGCGGCCACCGCCACCCCGAGCGCCCCGAACCAGTGGTCGGCCAGGATGCCCACAAAGGTGGCGCTCACCAGCTGGCAGATGAGGACGAGCAAGAGAACGGGGTTCAAGAACTCCTCGGGATGCTCGACCAGTCGCACCAGGTGCTTGGCGCCGCGCCGGGCGTCGTCCTCCAGCGACAGCGCCTTCACCCTGCTCGTGCGGGTGAGCGACGTCTCGGCCATGGCCAGCCCGGCCGAGGCGGTGAGAAGCACGATCACCACCGCCACCATGACCCAGTCCGACGTCCCCAGCGCTGCGGCCGGCACTGCCTCCACCCCTCCCTCGATCAGTCGGCCGGGCGCCAGAAGCGACTGAGCAGCTGGCGCTCACGGTCCTCCATGCGCTCGGCCTCATCGGACTCGAGGTGGTCCATCCCGAGCAGGTGCAGGAGCCCGTGGACGACGAGGAGCGCCAACTCGTCCTCGGCGGCCACCTCGTGCTCTTCGGCCTGGCGACGGGCAACCGACGGGCACACCACGACGTCGCCGAGCAGCACGGGTACGGGATCCTCCTCCGAGGACAGCGGCCCGCCCGGGCCGGTGCCGCCCTCGTCGGGGGATCGGCCCCCGGGCACAGGCTCGTCGTCGATGGGAAAGGCCAGCACGTCAGTGGGGCCGCTGTTGCCCAGAAAACGCTCGTTCAGCTCGGCAATGGTCGGCTCGTCGACGAAGAGCAACGACACCTCGACGTCGTCGCCCACGTTCTCGGCGTCGAGCACGTTGCGCGCCAACTCCGCCCAGCGCCCCACGTCGAGCGGGAGCGTCGACTGCTCGTCGGCCACGAAGACGTCAGCGGCCATGGGCCGGGTCGTGCCGCCGGCCGGCCCGGCCGGACGACCCGTTGTCGGTGCTGCGCCGGGTGACAGCGCCCTCGCCCGGTGCGCTGCCCGGTCGGCGCCCTCCGCCGCCCGCCGGAGCAGCGACGTCGGCTGCCTCGTAGGCCGAGACGAT
>JBJKRZ010000019.1:0-2927 GCA_046704365.1 Acidimicrobiales bacterium | reverse complement strand
GTCTCGGCCCGGCGCTCGGCGGCACGTCGACGCTCGGCCTCGGCCAGCGCCTCGGGGGCGATGGCGTTGACGATGCCCTCGGCCTGGTCGAGCACCTCGGCCACTTCGGGGCCCGACTCGGGCTCCTCCTCGATGGCCGGCTCCACCAGCGTCCCGTGCACCCACCCGGCGTCGGCCAGCCTCCGCTCGTACTTGGGGCAGTCCTCCGGGCAGCGCCAGGGTGCCTCGGGGGCGAGGTCGAGCTCACAGAAGCGCGCCACCTCGCCCGAGGAGTAGGTGCGGCTCTGGAAGTGCTTGCACTCCTCGCGCATGGGCACGGCGCCATCCTCCCATTTCGGACGAGGCCCTTGACGTCGGGCGGCCGACGGCGTCAGCCGACAGCGCCCTCCATCTGGAGCTCGATGAGCCGGCTCCACTCCACGGCGTACTCCATGGGCAACGTGCGGGTGACCGGCTCGATGAAGCCGTTCACGATGAGGCTCATGGCTGCGTTCTCCGACAAGCCGCGACTCATCAAATAGAAGAGCTGGTCGTCGCCGATCTTCGACACCGTGGCTTCGTGGCCTATCTGGGCGTCGCGCTCCTCCACCTCCATGTAAGGCTTGGTCTCGGAGGTCGAGTCCTCGTCGAGGATGAGGGCGTCGCAGCGCACGAAGCACTTGGCGTGCTTGGCCCCTTCCTCCACCCGCACCAGTCCGCGGTAGGTGGACAGCCCGCCGTCCTTGGAGATCGACTTGGACACGATGGTGGAGGTGGTCTCGGGAGCGGCGTGGATCATCTTGGCGCCGGCGTCCTGATGCTGCCCGGGCCCGGCGTAGGCCACCGACAGGACCTCCCCGGAGGCCTTAGGTCCCATCAGGTACACCGACGGGTACTTCATGGTGAGGCGGCTGCCGATGTTCCCGTCGATCCACTCGACGTGTGCCTCGGCCTCGGCGCGTGCCCGCTTGGTCACCAGGTTGTAGACGTTGTTGGACCAATTCTGGATGGTGGTGTAGGTGATGCGCGAGCCGGGAAGCGCCACCAGCTCCACCACGGCGGAGTGCAGCGAGTCCGAGGTGTACACGGGCGCCGAGCAACCCTCGACGTAGTGCACCTTGGCTCCCTCGTCGGCGATGATCAGGGTCCGCTCGAACTGGCCCATGTTCTCGGCGTTGATGCGGAAATAGGCCTGCAGCGGCATCTCCACCTCGACACCGGGCGGCACGTAGATGAACGAACCTCCCGACCACACGGCCGAGTTGAGAGCGGCGAACTTGTTGTCGTTGGGGGGGATGATCGTCCCGAACCACTTCTTCACGATGTCGGGGTACTCGCGCACAGCGGTGTCCATGTCGCAGAAGAGGACGCCTCGCGACTCGAGGTCTTCGCGGTTGCGGTGGAACACGACTTCGCTCTCGTACTGCGCCGTCACCCCGGCCAGGTACTTGCGCTCGGCTTGGGGGATGCCGAGCTTGTCGTAAGTCGACTTGATGGCCTCGGGCAGGTCCTCCCAGTCCTTCACCTGCTTTTCGGTGGGCTTGATGTAGTAGTAGATGTCGTCGAAGTCGAGGTCCGGCATGTTGACGGCGAACCACGGGGCCATCGGCTTGGAGAAGAAGCGCTGGAGGGCCCGCAGCCGGAACTTGAGCATCCACTCCGGCTCCTTCTTCATCCACGACATCTCGCGGACGATGTCCTCGGAGAGGCCCTTCTTGGGCTTGAACACGTAGTTCTCGACGTCGCTCCAGCCCAGCTTGTAGCGGCCCAGGTCGAGGTCGTTGGTGGTGGTCATGGCCCTCCTCACGGTCCTGCCAGGGGCCGGGGCGCCCCTCGCAGGCCCAGCTGGGAATGATTTTCCCTATCTCGATAGTAACAACCCTCGGGCCTGGCTCAAAGCGCCCCTGCCCACACGGGTGCCCGTCCGGCGCCCGGCTCACGCCTCGGGGGCGGACCTGCTGGTCAGAGGATCAGAGAACCTCGAAAGTGAGGTCGAAGACGTCGCCGGCCCCGGGGGGCAGGTGGACGCTCCTGCCACCCTCGGTGATGCTGGCGGCCAGGGAATTCCCCAGTCGCAGGAGGAGCCCGGCCGTGGCCGGGATCGACCGGCTGTTGCCCGGGGCGAGGGTGCCCTCCCAGAGCACCCGGCCCGTGGACGTGTCGGTGGCCTCCACCCAGCACGGGCCCGTGGTGGTGGCGACCACCACCGTGTAGGGAGCGCCGCTCACCCGGTAGGTGGCCGACGAGGACGAGGACGTCACCGGGTCGAGCCCGTTGGCACCCGGCGACGCAGAGCCCGGCGACGAGGAACCGGTGCGCGACGACGTCGTCTTGCCCCCTTGGCCGCCACCGGCCCCCGAGCTCCGCCGGGCGCCGCTCGTCGACGTGGTGGCCGAGCGCGCCGAGGGCGGGTGCGAAGGTGCCTCGGCGACGGCCACGCCCGTGACCACTCCCACGAGGACGACGGCGGCGACGGTCAACAGAAGGCCGCGACGCTCGGGACGCTGCGCGCCGGGCATGGACGGCCGGGCAGGGCGCGCCCCGTAACGGTTCCCCGTGGCCGCCAGCTGTCGGACGGCGTCGGCGGCCGTCACCCGCTGGGGTGTGGCCCCGGGTGTCACGGCGGGCGCATCCGTCGGCGGATCCGTCGCCGGTGCCGTCGGCGGTGGAGCGGTCGGAGCCTCGGGAACCGCCGGCGTCTGGTCGTCGGCCGCCTCGGGCGGCGACGGGACCCGCATGGAGACGGGGGGAGAGCCGGGACGCCGGGCGTAGGCGGCCCTCCGGCCTGACGAAGCCTCTGCGACAGCGGCTGCGGAGGTGGAGGCGATGAGTTTGCTGGTCCGCCGGCGCTGGGCCGGCCGGCTCCCCCGGCCGTTGCCGGCGCCGCCGTGTCGAGCCGAAGCGGCGCCGACCGGGGCCGGCAGAGCAGGAACCGGCGGGGGCGGGGT
>JBJKRZ010000018.1:0-4111 GCA_046704365.1 Acidimicrobiales bacterium | reverse complement strand
GCCGACAGCCGCTCTCCGGCACCGGCCGTCGACGAGGGCCCTGGCCGGCCCCGGTGCGCGCCCGGCCCGCAGGGCCAGCACGAGGGCGACGCTGAGCAGCGCCATACCCAGGAGGAAGTGGCACATGACGACGTAAGGGTTGAGCTTGGAGTAGACGACGATGGCGCCCACCACCGCCTCGCCCACCACCCCGCCCACGAGACCGGCGGACAGCCACACGAGGTCCCGCCGCCGGGGCGCCCGGCGCCAGGCGGCCACCAGCGTGGCCCCCAGCACCACGCACAGGGCCACCACCACCATGCGGTTGCCGAATTCCATGAGGGGGTGAAAGGAGAGCGCCGGGGTCACCGCCCGGGCCGAGCAGGTGGGCCAGTCGGGACAGCCCAGCCCCGAATCGGTGAGCCGGACAGCGCCCCCCGAGACGATGTTGACCGCGACCAGCACCAGGCTGGTCTGGGCGAAACGGAGGAAGGCCAGCGGGCCGACGCGAGGCAACCGCACCGCCGAGCAAGCGTAGTGGGGACCCGCCGCCGCTTTTCCCCGGCCGCTGGGCCCTGCTGTCCTCTGCCGGCCCGTCGGCGCCGGCCGTGGCTGCTTTGTCGCCGGCCATGGCCGGCCCGTAGGCTCGAGCTCGCATGACGTCGCTGGCACCTGCCATCCGGGCCGGCGGGGTGCGAGTGCGTAGCTACGTGGCCCTCACCAAGCCGCGGATCATCGAGCTGCTACTCGTCACCACCCTGCCCACCATGTTCGTCGCCCGCCGGGGCGTGCCCTCGCTCGGCCTGATGGTGGCCACCCTGGTGGGCGGGGCCCTGGCGGCGGGCGGGGCCAACGCCCTCAACATGGTGGCGGACCGCGACATCGACCAGGTCATGCACCGCACCCGCAACCGCCCACTGGTGACAGGCGAGCTGACTCCCGGCAGTGCCCTGGCTTTCGCCCTCGTCCTGGAGGCGGCCGCCTTCGTCGAGCTGGTCCTGGCCGTGAACCTGCTGTCGGCCGTGCTGGCCGTGGCGGCCACCCTCTTCTACGTCTTCGTCTACACCTTGTGGCTCAAGCGCACCTCCAGCCAGAACATCGTCATCGGCGGGGCGGCGGGTGCCGTGCCGGTGCTGGTGGGCTGGTCGGCCGTGACGGGCACCCTGGGCTGGGCGCCCTTCGTGCTCTTCGCCGTGATCTTCATCTGGACGCCGCCGCACTTCTGGGCCCTGGCCGTGCGGTATCGGGAGGACTACGAAGCGGCGCACGTGCCGATGCTCCCGGTGGTGAGCACGCTCGAGCGGACGGCGAGCCAGATCCTGCTCTACACCGTGGCGCTGGTGGGCGTGTCGGTCGCCTTCACCGTGGTGGGGCACATGGGCGCTCTGTACCTGGCTGCCGCCGTCGTGCTCGGTGCGGTGTTCCTGGTCCACGCCGAGACGCTCCGGCGCCGGCCCACGGCGCGCTCGGCCATGGCGCTGTTCCGCTACTCGATCACCTACCTCACGCTCTTGTTCCTCGCCATGGCCGGGGACGTCCTCATCCGCTTCCACTGACCACGGCGAAACGCGGCGACAGGCCCAGCACCCGCTCGGGCAGCGCCAGGGCCCGGCGTTCGGCCCGCCCCAGCTCCTCCAGCCACACGAGGGCGGCCCGGTCCCATCCCGCCGTGCCCACCAGCTCCAGCACGGCCCCAGGCGGCGTGCCGCCCCCCAGGGGCAGCACCCGGCGCAGCGCCTGGGGGTACTCGCCGTGGTGGTCGGTCGGGGTACCCCGCATCCGGCGCAGCCGCTGTCGCAGGCGCGCCCGCGTGCGTTCGAGGGGACCGGTGTCGCCCCACACGCTCTCGATCACCACGAGCCGCGAAGCGACCTGGCGCCAGGCCCGAAGGGTGGCGCCGGGGTCGGGGAGGGTCCACAGCAGGTGGCGCTCCATCACGGCGTCGAAGGGCCCAGATGGCGGAGCCCCGGCGGGGCCCGCCACGGTGGTGACGGCCAGCCCCTCGGCCGCCGCAGCGCGCTCGAGGTGCCCGAGCATGGCCGGCGACAGGTCGAGAGCCGTCACCCGGTGACCGGCACGGGCCGCCACCAGGCTCAAGAAGCCCGTGCCGGCTCCCACGTCGAGCACGTCGGCGGGCGGCGGCGGCAGGAGGCTCACCACGGTCCGGGCCCATGCCCGTCGCACCCCCGGCACCGTGGGGTGGTGGCCGGGGGAGCGGTCGTAGGTGGCGGCGTCCTCGTCCCAGAAGCGCCGGATCTCCTCGAGCTCGCCGGTGGGCTGGTCCATCTGAGGCGATTTCTACCAAGATGCCGCCCGTGCGCATCCCCGGTTCGACCGTCCTCGTCACCGGTGCCTCCTCGGGCATCGGCGCCGCCCTGGCCCGCCAGCAGGCGGCCGGCGGGGCCACGGTCGGGCTGGTGGCCCGCCGCCAGGACCGCCTGGCCCAGGTGCTGGCCGAGGTGCGACAGCACGCCCCGGGGTCCCAGATGTGGGTGGCCGACCTGGGTGACGTGGAGAAGGCCGAGGACGTGGCCCGCCAGGCGTGGGAGGCCTTCGGCGCCCTCGACTGCCTGGTGAACAACGCCGGCGTGCCCATGCGCCGGCACGTCACCAAGCTCGACCGGGCCACGCTCGACTGGGTGATGCGCGTGAATTTCATGGCCCCGGCCGCCGTGACCCTGGCGCTGCTCCCGTCCATGCTCGAGCGCGGCTCGGGGATGGTGGTGAACGTGGCCAGCCTGGCCGGCCGGCTGGGCAACGCCAACGAGGCCGCCTATTCGGCTTCCAAGTTCGCCCTGTGCGGGTGGAGCGAGGCCCTGGCTGTGGACCTGTGGGACTCCCCGGTGGAGGTTCGCCTGGTCAACCCCGGTCCCATCGACACCGAGATCTGGGACCTTCCCGACAACGACGCCCCGCTCTACGACGGCCCCAAGGTGTCGGCCGAGGAGATGGCAGCGGGCATCGTGGCGGCCATGGAGAGCGACACGTTCGAGCATTTCGTGCCCGACATGAAGGCCATCGTGGAGATGAAGACCTCCGATCCCGACACCTTCCTGCAGGGCATGGCCGACATGGTGCGCACCGCCAGGAACTGAGCCTCGCCTCAGCCTCCCGACAGCAGCCGCAGGAGGTCCTCGGCCTGGGCTCGGGCCAGCTCGACCAGGAGGCGCAGGCGCCCCTCGGCCTCGTCGGCGGCGAGGAGGCGCTGACGGTCCATGGGGCCGAGCGGCAGGCGCCGGCACAGCCCCCAGGCGCTGTCGGGTCCTTCGTCGCCCTCGGCTCCCTCGGCATCGCCGCTGCCGGCGCCCTCGGGGGCGTCCTCGCTGGCGCTCTCGCCGAGCCCGCCCACGACGGGGGCGGGGGAGCGGCCCAGCTCGGAGAGCAGCGCGTCCACGCGCCGGACCGAGGACCTCGCCTCCTCCAGGGTGCCCCCGGCGGGATCGGGCCCCTCGGTCAGTACCTCGACGACGGCCAGCGGGTAGGGGTCGTCGCGCATCCACCGGCGCACGTGCAGGCGGTCGGTGCCCCTCACGAGCACGGCGTAACGGCCGTCATCGGAGCGCGACAGCGCTTCGATGCGAGCCACGGTTCCCACGTCGGTGCGCGTGTCGCCGCCGCCCACCTCCGATCCCCGGGCGATGAGCACGACGCCGAAGAGGTGAGGCTCGCTCTCGAGACAGCGGGCCATCATTGTGCGGTAACGCTGTTCGAAGACGTGCAGGGGCAGCAGCTCGCCGGGGAACAGCACGCTGGACAGGGGGAACATGGGCAGCTCCCGCTCGCTGCCCACCGCCGGGGCCACCTCAGAGGCCCGAGCGCCGCCGGGCCGCTTGGCGCACGGCGGTGTCGGCCGCCTCCTCGGGGGAGCGCGCCTCGATGACGGCGGGGACGCCGCGGCCGTGCTTGGCCAGCTCCCAGGTGCCCAACCCGATGACCGGGATGCCCGCCTGTAGGGCCAGGGCCACCTCCGAGAGCGTCCCGAACTCGCCACCTACCGCCACGACGGCGTCGGCGTTGCGCACCACGAGCACGTTGCGCCCCTCACCCATGCCGGTGGCCAGCACCACGTCGACGAACTCGTTGGCTGCCTCGCGTTCGGTCCCGGGGAGGATCCCGATGCTCGTCCCGCCAC
>JBJKRZ010000017.1:0-4236 GCA_046704365.1 Acidimicrobiales bacterium | reverse complement strand
GGCCCACTCCGCGCCCCGGCGCCGGCCCACCCGGCCCCGTGGTCCGTGACGGGGCGGCCCTACCATGGCGTCGGTGATCGAGCTCATGCGCTTCCGGCTGCGTCCCGGAGCAGACGAGCGGCGTTTCGTCGAGGCCGACGCCCGGCTCCAGTCGGACTTCGCCTACCGCCAACCCGGCCTCTTGCGCCGGACCACGGCCCGGTCGGGTGACGGCGAGTGGCTGGTGATCGACCTGTGGCGCTCGACAGGCGACGCCGACGCCTGCGCGGCGCGCTGGGACGGCGATCCCGTGGTCCAGGCCTTTTTGGACCAGGTCGACCCGCTGAGCGTCGTGACCGCTCGCTACGACGAGCTCGACGCCCGCTGACTACTGCTGGACGAGCCCCACGACGTTGCCCTCGGGGTCGCTGATGGCGGCGATGGTGGGCCCGCCGGGGACGTCGAAGGGCTCGGCCACGATCGCTCCGCCCAGCTCTTCGGCGCGACGAAGGGCTTCGCGCAAGTGGGCCACCTGCACGTAGAGGCAGACAGCGGGCTGAGCCCCCGCCCTGATGTGGCCGCCCGGTCCCGGTTCGGGGCCCCCCAGCCCGGCGGCGATGGGCATGATGGCCCCGTCGCCCACGTCCCAGTGGAACAGCTCCCGGTAGAAGGCGGCCTGTCGCTCGGCGTCTCGGGCCACGATCTCGAAGTGCACCACCGGTCTGGCCCAGTCGCCCACGGCCCGAGCCTACGGGGCAGGGGCGCGCCCCACGGGCGGCACAAGCCTGGCCCGGATGCACAGCAGGCGAGGGATGGTGGCGGCCAGTGGGAAGCCCGTCAGGTGCTCGAGCACGTCGGGCGTGGGCGGGGGCTCGACGAGGTCCTCGACCAGCAGTCCCAGGCGACCCATCTCATGCACGTAGCGACCGAGGGGACGATGGGCGAAGGGGAGGGACACGCCGGGATCGACCTCCTCCACGGCGAGGAGGTCGGGGAGGTACGGGCCGAGCCGCCAGTACTGGTCGTCGCAGTCGGCGTCGTCGACCCAACAGCTACCCGGTGCCTGAAGCAGCGGGTGACCCAGAAAGGCGATGAGGCGACCACCGGGTTCGAGCACCCGCGCCATCTCGGCCAGCGCCGGCTCGAAGGGCTCGAGGTGTTCGAGCACGAGGCAGACCACCACGGCGTCGAAGACGCTGTTGGCGAAGGGGAGCTGCTCCGCCCGGCTCTGTCCGTAGCGGGCCCCCCCGCCCCGCCGCCACGCTTGCGCGAGCTGGCGAGCCGAGGCGTCGATCCCGACCACCGCCGCACCCAGGCGGGCGACACGGCGCGCCACCTGGCCCTCTCCGCAGCCGACCTCGAGCACGCGCCGGGCGCCGGCGAGGTGGAGGTCGACCAGAGGGAGGATCTGCTCCTCGTACTCCCGGTCGGCACCGTCGGTGAAGCGCTGTTGCCACCAGCCGGCGTGCCGGTCCCACAGGTCCTCGGCGGCCACCTCGGCCACCGTATCGCCGTCCCGGGAGCCGGCCGGGGGTCCGCCGCTGGGGCCGGGGCTAACCTGGCCGAGGGGGCACGCCGAGACGACCGAGCGCAGGCCGAGCGCAGGCCGAGCGCAGGCCGAGCGCAAATCGAGTGCAAAGAGGTGTCGTCATGACCGACGCACAAGTCGCCGCCCCGCCCGCCCCGTCGGCCCAGGACGCCGCCCGCCACGCCTTCGAGCGGGTACGTGCCGCCTACCTCGCAGGGCGAACGCGGCCCGTGGAGTGGCGCATCGACCAGCTCCGGGGTGTCGAGCGCCTGGTGGTGTCCGAGGAGCCCGCTTTGTTGTCCGCCATGGCCGAGGACTTCGGCAAGCCGCGCACCGAGGCGTGGATCTCCGATCTGGCCCCGGTCAGCCAGTGGGCGGCCCACGCCCGCCGCCGGGTGCGTCTGTGGATGCGTCCCAGCCGCAGCTGGCCCGGGCGGGCCAACCTGCCCGGGCGGGCCTGGACGGTCCCCGAGCCCCTCGGCACCGTGCTCGTCATCTCGCCCTGGAATTATCCCGTGCAGCTGGCGCTGGCCCCGCTGGTGGCGGCGCTGTCGGCCGGCAACGCCGTGGTGCTCAAGCCCTCGGAGCTGGCACCCGCCACCTCGAGCGCTCTGGCCCGTCTCGTGCCCCGCTACCTCGACCCCGAGGCCGTCGCCGTCGTGGAAGGGGCGGTCGAGGTGGCCACCGAGCTCCTGGCCCAGCCCTTCGACCACGTGTTCTTCACCGGCAGCACGTCGGTGGGCCGGTCGGTGGCCGCCGCCGCCGCCCGCCACCTCTCCTCGGTGACCCTGGAGCTCGGGGGCAAGAGCCAGGCGATCGTGGCCGGCGACGCCGACATCGAGGTGGCGGCCCGCCGGGTGGCGTGGGGCAAGCTGCTCAACGCCGGCCAGACGTGCATCGCTCCCGACTACGTCCTCGTGGAGCGGCCCGTCGCCGGTCCTTTCGTCGAGGCCCTGCGGCGGTCCTTCGAGCAGCTCGAGGGCCCCGACCCCGCCCGCACGCGCACCAGGATCGTGAACGAGCGCCACCTGGCTCGCCTGGAGTCCCTTTTGGCCGACAACGGCGGCACGGTCGCCCTCGGCGGCAAGGTCGACCACGCCGAACGGTGGCTCGATCCCACGGTGGTGCTCGACCCCGAGCCGTCTTCGCCGCTCATGCAGGACGAGATCTTCGGTCCCATCCTGCCCGTGCTCAGCGTCGACTCGGTGCAGGACGCCATCGGTTTCGTCCGCCAGCGCCCCAAGCCCCTGGCGCTGTATCTGTTCACGGCATCGCGCGACACCGAGAGCGCCGTGCTGGCGGGCACGAGCTCGGGCGGGGTGTGCGTCAACCACGTCCTCATGCACATCCTCGCCCCCGAGCTTCCCTTCGGCGGCGTGGGGCCGAGCGGCGTCGGCTCGTACCACGGCCGAGCCGGTTTCGAGGAGCTGAGCCACCGCAAACCCGTGGTGCGGCGGCGGTTCAAGCCCGACCTCCCCTTCATCTACCCGCCCTTCGACGACAAGAAGGAGCGTCTGCTGAGGCGCGTGCTGTAGGCGCGCGCGGGGCCCGTCAGCCCGGGGCCGTTGCGTCCGGCGGGGCCCGTCAGCCCGGGGCGTTGCGTCCGGCGGCGATGCCCGCCAGGAAGGCCACGGCGTCGTCGCGCCTGGTCGTGAAAGGCATGGGCGGCAGCGCGGCGCGCAGCTCGTTCCCGTAGCCGGCTGTGGCCAGCCGGCTGTCGAGCACCGCCACCACGCCCCGATCCTGCGACGTCCGGATGAGGCGCCCCGCTCCCTGGGCCAGCAAGGTGGCCGCCCGCGGCAGGTCGACCTGGCGGAAGGCGCCCGCTCCCGCCCGCTCGCGTCGAGCCTGGAGGAGGGGGTCGTCGGGGCGCGGGAACGGGAGCCGGTCCAGTGCCACCAGGCTCAAGGTGGGGCCGGGGACGTCGACGCCCTGCCAGAAGGACTTCGTGGCGAACAAGCACGCTGATTCGTCGACGCTGAAGGCGTCCACCAACGCCGCCTTGGGCAGGTCGCCCTGGGCCAGCACCGGGAAGTCGAGCCGCCCGCGCAGGGTCGCGGCGGCCCGGGTCATGGCGCCCCAGCTCGTGAACAGCGCCAGCGTGCGTCCCCCCGCAGCGCCGATCAGCGTCCCCAGCTCGTCGTGCAGGGCCGGTTCGGCCTCGGGCCGACGCCGGTCGGGGAGATGGGCGGCGCAGTAGAGCAAGGCGTTGCTCTCGTACGGGAAGGGACTGCCCACGTCGCCGTCGTCGGTCGAGGCCCCCGGCAGGCCCAGCCGCCGGGCAGCGAGCGGCGGCACGGTGGCCGAGGTGAGCACAGCCGTCGTCACCGACGGCCACAGATGCTCGGCCAGGATGGGGCCCACCTCGACGGGAGCGGCTCGCAGGGCGCGCCACCGACGGTCTGCTCCGCCCGCCTCCACCCATGCCACCCGATCAGGGCCGAGATCGGCCAGCGCCCGGAGGTCGTCGAGCAGGTGCGAGCAGGCGAGCAGAGTCCGGGCCCGGCGAGGGGCGTCGTCGCCGGCCGCACCCCGCCGGGGGTCGCCGGCGCTCTCGGAGCCGGCGCGGCGCAGGGCCCCGGTCAGGGTGGCGAGCCGTCCCGCGGCCAGCTCCAGGGCCAGTTGCAGCTCGATGTCGTCTGCACCGGGCGCGGCACCGGACGGGGAACCTGACGCGGAACCTGACGCTGTGGGCCCGTCGGCGGTGGGCCCGTCGAGGGGGTCTCCCC
>JBJKRZ010000016.1:0-3731 GCA_046704365.1 Acidimicrobiales bacterium | reverse complement strand
CCTCGGGTGCGGGCGCCGCCGGGCCGGCCAGCTCGACGGGCGGGCTCGGGAGCGGGTCGACGGTGCCAGGCCTGCCCGGGCTCACACCGCTGGGCGGCGCGCCCAGCACCGGGCCCATCGCCACGGCGCTGCAGAACCCCGGGGCAACGCTCGGCGGCCTGGGCAACAACATCGACAGCACCAGCGGCAGCCTGCTCACCGGTCTGGGCGGCACCGTGAACCAGATCTCGGGCACCACCAGCAGCCTGCTCGGAAGCGGCTCCACCGTCGGCGGGGCGCTGAGCAGCGCCGGATCCACCGTCGGCGGGGCGCTGAGCAGCACCGGCTCGAGCCAGAGCAGCGGATCGGGCCTGGTGGGCACGACGCTGACCACTGTCGGCAACACCGCCGGTTCGCTGGCGGGAAGCCTGCTGGGAGGCGGCTGAGCCTTCCATGGCCTTCTGGCAGCAGACCTGGAAGCAGGCGAACACCGTCACCGGCTCCCCCACCGGGCAGCTCGACGTCCAGCCGGGCGCTGAGCGGGCGTCCGGGGACGCCGTCATCTCCATCCAGGGGGTGACCAAGGCCTTCGGCAGCCACACCGTGCTGAGCGACGTCACCTTCGACGTCCCCAGGGGCAAGACCACGGCCATCATGGGGCCGTCGGGAACGGGCAAGTCGGTGATGCTCAAGGTGATCATCGGCCTGCTCAAGCCTGAGCGGGGGCAGATCTACGTCGACGGCGAACCCATCGTGGGGGTGCGGGAGAAGGACGTCTTCAGCATCCGTCGCAAGTTCGGGGTCCTGTTCCAAGACGGCGCCCTGTTCGGGTCCATGAGCCTCTACGACAACATCGCCTTCCCCCTACGCGAGCACACCAACAAGTCCGAGCGCGAGATCCGTGCCGTGGTGCTGCAGAAGGCGGAGCTGGTGGGACTGGTCGACCACCTGTCCAAGCTGCCCGGCGAGGTGTCGGGCGGCATGCGCAAGCGCGGCGGCCTGGCCCGGGCGCTCGTGCTCGAGCCGAAGATCATCCTCTTCGACGAGCCCGACTCCGGCCTCGACCCCGTGCGGGTGGCCTACCTCGACGACCTGGTGAACACCGCCCAGCACGAGACCGGTGCCACCTTCTTCGTCATCACCCACAACATCCAGTCCGTGATGCGCACGGCCGACTACATGGGCCTGCTGTTCCGTTCCAAGCTCGTGGCCTTCGGGTCCAAGGCGTCCATGACGTCGAGCGACGACCCCATCGTCCGCCAGTTCCTGGCCGGCCAGGCCGAGGGGCCCATCGGCATGGACGAGATGGCCGAGTCCGAGACCACCGCTCCCGAGCGCCTGGCGGCCGGTGCCCCGGTAGGGGCGGCCGCCGCCGGCGAGCGCTGATCACAGCCCCCGGCGTCACGCCGGCAACCCCGGGTGTCAGGTGACGGCCCCTGGCGTCACGCCGGCAGCCCCGGGTGTCCTGCCAACAGCCCCGAGCGTCGCGGTGAGGGAATGGGCGGCACACCGATCGCGTTGGCCAAGACGATGACCGTGTCCTTCTCCGTCACCTACGACTACCGCTGTCCCTTCGCCCGCAACGCCCACGAGCACGTGGTCGAGGGCTTGCGAGGCGGGGCGGAGTGGGACGTCGGCTTCATCCCCTTCTCGCTCTCCCAGGTCCATGTGCCCGAAGGTGAGCCACCCGTGTGGGAGGACCCGGCCAAGGCCCCCGACCTGCTCGCCATCGAGGCCGGCTTGGTGGTTCGCGACCGCTTCCCCCAGCGCTTCTTGGACGTCCACCTGGCGCTGTTCGCCGCCCGTCACGACCAAGGCCTCGACCTGCGCGACGGCGAGGTCGTGAAAGGGGCGCTTCGGGCCGGTGGTGCCGACGCCGACGAGGTGTGGGGCGCCCTGGCAGAGGGATGGGCCCGAGAAGAGCTCCGCAAGGCCCACGAGCAGGCCGTGAGCGAGCACAGCGTCTTCGGCGTCCCCACCTTCGTCATGGACGGCTCGGCGGTGTTCGTCCGCATCATGAGCCGCAACGCCGGTGACGGCGCGCTGGCCAGGACCACCGTCGAGCACGTGCTGGACCTCATGGCCGGCCACCCCGAGCTCAACGAGTTCAAGCACACCACCATCGCCCGGTAGGGTTCCGGGCCATGTCCGTAGCCGTCGTAATGGGAAGCGCCTCCGACCTCCCCGTGATGGAGGGGGCCGTCGAGGCGCTGCGCGAGCTCTCCGTGGCGACCGAGGTGCGGGTGCTGTCCGCCCACCGCACCCCCGACGACGCCATCGACTTCGCCCGGGGCGCCTCCGAGCGCGGCATCGAGGTGGTCATCGCCGGTGCCGGCGGCGCCGCTCACCTGGCCGGGGTGCTGGCGGCGGCCACCAACGTGCCGGTCATCGGAGTACCCATCGCCACGGGCGACCTGGGCGGCATCGACGCCCTGCTGGCCATGGTCCAGATGCCCCGGGGCATCCCGGTGGCCACCGTGGCCGTGAACGGCGCCCGTAACGCCGGGCTCCTGGCAGTGCGGATCTTGGCCCTGTCCGACGCCAAGCTGGCGCAGGCCCTGGCCGAGCAGCGCGAGACGATGGCCGCCCAGGTGCGCGCCTCGGACGCCGAGGTGCGGGCCCGCTACGCCGACGGAGGCTGAGCAGGAAGCTCGGGCGGGCCGCCGTCAGCGGCCGGGGCCGGCACCGGCGCCCTGGGTGCGGAGGCGGTAGCGGCTGCCTTTCCCAGGTAGCCGGTGAGCAGCTCGATGGGGACGGGGAACACCAGGGTGGAGTTGTGCTCGCTCGCCACCTCGGCGAGAGTCTGCAGGGCACGCAGCTGCAGTGCCCCCGGCGACTCGTACAGCTTGGCCGCCGCCTCGGACAGCTCGCTGGACGCCTCCAGCTCGCCGGTGGCGGCGATCACCTTGGCACGCCGTTCACGCTCGGCCTCGGCCTGGCGGGCCATGGCCCGCAGCAGCTCGGCGGGGAGCGTGATGTCGCGCAGCTCGACCTGGCGGACCTCCACCCCCCAGTGGTGGGTGGAGGCGGCGATCACCGTGCGCAGCTCGTTGTTCACGTCCTCACGATGGGCGAGCAGGTTGTCCAGCTCGTGGCGGCCGATGATGGAGCGCAGGCTGGTCATGGCGATGCGCTGGCTGGCGAAGCGGAAGTTGTCCACGCCCAGCACAGCCTGCACGGCATCCACCACCTGGAAGTAGACGACGGCATCCACCTGGATGGTGACGTTGTCCTTGGTGATCACCGCCTGCGGCGGGATGTCCACAACCTCGACCCGCAAGGTGACCTTCACCAGACGGTCGACCACGGGGATGCGGAAGATGACCCCCGGTCCTTTTGCGTCGGGCCGGACGTGGCCCAGGCGGAAGAACACCGAGCGCTCGTACTCGGTGACGATGCGGATGGCGGCGGAGAAGAACACGACGGCCAGCACCACGACGGCGACGACCCCGGCGATGATGCCGGCCTCGACGCCCGACGAGGCGAACAGGGCGGTGATCGCTCCACTCACGCCAGCAGTCTCCCACCACGGCACCGGTGGCGCCGGGCACGCGGGCCTGGGGCTTCGGGCGCCGGGCGTAGTGTGCGTTCAGGTGGCAGACCCCGGGAGCGATCGGTGCGCGTAGCGGTGAGCGGGGCCGGCGGCTTGATCGGCACGGCGCTGTGCCGTGCCCTACGAAGCCGCCACGACGAGGTGGTGCGCCTGGTGCGCCGCCCGGCAGGGCCCGGCGAGGTGTCGTGGGATCCGGAGG
>JBJKRZ010000015.1:0-3149 GCA_046704365.1 Acidimicrobiales bacterium | reverse complement strand
TCCGCCCGTAATCGCGCACGCGCAGCTGGGCGAAGCCGAGGCGGCGCAGGCCCGACTCGGCGGCCGCCACGGCCGAGAGGACGCCGAGGGTGACCGGGGTGCCGTAGGGGACGCGCGAGGCCAGGCAGGCGGCCGCCGGCTTGTCCCAGGTGCGCAGGCCCAGGCGCCGCGACGTCTGGCGCACGGCCGCTTTGGTGAACCCGGCTTCCACGAGCGGGAAGCGCGCCCCGCGCTCGGTGGCCGCCCGCTGGCCGGGACGGTGGTCCTCCAGGTCGTCGACGTTCACGCCGAGCACCACGGTGGCGCCCTCGGTCTGGGCCAGCGGGACCAGGGCGTCGAGGAGGCTCGACTTGCAGTGGTAGCAGCGCTCGGCGTCGTTGCGGACATAGGCGGGGTCGGACAGCTCGCTCGTGACGACCTCGCCGAAGCGCAGCCCCCATTCACGAGCCAGCGCCCGACAGTCGGCGAGCTCGCTCGCTGCCAGGGACGGCGACACGGCAGTGACGCAGCGCACCTCCCCCTGTCCCACGACGGCCGTGGCCGCCCACGCCAGCAGGGCCGAGTCGGCGCCGCCGCTGAAGGCCACCACCATGGGCCCGATCTCCTCCAGGACCCCGGCCAGGGAACCGAGCTCTGCGCTGGCCGCGTGGGAGGCGTTCACCGGCCCAGCACCTCGTCGAGGACGTCATCCACGTCGCCCACCGTGCCCGCCCAGAAGGGGCCGAACTCGGCGTAGTGCGCCGAGGCCGGGTCGAAGCGCATCTGGTAGACGCACTCCTTCAGGTCGTCGGGCCCCACGGCGAACAACGTCACCCCCCACTCCCAGTCGTCGAGGCCCATGGACCCGGTGACCAACTGCAGCACGCGGCCCCGGAACGTCCGGCCCACGGCCCCGTGGGAGAGCATGAGCTCCTTGCGCTCCTCGTAGCCGAGCGCATACCAGTTGCGATCGGGCCAGCGGCGCTTGGACATGGGATAGAAGCAGAAGGCGCGCTTTCCCTCCGGCGGCAGCTGCGGGTACAACCGGGCCTGGCGCATCTCCTCAGGGATGCCCTGGGCGTACTCGGAGACCTCGGTGAGCGAGACATAGGACCCGGCCGCTTCGAGGCCGGCCCGGCGCATCTCGGTCTGCAGCCGGCGCAGGCGCCGCAGGTCGGGGCCCAGCGCCATCACGCACACGTCGGCCTTGTGGCCCACGAGCGCCGCCGTCACCACCTGGTCGCCCCCCTGGCGGGCCAGCTTGACGGCGCTGTTCACCGCCTCGGCATCGGTGTGGGGGCCGACCTTGAGGAACAGGTGCACGACGGCCCAGCCCACGGAGGGGCTCAGCGGCTGGGGCTCGGTGCTCACGGCGAGGTCGGTCGGGTCGGGGGCCACGGCGCCGAGTCTAGAAAGAGCCGAGGGGCGCCCCGCAGGGCGCCCCTCGTGCGTCGGCAAGCAGCCGGCGGGGACGGATCAGAAGTCGTCCATCCCGCCGCCCGGCATGGCCGGTGCGGACTCCTTCTCCGGCTTGTCCACGATGACGGCTTCGGTGGTGAGGAAGAGGCCGGCGATGGACGCTGCGTTCTGCAGCGCCGAGCGGGTCACCTTGGCGGCGTCGATCACGCCTGCCTTGAACAGGTCCTCGTAGTCGCCCGAGGAGGCGTTCAAGCCCTCGGCCGGCTGCTTCAAGTTGCGCACCTTCTCCACCACGACCCCACCTTCGAGCCCGGCGTTCTCGGCGATCTGCTTGAGGGGCGCCTCCACGGCCTTGGCCACCATCCGGCAGCCGGTGGACTCGTCGCCCTCGAGCTTCTCGGCCCGGTCGAGGATGTTCTGCTGGGCACGCAGCAAGGCCACTCCCCCGCCGGGGACCACGCCCTCCTCGATGGCCGCCTTGGTGGTGGACACGGCGTCCTCGATGCGGTGCTTCTTCTCCTTGAGCTCGACCTCGGTGGCGGCACCGACCTTGATCACGGCCACGCCGCCCGAGAGCTTGGCCAGGCGCTCCTGGAGCTTCTCCCGGTCGTAGTCGGAGTCGGTGTTCTCGATCTCGGTCTTGATCTGGTTGATGCGCCCCTTGATGTCGTTCTCCTCGCCGGCGCCCTCGACAACGGTGGTCTCGTCCTTGGTGACCACGATCTTGCGGGCCCGGCCCAGCAGGTCGAGGCCCACGTTCTCGAGCTTGAGGCCCACCTCCTCGGTGACAACCTGGCCGCCGGTCAAGATGGCCATGTCCTGGAGCATGGCCTTGCGGCGCTCGCCGAAGCCGGGGGCCTTCACGGCTGCGCTCTTGAACGTGCCGCGGATCTTGTTGACAACCAGGGTGGCCAGGGCCTCGCCTTCCACGTCCTCGGCGATGATGACGAGGGGCTTGCCCGTCTGCATGACCTTCTCCAGCACCGGCAGCAGGTCACGGACGGCCGAGATCTTGTTGCCGACGAGCAGCAGGTAGGGGTCCTCGAGGACCGCCTCCATGCGCTCGGGGTCGGTCACGAAGTAGGGCGAGATGTAGCCCTTGTCGAAGCGCATGCCCTCGACCAGGTCCATCTCCATCCCGAAGGTCTGGGACTCCTCGACGGTGATGACGCCGTCCTTGCCCACCTTGTCGATGGCCTCGGCGATCATCTCCCCGATCTCGGTGTCGGCAGCCGAGATGGCAGCCACCTGGGAGATCTGCGACTTGGTCTCGGTCTCCTTGGCGATGCTCTTCAGGGAGTCGACGGCCGTCTCGACGGCGGCTTCGATGCCTCGCTTCAAGGACATGGGGTTGGCACCGGCGGCCACGTTGCGCAGCCCCTCGTGGACCATGGCCCAAGCGAGCACGGTGGCGGTGGTGGTCCCGTCGCCGGCCACGTCGTCGGTCTTCTTGGCCACCTCCTTCACGAGCTCCGCCCCCACCTTCTCCCAGGGGTCCTCGAGCTCGATCTCCTTGGCGATGGAGACACCGTCGTTGGTGATGGTGGGTGAGCCCCACTTCTTCTCCAGCACGACGTTGCGGCCCTTGGGGCCGAGAGTGACGCGTACGGCGTCGGCCAGCTTGTTCATCCCGTTCTCGAGGGCCCGACGGGCCTCCTCGTCGAAGGCGATCAGCTTGGGCATGGGGTTGTTTCCTCCGTTGGTCCTCCGGCCGGCCGGCCGGTCGCACGATTCGCTCGGTCGGGCATCCT
>JBJKRZ010000014.1:0-3124 GCA_046704365.1 Acidimicrobiales bacterium | reverse complement strand
GGACTGGGCGGGGAGCAGGTGGAGGGACGGCGGGCCGTCATCGAGCTGTTGCGGGCCGCCCGCCGCCCCGTGCACGAGCTGTGGGTGGCCGAGGGGCTCGAGCCCTCGAGGGAGCTCGACGAGATCGAGCGGCTGGCCGCCAGGCGCAAGGTCCGCACCGTGATGGTGACCAGGCGCCGCTTCGACTCGGCGGCGCGCACCGAGGCGCCGCAGGGGGTCCTGGCCCGGGCCCGGCCCCTCGAGGAGGCCGACCTCGACGACCTGGCGCGTGGGCGGTCCGGTCGCCCTCCGTTCCTGCTCGTGCTCGACGGCGTGACCGACCCGCACAACGTGGGGTCGCTCCTGCGCAGCGCCGAGTGCGCCGGCGTGAGCGGGGTGGTGCTGGCCCGTCATCGTGCCGCCCATGTCGGCCCCACGGTGGCCAAGGTGGCCGCCGGTGCTGCCGAGCACGTGCCGATCGCCGTCGTCCCCGGCGTGCCCAACGCCCTGTCGCGGCTCTCCGAAGCCGGTGTGACGGTCGTCGGCCTCGACGCCGGGGCACCGCTGTCGCTCTACGACCTCGGAGCCGAGGCCCAAGGGGCCCTGGCGCTCGTGCTGGGGGCCGAGCACCGCGGCCTGGCCCAGCTCACGCGCAAACGCTGTCACCTGCTCGTCTCCATCCCGCGCTGGGGCCGACTCGAGTCCTTGAACGTGGCCAGCGCCGGAGCGGTGGCCAGCTTCGAGCTGGCCCGCCGACGCAGGGGGGCCGGAGCCCCCTCAGCCGCTCAGCACGAGGGGCACGCCTAGGGGCCTCTGGGGTGCGGCCGTCGGCCCACGTCACACGCTCAGGGCGTGCAGGCAACCCGACACGCTCGTCACCGCCCCGCCGGCAGCGCCGGGGACGGCAGGAACGGCGGGGACAGCGGGGCAGCCGCCGGCGGAGTGGAGGGTGCCCACGTCGACGGCCAGGCGCGCCACCCAGTGGGCCAGGTCGGCCCCGGTGACCGACAGCGCCCGCCTGGTGGCGGCCACGGCCGACAGCACGGCGGCGGTGTGCGCCTGGGCGTCGCGCAGGGTGCTCTGAGCCCGGGCCAGGGCGTCCACCTCGCTGGTGAGGTCGACGCGCTCGTAGAACTGCCTGAGCTGCTGGCTCTGGGTGGGGGTCTCGAACTGGTCCAGGCTGGCGACGCGGTCCAGGGTGGGGTTGGACGTGTAGTCGTAGACGGCCAGCGTGCGCAGCGCCTGCCGGGCGCCCTGGACGACCTGCCCGGCGTCGTCGTCGGCAACCCGGGCGGCAACCAGCTCGGCCTGCTGGGCACCGAGGGTGTTCTCGAGGGACGCCAGCTGGCTCACGTCGCGCCCGTAGCCGCCCACGGCGGCCGACGTGTTGGCGAGCAGGTCCATGGCCCGGCTCGACCCCGAGAAGCCGGAGGCCAGCGCGATGAGAGAGGCGTAACAGGGCTGTCCGTTGTCGGGCGCGCACCACGGCGTCCGGTCGACGGTGCTCAAGAAGGCCGAAGGCGGAGACTGGCCACCGCCGGCCAGCGCGGCGCGGATGGCCGCCATGTTGGACTGCAGGATGGTGGCCGTGGTGGCCGCGCATCCGGCCGGCCAATTGGCGAAGGCGGGGAAGCCGTCGGGGCTCAGCGCTGCCGGCAGTGCCGTGCCGCTGGCGTCGGTCGAGCGCTTGGTGTTGAAGGGATTGAAGGAGTTGTCGTTCTGCGTCGAGCCACCCTCACCCACCTGCCACACGTCGAGGTCGGCGACGGTGGTCGCCGTCACCGGCGCGCCCAGGTTCTCCAAGATGCAGATCTCCCAGGCGGCGGGGAGCGAGGTGCCGGTGGCAGGGAGGGCGCCGGCCGGTGCCTGTCCCGATGCCACGGCGACGGTGGGCGACACGACAGCGGCCAGCGACAGGGCGGCCACCACGTGCCACCAGCGCCTGGGCATCCTCGTCTGTGGCACCGCTGCCGGCGGGCGGTCCCTGGCTCAGCCGCGACGCCTGCGCAAGCGTCGCAGCACGCTCCTGGGCGGCTCCTCCCAACCGGAGGCGTCCTTGTGCTGGCGCGCCACGCCGTCGGAGGCGGCGACCCATTGGCGGAAGCGCTCTTCCTCCTCGACGTCGAGCTCGGCGTCGTCGCCGGAGCGGCGGTCGAGCAGGGCACGGGTAAGGGTGGAACGCGGGTGTACGGGCATGGCGGACCGGCCTTCCTTCGTGGGAGTGGTTCAGCGCTGGCGTCCCAGGTCGGGTGGAGCGACCTTCATGCGCCGCTGCTGCGGGCGTCGGGACCAGGCTACCGGCTCATGCCCGCTCCGGGGGTGCTTTGTCGGGCTCGGGCGGCTATGGCGGTTGCAGCCCGACCCGAGCACCTGATTCGACGACGGCGGCCGCCGGGGCGCCTACGGGGAGGTCAGGGCCAAGAACGTGTCCTCCATGCCGCCAGCCAGCACGTCCACGTCGGGACAGGCGTCGCGATCGGCGGTGATGCCGACGGTGAGCCGGCTCTCGTAGGAGAGGGCGGCGATGCCCACCGACAGGTTGCCGGCGATGGGCACGAGGGGCACGGCCTCGACCATGCGCGCCCCCAAGGCGTACAGCGGCACCGACGGGCCCGGCACGTTGGTCACGACGAGGTTCACGAAGGGTTGGTGCTGCACCAGGCGGCCCACCGCCTCGATGGCGGCGTCGGGCACGACCTCCAGGGTCTCCACGAGCACCTGCGCGGCCCAGCTCTGGTGGTGCGCCTTGGCCGACGCCGTGGACTGCGCCACCTCGGCGAGCACCAGCTCGACGTCGTCGCTGTCAACGGGCAGGCGAACCACCATGGCCGACACGGCGTTGCCCAGCTCGCCGGGTCGGGGGTGTTCCAGGCCCACGGGCACGAGGACGTGGGCGGGGCCCGGGTGCTGCCCGCGCTTGGCGAAGAGGGCCTGGAGCCCCCCGGCCACGGCCGTGAGGAGCAGGTCGTTGACGGTGACCTCTTCCTTTCTCGCCACGGCGCGCAGCTCGTCGAGGTCCTGGCGTACCACGGCCAGGCGACGGTGACGGCCCACCGACGCGTTGACCGACAGGCGCGGGGCCAGTGCCGGGCGGGCCAAGGCGCTGCGCAGGCCGTCAGCGGCCCGGGACACGGCACGCCACGCC
>JBJKRZ010000013.1:0-3339 GCA_046704365.1 Acidimicrobiales bacterium | reverse complement strand
GCGCGGAGGCGTGGGAGCGAGCGCGCCGCCACCCGGGCCGGCCGGGAACGGCCGCGCCCCAGGCGCCATGGAGGCGAACGAAGGGGACACCCCGGGCGACCCACATGCCGAGACTGGCCCCGAGCCCGGTCTCGGCACCGAACCGGGCAGCGGCTCCACGACGTCTTGAACAGGCGGTCGGCGGCGACCGGACCCGGGGGAAGAACTTTCCCGCAGCGCCCAGCGGAGCTACGGCGGGACCCCACAGAGTTCGTCGGCCGTTCACATGGCCGTGACAGGGCGGACATGTCGCTGTCGTAGGTTGCCGACAGACCGGTGCATCGTCCTGGAGGCGCACATGAGCACACTCCTGCAGATCCTCGTGGACGCGACCCGACGCCTGGCCGGCTCGGGCGCCCTTCACAACGCCGCGTACGAAGTGGACCACGCCTCGCGCACCGTTCTCGAGCTCGACGCCCAGCTGGGCCGACTCCTTCCCCCACCTCGCCGCGCTGCATAGATCCGCGCCCGCCGTCCGGGTGCCGGCGCTCCTCCCCAGCTGAGGCGCCCGGGCGGGCCGGGCGTGAGGCCCCGCGTGGGAGCGCCGCGTCGGGGGCCTGCGGTGCCCGGGCGCGCCGGCCATAGGATCCCGGTGGTGTCCGACATCGTGACCGGCGGGATGGGCTGGCCTCCGGGTCTCGTCGAGGTGGTCGAGCGGTCCATCACCGCCGAGCTGGCCACCCTCACGCGCGCCGGCAGCCCGGTCACGGCGCCCGCCACGCCCTACCTGGGACGGTCCGGCGAGAGCATCGACGTCTCCACCGGGCTCACCTATCCGGCCAAGGCCGAGCGGGCCCGGCGCGACCCGCGCGTGGCGTTGTTGTTCGCCGATCCGATCGGGCGGACAGCTGAGGCCCCCGTCGTGCTCGTGCAGGGACTGGCCACCGTGCGCGACGCCGACTTGCAGGCCAACACCGATCGCTACGTGGCGATGAGCACCGACAAGCTGCCGGCCACGACCGAGGGCCGTCCCCGAATGGTGCTGCGCCGGTTGGCCTGGTACTACGCCCGCATCTGGATCGAGGTCACGCCGCTGCACGTGCGGTGGTGGCCCGACAGGGACCTGGCCGAGCCGGCCGTGGAGTGGAGCGCTCCCGAAGGCACCGCCGCCCCCCTGTCGGACCCGGCGCCCCCCGGTCGCCAGCCTCGTCCGTGGCAGACGCCGGTCCGCCAGTGGCAGGAGCAGGCCGCGGCGTGGCTGCGGCGCTTGCCCCTGTGCGACCTCAGCGTGGTCGACGCCAACGGCTTCCCTTTGTGCGTGCCCCTGGCGGGAGCAGAGCTCGACGGCTCCCACGTGCAGCTGTCGATGGGCCCGGGGGCGCCCGAGCTCTCGCCGGGGCCGGCCTGCCTCACCGTGCACGGCCACGACGAGCGCTTCACCAACCAGGAGAACCACACCCTGGTGGGCAGCCTCGAGGGCGGTCCCCACGGTTGGCAGCTGCACGTGGAGCGGGCTCTCGGCGACTGGAGCCTGCGGGGCAGCTCCATCCGGATGTCGCTCGGCTTCCTGTCCAAGGGCCGAGTGCTCCGGGGACGGCTGCGCACCGAGGCGGCCCGCCGCAGCCAGCCCGTGCCCGTCGTGCGCTTCCCCGGCGAGACGCCGGCGCTTCACTCGAAGCGGCCCACCAGCTCCTCGGCTTCGTAGGTCAGCAGCCGTTCGAAGTTCGCCCGCAGCCCGGCGCGCCGGCTGCTGTCATGGGCCAGGTTCTCGAGCTCCCAGGGATCCCTGGCACGGTCGTACCACTCGTGGTCCTGGTCACAGAAAGCGGCGTCGGCGTCGAAGAGCTTGGTGCCCGGATCCCTCCCCCACAGCCCCGTGGACGGCTTGCCCCCGCCCACGCCGTAGTAGCGGGCGTACTTCGTCGTGCCGTCGAAGAAGCCCCGCAGGGCGTAGCGGACCTTGTTCAAGTTCTCCGTCTGGGCCGAGTCCTGGGCGAACAGCACGTGGTCGCGCACCGATCGCCGTGGATCGTCGAGCACCGGGGAGAGGTCGACGCCCTGCAGCGTGGGACGCCCGCCCCGGTCCACCACCGACCCCGGGTCCACACCGGCCAGCGAGCAGATGGTGGCCGCCAGGTCGACGTGTGTGGCCAACGCCGCCGTGGACGTCCCCGCTGTGGTGCGACCGGGCACCCGCACGTAGAGGGGGACGTTCATGATCTCGTCGTAGACGAAGGGGCCCTTGGAGCGCAGTCCGTGGGAGCCGCACATGTCGCCGTGGTCGGACGTGAACACCACGGCCGTGTCGTCCCAGGCGCCGGTTGACTCCAGGGCGCCCAGCACCGTACCCAGGCTCCGGTCGGCCAGGCGGTGGAGCTCGACGTAGTAGTCGAGATGCCGCAGCCACGCCCGGGTGTCGGCGGGGTCGATGTAGCCCCACAGGCCGTGCTGCTGGTCCCAGCGCCACTGACGATGGGCCTCGGGCTTGGACACGAGGTCGTCGCCGAAGTTGGCAGGCAGCGCCTCGCACACGGTGTCGTAGCCGTCGCCGTAGACGGGGAGGGGCTCGTCGTCCTTCCAGGCGGCCAACTCGAGCACTTGGCGCACCCTGGCCACTTCGTCGGGATGGCACTCGGCATAGCCGGGCTGGTCGATGGGGAACCACATCACGTCGTGGGGGTTGACGAGGGCCACGGTGAGGAACCAGGGACGCCCGTCCGACGAGGGGCCGGCGTTGTGCTCCAGCCAGTGGGCGGCGTTGGTGGCGATGATGGGGTCGAAGTGCACGCCCGTGCCCGCCCAGCCCATGAAGTGGCGGTCGTTGCCGTCCCAGTCCGAGAAACCGTAGGCCTCCATGTCGGGATGCTCGGACTGCGACAGGTGCCACTTGCCGATGTACGAGCAGCGGTAGCCGGCACCGCCGAGGACGGACCCGAGGGTGGGGGTAGAGGGGTCGAGCTCGGTGTGCTCGGGCATGATCACGTTGTCCACCACGCCGTGGCCGGGGAGGTAGCGGCCGGTGAAGAGGCTGGCCCGGCTGGGCGAGCAGGGCGAGGAGTGGGTGTAGTAGCGCGTGAACTCGAGCCCCTCGGCCAGCAGGCGCTGGCGCCAGGGCAGCGACACCGAGGGCGGCAGCCAGCTGCGCTGGCGTTCCTGGTCGGACACCACGAGAAGGATGTTGGGACGCCGCCGCGCCGAGGGCGCCCCGCCGTCGGCGCCCCGGGACCCCGCTCGTGCCATTGGTAGTCAGGGGCGCGGTGCTCTGGCGAGCCCGGTTCCCCATCCCCCTTTCAATCCGTACGTGCGGTTTTCCCGCATACGGCTTTCCGACGGTCGTCTTGACATGGTTACGCTGCCTTC
>JBJKRZ010000012.1:0-2783 GCA_046704365.1 Acidimicrobiales bacterium | reverse complement strand
GGGCGCCAGGGCGCGGGGCTCGACGGGCCGCTACACCCCTCCCATCCCGCGCAGCGTGAAGCGGAGCCCCAAGTGGATGGGGCCCTTCATCCTGGGACTGCTCGTCCTGGGCACGCTCATGATCGTGCTCAATTACTTCGACGTCCTGCCTTCGAGCCCCACCAACTGGTACCTGCTGGGCGGGATCCTCCTCATCGCCTCCGGGTTCGTGGTGGCCACCCAGTACCGCTGAGGCGCAGGTAGGCGAGGCGCAACCCGGTGGTGAAGCCGCTCGGCGTGCACCACGTGTCGGTCAACGTCGACGACGTCGATGCCGCCGTCGACTTCTACACGGCGGTGCTGGGATTGCGCCTGCGCAGCGACCGACCCGACTTCGGCTTCCGGGGCGCCTGGCTCGATGCCGGGGACCAGCAGGTGCACCTCATCGAGGGCCCGACCCCCGAGGGGCGCGGCCAGCACTTCGCCCTGCGCGTGGAAGGGCTCGATGCCGTGGTGGACGAGCTGCGACGGCGGGGCCTCGCCGTGAGCGATCCCGTGCCCGTGGGCAGGAGCCGCCAGGCTTTCGTGGACGACCCGTCGGGCAACGCCGTCGAGCTGCACGAGGTGGGCGCCGCCGCCTCCTGAGGAACGGAGGCGCCCACCCGCACAGGGAAATCAGCCCAGGCGCTCGATCACCGTGGCGTTGGCCATGCCGCCGCCCTCGCACATGGTCTCGAGCCCCCAGCGACCACTGGTGCGCTCCAGCTCGTTCACCAAGGTGGCCATGAGCTTGGCACCCGAGGCGCCCAGCGGGTGGCCGAGGGCGATGGCCCCGCCGTTCACGTTGACCTTGGCCATGTCGGGGTGCAGCTCCTTCTCCCAGGCCAGCACCACCGAGGCGAACGCCTCGTTGATCTCCACCAGGTCGATGTCCTCGATGGTGAGCTTGGCCCGCTCCAGCACGGCCCTGGTGGCCGGGATCGGGCCCGTGAGCATGGTCACCGGGTCCACCCCGGCAAGGGCGAAGGCGTGGAAGCGGGCCCGGGGGACGAGCCCCAGGGCAGCGGCCTTCTCCTCGCTCATGATGAGCACCGCCGCGGCGCCGTCGGTGATCTGCGAGGAGTTGCCGGCGGTGACCTTGCCGTCGGGCTTGAACGCCGGCTTCAGGTTGGCGAGCACCTCCGCCGTGGTGTCGAGACGGACCCCCTCGTCGGCGGTCATGAGCTCGTCGGTGGGCTTGCCGTCGTCGTCCTTCACCGTCACCGGGACGATCTCCCGCTCGAAGCGGCCCTCGGCGGCGGCGGTGGCGGCCCGCTGCTGGCTCGTCGCCCCGAAGGCGTCCAGCTCCTGGCGCGAGAGGTCCCACTGGTCGGCGATCATCTCGGCCGAGATGCCTTGGGAGACGAGCCCGCCGCGCTCGGCGTAGCGGTTCATGACCTGGGGGCCGAAGGGGAAGCCGAGGTCGCGCACCACCGAGGAGCCCATGGGCGTGTGCGTCATGTGCTCGATGCCCGCCGCGATGACGACGTCGTAGGCACCGGCCATCACGCCCTGGGCGGCGAAGTGAACGGCCTGCTGGGAGGATCCGCACTGGCGGTCCAAGGTGGTGGCGGGCACCGACTCGGGGAAGCCGGCGGCCAGCACGGCGTTGCGGCCGATGTTGAGGGCCTGCTCGCCCACCTGCATGACGCAACCCATGACCACGTCGTCCACCTGGGCCGGGTCGAGGCCGTTGCGCTGCACCAGGGCCTTCAGGGGCTCGGCGGCCAGGTCGACGGCGTGCCAGCCCCGGAGCTTGCCGTTGCGCTTGCCTCCCGGGGTGCGAACGGCGTCGACGATCACTGCGGTGGTCATGGTGCGCTCCTCTTCTCTTGGCTCTCTCGTGCCCCGCTGCCTCTGCCCGGTACCCGGTCGGCTCCAGGGGGACAGGAAAACTGGACTGCTCGGTCAAGATTCTGTCCGGCACTCAGCGTAGCGGTCCAGTCCGGAGTGCTGGCCGGGGAGGCGCGCACCGCGCCGCTAGCTTGGGCGGCGTGTCACGTCAGGTGAAGGACATGGACCGCTGGCTCGGCGACGGCGGCATGGAGGTGATCGGGCTGGTGGGGGCGGGCTTCGACGCCTACGGGGTGGACGGCGAGGACCTGGGCTGGGTGACGGGCTCGTGGACCCCCACCCCCCTGGCCTGCAACCCCCACGGTATCGCCCAAGCCGGGATCCACTCACTCGTCCTCGACGCCGCCATGAACTTCGCCATCAATGCCGCCTTGCCCGGAAAGGACCGCACCCGGGGGACCCTCGAGATGAAGACCGAGACCATGCGGCCCGCCCAGGTGGGCCGGGCCTACCGCCTGCGCGGCGACGTGGTGCGCATGGCCCGCCAGGTGGCCTACGCCGAGGCCACCGTGGTCGGCGACGACGGCCGCATCGTGAGCCGGTCCACGGGCACCTTCATGCTCCAGCGGGCCGAAGCAGTCGGCGACTAGCGCTATCGGGGGCCACGGGCCTCCCTCCCTGCCCTGCGGCCGGCCCCCGGCCCATGTCACGCCGAGCCTCGCCATGGTCGGAGCACCGTTCCTCGTGTCCAGCGTGCCACCACCCGGCGCCGGGACCTGCGCCCGCTGCCGCGGGCCGGCGCGTCCCGACCGGGCCGAGTGCTTCTGCTGCGCCCGCGTGGGTGGCGTGCTGGGCGAGGTGGCGGGCTGCGGGCCGCCGGTGGTGCCCATGGCCATCTGTCGTCGCGGCGACGCGCTGCACGGTGCCCTGCGGCGCTACAAGGACGCCCCGTCGCTGTCCGCCCGTCGCCA
>JBJKRZ010000011.1:0-3535 GCA_046704365.1 Acidimicrobiales bacterium | reverse complement strand
CACGCACCGGCTACACGGCAGTCGAGCTTCACCTGAATGGCTGCGGCGGCCAGCTCGAGCCGACGATGGAGCCCGAGGACTCGGTGCAGCTCGTCGAGCAGTTCTCCTGGCAGAACACCACCGCCGTTCCAGAGCAGGACGCCGAGGGCCGCCCGACGCTCTATTACGCGCTCATCTACCTCGAGGATCAGGAGCAGCTCGGGGCGCTGGATGACGCCTACATCCACTGGGACCCGATGCCGCTCTTCCAGAGCGAGCTCGACCGCTTCAGTGGGCAGTGCGGCAGCGTCGCTGGCGCGTTCGACGGCGAGGGCACGTTCGTGTACGCGATCCTGCCCGGCGCCACGTACAACCTCCTTCGCGAGTCCGCGCTCTCGCCGGAGATCGACCCCGAAACCGGGGAAGACCACACCGTCTTCGACGTCGTGATTCTGCAGACCCCGCCGAGCGACGCCGCCAACCCTGACGGGTCCGTCTCCTACCAGTCGTTGATCGATTCCGGGTTCCTCTACCTCAACACGACGTCCTTCGACACCGGAGACGACGAGGTTCAGCAGCCCCGGCGCAAGGGCGGATTTCGTCGCTTCTGCCGCCAGGTGGCCAAGGGGATCGGTCGGGCGACGCGCTTCGTGGTGCGCGGTGCGGTCACGCTCCTCGGCGACGCCGCCCTGCTCGCGACCACCAACCAGCACTGCGATCTCTACCTCACCATGCAGGTCAACAACCGTGACCCGCTCTTCGATGGCGAGATGAAGCAAGCCTGGGGCAAGGATCCATGGAACCACTCAGATCCGAACGCTCCGCCGCCCCGCGCCCTTCGACCCAACGCCACCCGCGTGGACATGAAGATGAAGGCACTCGGTGACCACGGCATTCCGATGCTCTTCACCAGCAAGACCAACACGATGGGGATCGCCCACCTGACGGTGCCGCGACGCGACAACATCCTCTCGGTCCGCCCTCGTGGAGATCACCCGGTGTGCATGCACCTGAGCAACGACGCCGCCTACGTGACCTCGTACCTCTTCCACGAGCGCGTCTGCGACTTCGGCGCTGACACGCAGTTCTCCACCAGTCGAGACTCCAGCTACGTCACCGTCGAGTCCAACAACAAGAAGATCCACCTCTACAACACCGTGCTCGACGCCTACAAATACTTCGACAGGGTCACCGGGTACAATCCGCACACGGCTCGAGTGCTGACCGGCTGGTTTGCGAATCGCGCCGGATCACCGTTCGACCCCGATCACCCTGCCTTCGCTGGATGTTTGGGGCTCAACATGTACGACGACGTGACGCTGGAGCTATTCCGAACCCTCGCGCTCGTTCCAGAGGCCGGATTCCTTGGCACCGCCCTGCTCACCGCGGAAGGGATTGCCCTCTCGCAAGCCGACATCATTTATCCCGACAACCAGGCATATCTTCGGGACAGCAGAGGGGTTGCCACTCACGAATACGGTCACTTCTCGCTCTGTAGCCTGCTGTACGACAACGATCCCCAGCACATGCAACGCTACATGTCGAAGCGGATAGCTGCCGGGGGGCAGATCAAGGGCAACGACGATGTGTCGATCTTGAGTGACGCATTCGCCGACTTCATTGCGGGGCAGGTCGTTGGCGGGGTGAACTACTACACCCCTGCCGCTTCAGAACGTTCGTGGAACATGCACTACTGTTCGGACTACTCGCGTCGTCCGGCAGGTGACGTGTGCATGGAGGGCAACGCCACTGGCACCGACCCGTCGGGTGGAATCCTCGTGTGGGACGGCCCCGGAGCATCGACTGCCGGCCGGCTCGAACTCGCTCGCGTTGGCACGACTTGGCTAGACGCCTTCGACGGCAACTACGGTGCCGGCAACGCCCGAAGCAACGATGTTCCTGGAAATGTCGACTATTACTCGCCTGACGCGAGTGGACATCTTCAAATCACCAACACCGGATGGGCTTCCCTGCCTTCTCCTGGTTCTCCTGGAAGCACCAACGACGAGGATGTAGCGCTACCCGGATCGGCGCTGGTGGCTTGGATCCGGATGTGGACCCCGGGAAATCCGAAGATGAACGATTTCACGGTAACGGGGTCGATGTCCACCCTGGCAGATGCGATCTACGACGACGACGCAGATTACACGTGGTGCGACGCCTGCCGGCTCTTCGCCAATCACGAGCCTGGCGCTCCGGCGGCTTCGTTCCATGACCTCTGGGTGGCTTGCACACAGGGCCGCCTTCAGCAGTACGTCGGATCGCCTCCGGACCCGAACCTGAACATGTGGGAATCGAGCTGTGTGGCATGTCCTGCGCGCAATTACACTGATATTGCAGCGGGCTCGCCCACGTTCGGACAGTGCATCGCTTGCCCCGCTGACTCGATTGCGGTTTCCGGTGGATGTGCCCCCTGTCCTCCGGGCTCTGAGCCAACCGCACAGAACACGTGCTCGGAGTGCGAACGCGATCAGATCAGCCAAGGCGGGCTCTGTGTTGACTGCCCGCTCGGCCAGGGTGCCGACAAGTCGTCGAACACGTGCGTGGCCTGTCCGGACGACTTCGTGATCGATTGGCCGGCCGCGGTCGCAGCGTGCGAGTCACCCGTGATCGATCTTGAAGCGCCACCGGCGCCGGGGGACATCTGCCCCGATGCCGTCTGCGTCCGGGTTGACGGGTTGAACGAGGGAGGCGTGCTCTTCCCGGCGGTTACCGCAACGACGCAGTATCCCGATCCATTGACTGACGCCTTCCCGTTTCCGGCTGACAGCCTCTCCTGCACCGGCGACGGCAACACGTTTGGCGTGCTCGATTCCGCGGGAAACGTGCTTCAGGTCATCGACGATACAGCTGGTGATCTCCGGGACGATTGCACGCCGGCGTCCGCGTGCACCGTGGCCTCGTGTCCACCGGATTCCTGTACGCCATTCTTCGACGATTCGTCGGGCGTGTACGACTGCAGGCCCAAATGCTACGGCGAACCGTACTGCGCCTGGGACGCTCCAGCGTCGGTGGCCGGATCCACGGACACGGTCCGGCTGGTGGTCGTTCCACCGAAGAACTACGATGCGCGCCTGATGCTCGATCCGGAGGCTTGTGTTGGGCATGCCCTGTGAACCCATGGCAGGGTCCGCATTCGCGAGGCATGCGCTGCCAGGACGCAGGCGCGCAGGATCGCTCCTGGCAGTTGCCGTCGTCGCGAGCGTGCTTGGCGGCTGCAAACCGGACGAGGAGGTCGAGCCCTGCGTTCCGGGCTTCGAACCGGGGGACGTGCTGGGCGTGACGGTTCTCGAACCCTACGACCAGAACACGACGTTCGCGCTCGACTGGGAGAGCTTCTTCGGGCCGGCCGCGCACGAGGTCCTGGATCCCAGGTACGCAGACTGCGTGAGCGGACGCGATCTGGTGGCCGGCGAACAGCTCGTGTTCGACGCGGTCGAGCGCGTGGGGGGCACTCCGGGTCGGGAGTGTGGTTTTCTGGCCCTGAGCGCGCGAGACACGGCAGCCATCTCGGCGGGGACGGCAGGGCTCAGCACGATACAGGGGCCACCGGGCC
>JBJKRZ010000010.1:0-3415 GCA_046704365.1 Acidimicrobiales bacterium | reverse complement strand
CCGCCGCGCGCGCCTTCGCCGCCGCCGCGCCACCGCTCGACCTGCCGGCCGCCACCGCTCCGCCGGCACCGGCCCCGCCGCAGCTCGCCAACGCCACCCTGGCGCCGCACGAGATCTTCGGCTTCGCCCCGTGGTGGAACCTGGCCGACGAGGCGGCCTTCGACGTGAAGGACCTCACCACCCTCGCCTACTTCTCGCTCGACGTGAACCCCGACGGGAGCGTGAACGAGTCGAACTCGGGATGGGACGGCTACGAGAGCCAGGCGCTGGCCGACCTGGTCAGCCGGGCGCACGCCGCCGACGACCGTGTCGTGCTCACCGTCACGTGCTTCGACCAAACCACCCTCGACCGCCTGACATCGGACCCCTCGGCCCCGGCACGTCTGGGTAGCGCCCTGGTGCAGCTCGTGTCCGCCAAGAACTTGGACGGTGTCAACTTCGACTTCGAGGGCAACGGGCCCCAGGACCGCCAGGGGTTGGACAACCTGATCGCTGCGGTCTCGCGCCAGCTGCGGGCGGCCGACCCCCATTGGCAGATCACCATGAGCACCTACGGCAGCTCCGCCGGCGACCCCAACGGCTTCTTCGACATCGCCGGGCTGGCGCCGAGCGTGGACGCCTTCTTCGTCATGGCCTACGACATGAACGAGCCCGCCAGTCCCTCGCCCACCGCTCCGCTCACCGGGCCGGGCAACGAGGACAACGTGGACCTCGCCGAGTACTCGGCGGTGGTGCCCCGGTCCAAAATCATCCTGGGCGTCCCCTACTACGGCTACCAGTGGCCCACGAGCGGCCCCGACCTGGGCGACGCTGCCACCGGCCCGGCCTCCCCGGTGACCTACGCCCAGGTGGCGGCCGCCCGCCTCCCCTCGTACTGGGACCAGTCCAGCCAGACCCCCTGGACGGCCTACCAATCGGGCTCGCAGTGGTACCAGATCTTCTTCGACGACCCCACCTCGCTGGCGCTCAAGGCCCGGCTGGCCAACGAGTACAAGGTGCTCGGGGTGGGTGTGTGGGCACTGGGGATGGACGGCAACAATCCGGCCATGCTGGCCGCCCTTCTCGGCAACGCCGCCCCCGACAAGTACGCGGCGGGCCCCGGTGACGTCGGTACAGGGGCCTCAGGGCCCGGGCCGGCCAACTACAGCTACCGGGGCGTGTGGAACGGATCCGCCGAGACCCTCTCTCCCGTGCAGGGGAGCCTCCCGGGCGGTGGCCAGGCCCGCAGCGCCGGTCAGCTCTCGTCCTTCGCCACCAACGACCCGCGCTACGGCTGCCTAGCGGGCGGAGCGCCCCTGCCCGTCTACCAGCTGCTGTCCAGCCCCACCACCTACGTGGTGCAGGCCACCACCCCCGGCTACTGCGCAGCGGGCACCTGGGAGTTCAGCTCCTCGGCTGCTCCCAGTGGCGGCGGTTCCACCTCGACGACCACGACCAGCCCCGAGAACCCGGGCTCGGGCGGCACTTCACCCATCTCGGTCCCGCTGTTGAACCCCCCGGGCTCGGCGCCCGGTCCCAGCTCGACCTCGAACTCGACGCCGCTCCTCGCACCGGCGGCGTCCGCCGACTCGAGAGGACTTCTCGGCTGAGGGCGCCCCGAAGCGCCACGCACCGGCGGCGGGCGATCCGGCCCGCTCAGCCGTCGCTCGCCACCACCGCCGGGGGTCCCGGCAAGGGCGCCAGGGTCCGGTGCTCGGGCGGCACCTGAGCCTGGGTCAGGGACCACAGCTGGCGAGCCGAGCCCGGATAGGCGAAGTGGTAGCCCTGGCCGAGCTCGCAGCCCATCGTGCTCAAGGCCTCGGCCTGGCCTTTGGTCTCGATGCCCTCGGCGACCACCAGAAGACCGAGGGCGTGGCCCAGGCTGATGAGCCCGTCCACGATGGCTGCCCCTCGCAGCTCACCGCTCACGTCCAAGGTGGACACGAAGCGCTGGTCGATCTTGAGCCCGGTGATGGGCAGCTCCTGGAGCCACGACAGGTTGGAGTACCCGGCGCCGAAGTCGTCCAAGTTGAGCGACACGCCTAGCTGGCGGAGCTCGTGGAGGACCTTGCGCGTCGCCCCCACGTCGCGCAAGGCATCCTCCACGATCTCCACGCCCACCATGGCCGGCGGCACGTCGTGGCGCTGGAGCAGCTCCCCCACCTGCTCGGCGAAGGTGGGGTCGGCCAGCTGGTACGGCGACACGTTCACCCACAAGCGGAAGTCGGAGGAGACGAGCCCGGCCCGCTCCCAGGCCGAGAGCTCGGCCAGCGCCTTCTCGAAGGCCCAGCGCCCCACGGGGGTGATGAGGCCCGACTCCTCGGCCACGGGCAAAAAGGATCCCGGAAGGATGGTGCCGTGGCCGGGGCGGTGCCAGCGCATGAGCGCCTCGGCGCCCACCACCCGGCCGCTCGTCAGCTCGACGATGGGCTGGTAGGCGAGCACCAGGTCGCCGCTCTCCATGCCCGCCCGCAGGCCGCGCTCGATCTCGAAGCGCTCCACCACGCGTTCGCGCATGGCCTCGTCGAACAACTCCCAGTCGGCGCGCCCACCGTCCTTGGCCCGGTACATGGCGGTGTCGGCGTTGCGTAGCAGCGTCTCGGTGCTGTGGCTCGCCGCTGCCGGCCCGCTCATGGCGATGCCGATGCTGGCGGTGAGCCGGTGCTCCACCCCCTCGGCTACCGCCGGCCGCGCCAGCTCGCCGAGCAGGTGCTCGGCTATGCGGCACGCCGACGCCGATGACCCCACTTCGGGGCACACCACGACGAACTCGTCGCCGCCGAAGCGGGCCACGGTGTCCGAGCGGCGCCTGGCCATCGCCAGCCGGTCGGCCATCTCGCGCAGCAGGATGTCGCCAACGTGGTGGCCGAAGAGGTCGTTCACGACCTTGAAGCGGTCGAGGTCCACGAAGAGCACGGCCAGCGAGCTGCCTGTGCGCCGGGCCGCCGCCAGGGCCTGGCTCAGCCGGTCGTCGAGCAGCGCCCGGTTGGGCAGGCCGGTCAAGGGGTCATAGAGAGCCTGATAGGTGTTGAGCCGCTGGAGGCGCTCCACCAGGCTGCGGTTCTCGGCCACCAGGCCACGGCGGGCCAGGGCGTTGCGGACGGCCTGGAGCAGTGCGGGGGGCGCCACCGGCTTGATGAGGTAGGCGTCCAACTGGCCCACGGCGGCCACGGCCGTGTCCAGCGAGGCGTAGCCGGTGAGCAGCAGCACGGGCACCTCGGGGTCGCGCTCTTTGAGCTCCCGGGCCAGCTCGATGCCGCTGCCGTCGGGAAGGCGGTAGTCCACCATGACCACTGCCGGCTCGTCGCGTTCTTGGACGGCCAGCGCCTCGGTGCGCCCCGAGGCACCCACCCCGCGGATGCCCGCGGTGGCCATGACGTCGATCAGGCTCTGGCGCACGGCTTCGTCGTCGTCGACGACGAGCACGGTGCTGGGC
>JBJKRZ010000009.1:0-3294 GCA_046704365.1 Acidimicrobiales bacterium | reverse complement strand
CGCTGGAAGCGAGCGGCCGCAAGGGTGGCGCCCCGGCCAGCCCGGCACCGCCACCGCACCGACCCCATCCGTCGCGCCGACGGCCCCGCCGACGTTCGCTGCACCACCCAGCCGGTCGGCTATTGTCGGTCTCGCCAGATGATGCCCTGGCGGGCTGCGGCCCGAACCGCCCTTCGGGGCTGATGGCCTCTACGGGAAGAGCGTCCGTGGAGGTCGAGTGGGTCTCGGTGTTGTCGCGCCCCAAGCTGTCCAAGCGCTCCAGGTCCTGACCATCGTCCTCGGCGCGCCCCTGGTGAGCGGCGTGATCGCCCACGTCGAGGCGCGCTGGCAGGGACGGCGGGGGCCCCGCATCCTCCAGCCCTACTACGACCTGGCCAAGCTCTTCCGGAAAGAGACGCTGGCCACCGAGGAATCGAGCTGGGTGTTCCTGGCCGCCCCGGTCGTCGCCTTCGGCTGCTACCTGATCGTCCCGCTGCTCATCCCCGTCCTCACCACCTACGGCCTTCCCCTCGGGTACCAGGGCGTCATCCTCGGAGGCGGGTTCGTGCTCGCCCTGGCCGGCTTCTCGGTCGCCCTGGCCGGCACCGAGTCCGGGGCCCCCTACGCACAGCTGGGGAGCAGCCGGGCGATGACGTTCGGGGCCTTGATCGAGCCGACCATCCTGTTCGTCGTCTTCGCCGTCGCCCTCATCACGAGCACCGACCTGCCCTATGCCCTGGCCGCACACGTGCGGACCACCTCGGAGGTCGTGCGCCCCGGCCACCTGCTCGCCGCCGTGGCCTTCTTCCTCGTGGTGCTGGCCGACACCGGCCGCATCCCGGTCGAGACCCACAGCGGCACCCTCGAGTTCGGGATGATCGACGAGGGCCGGACCCTGGAGCACTCGGGGCCGCCGCTCGCCCTCTTGCAGTGGGGCTCGGCGATGAAGCAGCTCATCCTCTACACCATCCTGATCGACGTGTTCATCGCTCCGTGGGGGCTCTCGGCCACCGGCACTCCGGGCAGCGTGGCCGTGGCCGTGCCCGCCCTCCTCGGCAAGGCGATGCTCCTCGGGGTCGTCTTCACCGTGATCGACAACCTCTTCTCGAAGCTGCGACTCTTCAAGATCACCGAGTTCCTGGCCGCCGCGTTCGGCATCGCCCTGCTGGCGGTGCTCGTGTTCTACGTGGGAGGCGGCTGATGCCGGCCCCGGTGCCCTCCACCACCGCCGGCGTCGACGACGTGTGCGCCGTGCTGGTGCTCCTGACCGAGTTCGCCATGCTCCGGGCGCCGCTGCTGCGGTCCCAGGTCCGCCTGTACGCCTTCCAGTCGCTGGTCGTGACCGCCCTGGCGGTCATCGTGGCCGCCACGCACCACACCGGCGAGCTGTACGGGCTGGCCGCCTTCTCGTTCCTGTTCAAGGTGGTGGCCGTCCCGGCGGTGGTGCTGGGACTGCTCCGGGGCTCGCGCGCCGACCTCGCCGGGAGCTCGGTGCTGGGAGTGGCCAGCATGACCCTCATCGCCCTCGGGACTTCGGCGTTCGGCTTCTTCGCCATCGGCTCGCTCCACATCCACGCCGTCGCCCTGCCCGGCACCGCCCTCTCCATCGCCACCGCCGTGGTGCTGGTGGCCTTCGTGCTCATCGTCCTGCGCTCGGACGTGGTGTCCCAGGCGATGGGGTTCTTCTCGCTGGAGAACGGGGTGTCGGTGGCGAGCATGGTCGTGGCGACCGGGTTGCCCCTGGTCGTCGACTTGGCCTTCCTGTTCGACCTGCTGGTGGCGGTGGTCGTGTTCGGCGTCATCATGCGGGTGCACCACGGGCGGTCGAGGACGCTCTCGACCGACGAGCTGGACCGGCTCCAGGGGTAGCGGCAGACATGGCCGGCGTCCTGCTCGCGTTGATGGCGCTCCCCTTCGCGGTCGGGGGGGTGAGCGCGGTCCTGCCCGTCGCCGCCGCCAAGGTGCTGACGGCGGCGACCGGTGCCGCCTGCTTCGTGCTGTCGCTGGTCCTCGTGCCGGCCGTGCTCGACCACCGGGTGGTGACGGCCGGGTCCGAGCTCCAGGTCGACGCCCTCTCGGCCGTCTTCCTGCTGGCGACGTCCTTCTTGTACCTGGCCACGGCCGTGTTCGCCGCCGGCTACCTGCACCTCGAACCGGGCCCGATCGGCACTCGGTACGGGCGCCGCTTCTACGCCGGGTTCAACCTCTTCTGCTGGGCGATGGTCGCCACCCCGCTCGTCAACGGCCTCGCCCTCCTCTGGGTGGCGATCGAGATCACGACCGTCGTCTCCGCCCTCCTGGTGGCGATCGACGACACCGACGGGGCGACCGAGGCAGCCTGGAAGTACGTGCTGATCGCCTCGCTCGGCCTGGGCATCGCCCTGCTGGCCACGATCCTCATGTACTACGCCGGCTCCACGGTGTTCGGCGCCGGCTACCAGCTGGCGTACACCAAGCTGCTCTCCGGTGCCCACCACTTCCCGCCGGCCGTGGTCCGGCTGGCCTTCGTCCTGGCAGTGCTCGGCTTCGGCACCAAGATGGGCCTGGCGCCGGTGCACACCTGGCTCCCCGACGCCCACTCGGAGGCGCCGACGCCGATCTCCGCCCTCCTCTCGGGGGCGTTGCTGGCCCTCGCCTTCTACGCCATCCTGCGCTACTACCAGATCGCCGAGCGGACCCTCGGGTCCGGTTACCCGCGCAACGTGCTGCTCATCTTCGGTGTCGCCTCGCTGCTCCTGGCCGCGCTCTCCCTGCTCCGCCAGCGCGACCTCAAGCGGCTGCTCGCCTACTCGAGCGTCGAGCACATGGGCATCCTGGCCATGGGCATGAGCTTCGGGGCGCCCCTGGCGATCGTCGGAGTCCTGCTCCACGTCCTCGCCCACGCCGCCGCCAAGGGAACCGCCTTCTTCGGCGCCGGCTCGGTGGTGCGCAAGTTCGGCACCAAGGACATGGCTCACGTGCGCGGCGGGGTGGCGGCGCTCCCCTGGAGCGGGCCGATGCTGGTGGCGTCGGTGCTGGCCCTGTCGGCGGCGCCACCCTTCGGGATCTTCCGCAGCGAGTTCCTGATCGTGGCGGGCGGCCTCTCCGACCCCCGCTACGGCGTGGCCGCGGCCCTGGTCGTCCTGGTCACCGTGGCGTTCCTGGGCCTCTCGTGGTACACGACGCGCACCATGCTCAGCACCGGTCCCGGCACCCGGGGCACCGGCGGGACCGGTCCGGGTGGCACGACCGCCCGTCCAGGGGTCAGCCTCGGTCCGGGGGCGGCCGCCGCGGCGGGCGCGGGGGCCGCCCCGGCGGGGGTGGCCCGAGGGGAGG
>JBJKRZ010000008.1:0-17236 GCA_046704365.1 Acidimicrobiales bacterium | reverse complement strand
CCACGGGCACGGGCTGTGCGCGGCGCTGTACACCTCGCTTCTGGTGGGGGCTTCTGCCGTCGTGCTGCCCGGATTCGACGTCGACGCCGTGTGCCGCTGCGCCTCGGAGCAGGGAGCGACGTTGTTCTTCGGCGTGCCCACCATGTACCACCGGATCACGACGGCGGGCCGGGCCTCGGAGCTGGGGCGCCTACGCCTGGCCGTGTCGGGGTCGGCTCCCTTGGCCAGCGGGCTGCACGAGGAGATGGCGGCAGCCGGCACCATGGTCCTGGAGCGCTACGGCATGACCGAGACCCTCCTCACCGTCTCCAACCCCGTGCACGGCGAGCGGCGCGCCGGAACGGTGGGCTTCCCGCTGCCCGGCATCGAGGTCGATATCGACGACGGCGGGCAGTTGCTCGTGCGTGGACCCCAGGTGTTCGCCGGCTATCTGGGTCGTCCTGCCCACAACGCCGAGGTGTTCGCTTCGGGCTGGTTCCGCACCGGCGACCTCGCCGAGGTGTGCGACGGCTACGTGCGCATCGTCGGGCGGGCGGGCGACCTCATCATCTCCGGCGGGTTCAACGTGTACCCCGCAGAGGTCGAGGACGTCTTGCTACGCCATCCGGCCGTGGCCGAAGTGGCCGTGGCGGGCACGCCCTCGGACGAGTGGGGTGAGGTGGTGACGGCATGGGTGGTCCCCGGGGTGGCTGGTCTCGACGCCGAGTCGCTCCTGCGCTTCGCCGCCGGGGAGTTGGCCTCCTACAAGCGACCCCGGCTGGTGCGCCTGGTGGACTCGCTGCCGCGCAACGCCATGGGCAAGGTCATGCGCTCGCAGCTGGTGTGAGAACCCCGTGAGCTACTGCCAGGTCCAGGTAACCGCCCCGAGCGCCGAGGAGGCGCAGCGCCTAGGGCGCCTGGCTGTGGAGGCCAGGCTGGCGGCCTGCGCCCAGGTGTCCGGGCCCCTCGGCTCCACCTACTGGTGGGAGGGCGCCGTGACCACCTCGACCGAGTGGATGTGCACCTTGAAGACGACGGGCGACCGGGTGTCGGAGCTGGTCGCTGCCCTGCGGGCGGCCCACTCCTACGAGGTGCCCGAGGTGGTCGTCACCGTCCTCCAGGGCGGTGACCCCGATTATCTGGCCTGGGTCACCTCCGAGACCGGTCCACAGGAGCCACCGCTGCCGGTGCCACCCTTGCCGGCGCCACCCTTGCCGGCGTCCCCGCTGGTGGCGCCCCCGCCGGTCGGGCCAGCTGGGGCTGGCGACGCGCCCCACAGCGACCCGCCGGGCGAAAGAGCCCAGGAGTAGCCTGCCCACGGTGTCGACCGGCCCGAGCCGCCAACTCGGCGGCACTCCCCGGTCAGCGGCACCCCCCGGCCGGCCTGTAGTGGCCGCCTCGCTGCCGATCCCTCAGAACCAGGGTTCCCGCCTGCCGCGCTGGGGCCGGATGTCGTGCTCCTCGAACACGTCGGGGAGGACCGTGCCGTCCGACAGCCGGCGCACCCGGTACCCCTGGTCGGCCACGCACTCTGCCACCTCGAAGCCCCGGCTCCACGAACCGACGAACCGGCTGCGGACGTCGACGGGCGTTCCGGTGCTCAGGGCGGCGTCGGCTCGCCACGGCGTCATGGAAGCGGTGTCAGGCATCTCCTCTCCCTCCTTCGGTCTCCCAGACTCCTTTGGGAGCTCAGGCCGGAGCTGCAACACGGATTACGCCTCGATGGAGCGTCCTCCCAGGGCATGGGACGAAGGGGCGCGAGCCCAATGATGCGCGAACCGGCCGCCACGCGCAATGGGGTGGAGGACAACTCTAGCCAGGGCCTCGGCGCCTCCTGGCGCGGGCCGGGGCCGCCTCCCCGCCCGAACCCTGGCCCCGCTGTCGCACCCCCCACTGCGCCCCGCCCTGTCGGGGGCCGCCCTGTCGGGGGTCGCCCTGTCGGGGGCCGCCCTGTCGGGGGCCGCTCTACCGTGGCCCCCCGCTTGGTGGAGGAGCGACGGCTGTGGCGTCAGGGGCACCGGTCGATAGCGGGGGTCGACGAGGTGGGACGCGGCGCCTGGGCGGGCCCGCTCTCGGTGGGCGTGGCCGTCATGGAGACCGACGTCCTCGAGCGGTCCAGCCGCAGGCCGCCGGCCGGGCTGCGCGACTCCAAGCAGCTCCCCGAGGAGCGCCGGGAGGAGATGTTCGAGCGGATAGGGGCCTGGTGCTCGGCATGGGCCGTGGGCCACGTCGGGCCCGAGGAGTGCGACCGCTTGGGCATGACGGCGGCGCTGCGCCTGGCCACTCGGCGCGCCTTTCTTGCCCTGCCCGGTCCCGTGGACGCCGTCATCCTGGACGGCAATTTCGACTACGTGAGCCCGCCGGCCGAGCCCACGCTCTTCGACGAGGAGCAGAGCGTGCTCGGGCCTCGGGCCCCCGCCGTGCGCACCGTTGTCGGGGCCGACGCCTGCTGTGCCAGCGTCGCCGCTGCATCGGTATTGGCCAAGGTCACCCGGGACCGCCTCATGCGGGACGAGGCCGATTCGTTCCCGCCCTTCGACTTCGAGCGCAACAAGGGATACCCCTCGCCGACCCATAAGAGGGCGCTGTGCGGGTACGGCATGACGGCCATCCACCGCCGCAGCTGGGTATTCGCCGAGCACCTCCCCTGGCGCTAGCGCCGTGTGGGGTTCAGGTGGGCGAGGGCTCCTTGGGGAGGCCGAGCACCCGCTCTCCGATGATGTTGTGCATGATCTCGTCGGTCCCGCCCGCCACGCGCAAGCCGGGGATGCCCAAGACGAATTGGCTCCATGCGTAGGCGCCCCACTCGCCGGACTCGGCTATGAGCTTGGGACCGAGAACGTGCGACAGCATGTCCGCCATCCGTCGCATGTTCAACGTGAGCGAGAGCTTGGCGATGGACATCTCGGGCCCTGGGAGCTGTCCGGCGGCGATCTTGGCCATGGAGCGCATGGTGGTGTAGGAGGCCACTCGGCCGTTGATGATGATGTCGGCCACCTGCTGACGCACCAACGGGTCGCCTTCCTTGCCGTGGTGACGGACCAGCTCGATGAGCCGCTCGGTGCTCATGTTTCCGGCACTGGTCCCCGCCATGCCCCCGCCGATGGCGGCCCGCTCGTTCATGAGGGTGGTGAGCGCCACGGTCCACCCGCCGTTCACGTCGCCCAGCCGGTGACTGTCGGGGATCCGCACCTCGGTGAAGAAGACCTCGTTGAACGAGGCGCCACCGGTGATCTGCCGGAGCGGCCGGATCTCCACGCCGGGTGCCCGCATGTCGACGACGAACCCGGTCAGCCCCTTGTGCTTGGGCATCTCGGGGTCGGTGCGGCACAGCACCTCTCCGATGTCGGACAAGTGGGCTCCCGAGGTCCACACCTTCTGGCCGCTCACCACCCATTCGTCGCCGTCTCGCACCGCCCGGGTCTGCAGGCCGGCCAGGTCGCTGCCCGCCGAGGGCTCGCTGAAGAGCTGGCAGGCCACGATGTCACCGCGCCACATGGACCGGAGGTAGCGCTCTTTCACCTCGGTGGTGCCGTGGGCGAGGATCGTCGGTGCCACCATCCCGAGCCCGATGCCGTAGACGGTCATGGGCGGCACGACGAACTTCGCCTCCAGCGCGTCGTAGGCCCGCTGGTGATCGCGGGTCAGGCCTCTGCCCCCGTACTGGGAGGGACCGGTGATCCACCCGAATCCGGCGTCGAAGCGCTGCTGGGCCCAGGCCTTGGCGGCGGCAGCCTCGGCCAGCTCCTCGTCGAGGGTCCGCTCGGGAAGGAGCGAGACCTGGTCAGAGCCCTCTCCCCAGGCACGGCGCACCTCTACTCGGCGCTCGGAGGCCGATTCCAAGAACGCCAGGGCCTGCTCTTCGAATTCCTCCAGGGCGATCTGTTGGGCCACGTCGGTTCCTCCCCGGTCTGCCTCGGCGGGGCCTGCCAGGGGCTCACCGGGCGAGCTGGCGGCCAGAGCGTACCGAGGCGCTCGGAAACACCGCCAGGCAGGGGCCTTTGGACTAGAACTACTGGCGATGGCCTATGTCCTGGCCGTCATGGCGGCCTTCGCCAACGCCATGACCACGATCCTGCAACGGCTCGGCGTGGAGATGGCACCGGCCGAGGCCACGATGCGCTGGCGCCTCATCGGGTACGCCCTGCGGCGCAAGGTGTGGCTGGCCGGTGCGCTCATGCTCATCGCCGGATTCCTGCTGCAATTCGCAGCGCTGCACTTCGGGCGGCTGACCGAGGTGCAGCCCATCCTCACCCTGGAGCTGCCTTTCCTCGTGGCCATCCTGGGCTTCTGGTTCCGCCATCCCCTCGGATGGCACGAATGGCTGGGTTCCACCGCGGCCGCTGCCGGCTTGGCCGCCTTCCTGCTCCTCTCGTCCCCCCGGGGCGGGAGCCAGCTCCCCGATCTCGGAAACTGGGCGCTCGTGTCGGTGTCGTGCGTGGGAGCTGGTGCGCTGGCCGTGCTCCTCACCCGTATCGGGCCGCCCCCGTGGCGTGCCGCCATGTTCGGTGTCTCCGCCGCCATCGCCTATGCCTTCAGCGCCTCGCTCATCAAGGAGATGAACCTGCAGATCGGCCAGGGCTGGTCGACGGTCTTCCTCCACTGGCCGCCCTACGCCCTGGCCGGGGCCGGTCTGGCCGGGGTGTTCCTGAGCCAGAACGCCTTCCACGCCGGGCCCATCACCGCCTCGCAGTCCACCCTGGTGATCGTCGACCCCCTGGTGTCCATCGCCATCGGGATCTCGCTCTTCGGTGACCGTGTGAGGACCTCGGGAGTGCACGGGCCCGGTGAGGCCGTCTCCTTGCTCGTGCTCTTCGGCGGGGTGTGGTGGTTGGCGCGCTCGCCGCTGGTGGCGAGCGTCAAGTCCGAGGAGGAGGGACAGGGGCACTTGCTGTCGCACCGACGCCAGCGCCACAGCGGCGCCCACGAGCCGGCCACGGTGGGGGAGCGGTGAGCTCGGAGGTGCCCGCTGCGCCCGCAGCAGCGTACGACCCGTGGGAGGCCGTCCTCGAGCGCATCGACGACGCCGCTTCGCTCGTGGGCCTCGACCCCGACATCCACCGCATGCTCCGCGTCCCCAAACGCGTGCTCGAGGTGTCGGTTCCCGTGCGCATGGACAGCGGCCACGTCGAGGTCTTCACCGGTTGGCGTATCCACCACGACACCACGCGCGGGCCGGGCAAGGGCGGTATCCGCTTCCATCCGGCCACCACTGCATCGGAGATCACCGCTCTGGCCGCCGACATGACCCTCAAGGCGGCCGTGGTCGACATCCCCTTCGGCGGGGCCAAGGGTGGTGTGCGCTGCGATCCTCGGCTCCTCTCCATCGGCGAGCTCGAACGCCTGACTCGCCGTTACACCTACGAGATCTCGTCGCTCCTCGGCCCCGACAGCGACGTGCCCGCCCCCGACGTCAACACCGACGAACGAGTCATGGCCTGGGTGCTCGACACCATCGACATGCTCCACGGCCGCTCCATGCCCGGCACGGTCACCGGCAAGCCCTTGTCGGTGGGCGGTATGAAGCTGCACACCGGCGCCACCTCCTCAGGTGTCGTGCGCTGCGTGCGCGCCGTCTTCAATGCACTGGATATGGACCTGGCCCGTGCCCGGGTGATCATCCAGGGCTTCGGCAAGGTGGGAGGGCCTCTCGCCTTCTTGCTGTGGTCGGCGGGCATGCGGGTGGTGGCGGTGGCCGACGTCAACGGTGCCGTCTACAACCCGGGCGGCCTCGATGTCGGGCTCCTGTCGGACCATGCCGCCAGCACCGGGTCGGTGGCCGGCTTCGAAGGCGGCCACGTCGTGTCTGCCGGGGAGCTGTGGGCGCTCGAGGCCGAGTTGGCGGTACCCGCCGCCCTGGAGGGGGCAGTCGATGCCGCCGCCGCCGCCTCGATGTCCGCCCGTGTCGTGGTGGAGGCGGCCAACGGGCCGACCACCCCCGGCGCCGATCGGGTCCTCGCCGACAGGGGGGTCACGGTGGTCCCCGACATCCTCGCCAACGCCGGCGGGGTGACCGCCTCGTACTTCGAGTGGGTTCAGAGCCGCCAGGGCTTTGCATGGGACGAGGACGTGGTGGCCACCCGCCTGGGCCGGAGCATGGACGATGCCTTTGCGGCTGTGTGGGCCAAGGCCGAGACCCTGGGTGTCTCCATGCGCCGCGCTGCCGGGGCGCTGGCCGTGCAGCGGGTGGCCGATGCCATCGCCGCCCGAGGCCTCTTTCCCTGAGCCGGCCCCCGTTTCCCTGAGCCGGCCCCGTTTCCCCGAGCCGGCCCCGTTTCCCTGAGCCGGGCCCGACCCCGAGCCGGCCTGAACCGGCCCCGACCCTGAGCCGGCCCGAACCGGCCCCGGCCCCGTGGTTAGCGGTGGCCGGAGGCCATGAGGATGCCCACGGCTGCTGCCAGCGCCGGGGGAACGCTCAGGGCGCCGAGCCGGCTCACCACCCCGATCGACGGGCGCCACCCCGATCGACGGGCGGCCTGCCACCACAGGACCGACGAGAGCGAGCCGCTCACGAGGAGGTTGGGCCCCAGATCGAGCCCGACGAGAGCGGCAAAGGGGTGCCGGAGCGCCCGGGCCGAGAGCAAGGAGGCGGCGGGGAGGTTGTTGACGGCCACAGACAGCACCGCCGCCAGGGCGGCGGTCCCCCAACCGTCGAGATGGGCGAGGAGCCGGCTCGGTCCGTCCCACGCCCTGCCCAAAGCCCCGGCACCGACGGCCAGGCCGAACAGGGCGACCAGCGCAGGTGCCGAGACTTCTCGAGCAGCTCGGCCCACGGCCCGGGCCCGGGAGGCGGCACCCTCGTGGAGCCCCGCTCCGCCACGGGCGTGGCGCCGGCCGCGCAGAGCCAGTGCCAGTGCGCCGGTGGCCAGGACGGGGAGCGCCGGCGAAGACAGGGCCAGCACGAGGGCGGTGACCGCTATCACCGCCGCCAGGCCCAGCGGGCCGGGGGTGGGGTGAGGTTCCCCCTCTCGGGGATCGGTCGCCGCCTGCGCTCCCGGAACGAGGCCCCGACGGAAGACGAAAGCGACCGCGCTCGCCGTGACGAGCACACCCGCAGCCCACGCCGGCGCCGTGCGCCCGGCGAAGGCGCTCCCCGACAGGTGCAGGTGACCGAGCACGATCAGGTTGGTGATGTTCGAGCCCGGGAGCACCAGCGAGGCGGCGTTGGCCACCAGCAGGCAGCCGTAGAGCATCGCCAGGCCCGGGCCCGGTTCGTGTGGTCCGAGTGATGGTTCCCGGTGCCTGCGGCGCTTGGCTGCCGCCAGCGCCACCGGTGTCATGAAGGTCACCGCCGTGTCCAGGTTGAGAAGGGCGCTCACCACCGCCACCAAGGCCATCGATCCGGCGTACAGAGAGAGAGCTCCCCGTGCCAGCGCGTCGAGCCGGCTTCCGGCCGCCTCGAAGACGCCGTCCTCGGCGGCCACCATTCCCACCATGAGCAGCCCGGCCACGAGGACGAAGGGCGACCAGTCCTGTGACGCCGCCGACGCAGCGGCACCCGGGCGGACCGAGGCGGCGACGATGGCGCAGAGCGCCCCTAGGACGAAGAGGGCGCCGGAGAACCGGTTCACTCCCCGTGTGGGGGCCCTTTCGCTCCCGGGCGCGCCCGCCGCGTCCCGGTCGCAGAGGCCGGGGCTCACCAGCCCCGGTCCACCCACTCCTGCAGGTGCGGGCTCTCCGCTCCCACCGTGGTGTCGGCACCATGACCGGGGAGGACCAGGGTTTCGGGGCCGAAGGCGGAGAAGATCCTCTCCTCGATGGAGCAGATGATGGTCGAGAAGTCGCCTCCGGGGAACTTCGTGGCGCCTGGGCCGCCCGGGAACAAGGTGTCGCCGCTCAACAGCAAGGGCGTTCCTTCCACCGAGAAGCACATGGATCCCGCCGTATGGCCGGGGGTGGCAATGGTGTGGAGGCGCAGCCTGCCTACTTCGACGACCGACTCGTCCTCGAGTATGTCGTCGTAGGAAGGCAGCATCCCGGCGTCGGCGGCGGTGACGGCTACGCCGTAGCCGGCGTCGCGCACAGCCGGAACGGCCTGGATGTGGTCCCAGTGCCCGTGCGTCTCCAGCACCTTCCGCACCCCCAGCGAGCGGCACAGCTCCAGCAGCCGTTCGTGCTCGTTGGCGGCGTCCACCATGACCGCTTCCCCCGTCTGCCGGCAGCGGACCACGTACACGTTGTTGTCCATGGGGCCCACCACCACTCGGTGGACCTCCACCAGGTCGTCTTCGTAGTGGAGCGTCATGGGGCCCAGCCTATTGACCGGGTGGTCAACATCGGGCGGGATCTGGTAGACCTCGACCATGAATTTCGCCTTCAGCGAGGAGCAGGAGGAGCTCCGCCGGGCGGTCCGCCGGTTCCTGGAGGACAAGTCCCCCATGACCGAGGTGCGGCGGCTCATGGAGACCACCGAGGGTTACGACCCGGCCGTGTGGGAGCAGATGGCCAACCAGCTGGGCCTGCAGGCGATGGCCGTTCCCGAGGAGTACGGGGGCGCCGGTTTCGGCTACGTCGAGCTCATCGTGGTGTTCGAGGAGATGGGCGCCGCCCTGCTGTGCGCGCCGTACTTCTCGACGGTGGCGCTGGCCGCCAACTGCTTGCTGTCGTGCGGCGACGAGTCGGCGAAGAAGGACTACCTGCCCGGCATCGCCTCGGGCGAGACGGTGGCCACGCTGGGGCTGACCGAGGACAGCGGGCGCTGGGACCTCGAGGGCATCACGCTGAGCGCCACGCGTCAGGGTGAGGGCTGGGTCCTCGACGGCCACAAGATGTTCGTCATCGACGGGCACACCGCCGGGCTCGTCCTGGTGGCCGGGCGCTCGGAGGCCGGCGTGAGCCTGTTCGCCGTCGACGCCGAGGCGAGCGGGCTCACCCGCACGCCACTGGCCACCATGGACCAGACACGCAAGCAGGCGCGCCTGGAGTTCTCTTCCGTGCCGGCCCGCCTGATCGGCGAGGACGGCGCGGCAGGGCCGGCTCTCACCCGCACCCTCGACCTGGCGGCTGTGGCGCTGGCGGCAGAGCAGGTGGGTGGGGCCCAGCGATGCCTCGACACGTCGGTGGAGTACGCCAAGACGCGTATTCAGTTCGGAAGGCCGATCGGTTCCTTCCAGGCCATCAAGCACAAGTGCGCCGACATGCTGCTCGAGGTGGAATCGGCCAAGTCGGCCGCCTACTACGCGGGCTGGGCCGCCGCCGAGGACTCCGAGGAGCTGCCCGTGGTGGCCAGCCTGGCGAAGTCCTACTGCTCGGAGGCCTATTTCCACGCTGCCGCTGAGAACATCCAGATCCACGGCGGAATCGGGTTCACCTGGGAGCACGACGCCCACCTGTACTTCAAGCGGGCGAAGTCCTCGGAGCTCCTGCTGGGCGACCCCACGTACCACCGCGAGCTGCTGGCCCAGCGCATCGGCATCTGACCCTGCCGGCCGAGCCGGGCCGGCCACCCCTGCGACTGGGATACTGAGGCCGTGGCCGACGGACCCCTGGCTTCCGACGCCGAGAGGGAGCGGGTCCTCGCCGCCCTGCAACGCCACTGCGCTGACGGCCGGTTGACTCCCGCCGAGCTCGCCGACCGGGTGGAGCGTGTGCTCCAGGCCCGCACGCTGGGCGAGCTGTACGCCCTGACATCGGACCTGCCCGAGCTCCCCGTGGTGGAGGCGCCGCGGGCCTCGCTTCGGCCTGCTTGGCGCCGGCGCCGCTGGCGACGGGGCTGAGGCCGGCGTCTCGGTCGATGGCGGCCCGCACCTGGGAGGCGCTCGATGGGCCGTCAGGCTCTCTGATGGTCCACCTGGCGCCGGGAAGCACCTCGGTGCCTGCCGGCGGGGGGATGGCGGCTTTCGCCGGCGCCCCGGCGAGCACCGTGGTGCTCGTCCACGATTTCCCGCTCGAGGAGGCGGGTGCAGAGCGGACCGGCCGCACGCTCCCCGCCCTCGCCGATCGCCTGGCCGCCGAATCGGGGTGGCGTGTACTGGCCGGCTGCCTGCGCGGCGTGGGGGGCTCGCAAGGGGAGTTCTCGCTGTGCGGGTGGAGCGAGGACCTGGCGGCGCTGGTAGCTCACGCCGTGGGCATGGCCGTGGGTGGAGGGGTGTGGCTGGTGGGCTTCGGCGTGGGCGGGAGCCTCGCCTTGTGCCTGGCGGCCCGGGAGCCTGCCTTGCGTGGCGTGGGGTGCCTGGGGTCTCCCGCCACCTTCGCCGATTGGGGAGAGGAGCCACAGGCCATGCTGGCTGCTGCCCGCCGGGTGGGGGTGGTGCGCAACCCGAGGTTCCCGCCCGACCTCGCCCGTTGGGCTCACGAGTTCGGTGAGCTGAGCCCCATCGAGGCAGCCACTGGCTTGTCCGCCAAATCGGTGCTCATCGTCCACGGTGGCGACGACGACGACGTCCCGGTGTCCGACGCCCGTCGGTTGGCGGAGGCGGCAGGTTCGCGAGCCGAGCTCCACGTCCTGCCGGGGGCCGGCCATCGTCTCCGAGCCGATCCCCGGGCCATGGCCTTGCTGGTGGGTTGGCTGGAGCGCCAGGCGCCGTGACCTCTCGAGCCGTGACCTCCCGAGCCGTGGTTTCTCGCGCTGCCTGTTCAGCGGCTGCTCAGCTGCCGGCTGCCAGGGCGTCGGCGATGGCGGCAGCCAGTCGGCGGGCGTCGCTCTCGGGCTCGGCCGACTCGGTCAGGAACCGCACCACCACGAAGCGCCGTGCCCCTGCTCCGGCCAGGGCGCCCACCGTCTCGGGGCGCACGCCGCCGGTCACGAACACCGGGCGCGTGGCGCTGGACGTCGCCGTCTCGACGTAGCTCAGGCCGGTGCCCGGCCGTCCGGGCTTGGTGGGCGTGGGCTCGACCGGCCCTGCCGAGATGTAGTCGACCGGGGCGTGCCCGCTCGCCTCGAGCTCGGCCCGGGAGTGCGTGGAGAGCCCGACAAGCCCGTGGCGACCCACAATGCGCCGGGCCAATTCGGCCGGGACGTCGTCCTGTCCCACGTGCACCCCGTCGGCGCCCACTTCGAGGGCGATGTCGGGCCTGTCGTTCACGATGAACGGGACGCCGTGGGCGGCACAGCAACGCGCCGCCACCTTGGCCCGCGCTATCAGCTGGCGAGCCTCGAGCCGCTTGTCGCGTAGTTGGACGATGTCCACGCCCCCATGCAGGCAGGCGTGGAGGAAGCTCTCGAGGTCGGGGCGATCGGGGGTGCACAGGTACAGCCTCCGGTCGGCGAGGACCGTGGCCGTACCAGACGTCGATGTCACCGACCGGCCTTGGCCGCTGCCTTCGCTCGTTGCTTGAAATCGCGCACCTTGCGCAGGCTGGCCTCGTCGACGATGTCAGCCACGGACCGGGTGCTGCCCGCCTCGCTGAAGGGCGCGCTGACATCGGCCCAACCCGGGGGTCTGACCCCGAGCTGCTTGCCGAGAAGGGCCACGAAGATCTTCGCCTTCTGCTCGCCGAACCCGGGCAGTCCCCTGACGCGTTGCATGAGCTCCTGGCCGGACGCCGCACCCTCCCACACCGCTTCGGCTCGTCCGCCGTAATCGTCCACGAGGCGCCGGCTCAGCTCGTGCACGCGCTTGGCCATGGCACCCGGGTAGCGGTGCAGGGCGGGGCGTCGCGAGAACGTTTCAGCCAGCTCGTCGGGGTCGGTGGCGGCCACGAAGGCGGGATCGAGCTCCTCGCCCAGACGCCGTGCCAGCTCGAGCGGCGCGCTGAACGCCCATTCCAGCGGGACCTGTTGGTCGAGGACCATGCCCACCAGCAATGCGAACGGGTTGTCGGACAGGAGCAGGTCGGCGTGACGCTCTTGGGCGAGGTGCAACCCCACGACAGCGGATGCTACCGCTGCGACCGAGCGTGGTCCGCCGGTGGTGACGGCCCGGCCCCGGGCGTTAGCCTGGCTCGAGAACTGGTGGGCGAATTGCAGGGGAGGTGGCTCGTGCCGCGTGCGGCAATCCTCTCAGGAGCACTGGGAGCCGGGCACGACGTGGTGTCCGATGTCGTGGGTCAGGGCCTCGAGGCCCGGGGCTGGCGGGTCGACGTCCTCGACTGCATGAAGCTGCTCGGCTCCCTGGGGGCGAGGCTGGGCGACCGCGTGTTCAGGCGCGTCTCGGCTATGCCCGGTGTCTACGACGCCCTCCACTTCGCCCACTTTCGCCAGGGGACGAGATTCGTGCGGGCTCTCGACCGGGAGGCCACCAGGCGCCTCGTCCCTGCTGTCAAAGCCGAGCTCGTCCGCAACCCCGTGGACCTCGTCATCGCCACCTTCGCCACGGGCGCCTCGGTCGAGTCCAAGCTGCGTCGGCAGCTTCCGCCGCACAGGAGCATGGTTCTGTGCACCGATGTCGACCCCTATTGGTGGTGGGTGTGGGACGACATCGACCTCTTCCTGGTCACGTCCGGGGCGGCAGCCGGCTCGGTGCGCCGCTACGCGCCGAGGGCCGAGGTCCAGATCGTGCCGCCCCCCGTGCGACCCGGCTTCTACGACGCGCCCCACCAGGACGCGGCGCGCCAGAGGCTCGACGTGCCCGTCGGCGCCCGTTGCGTGTTGATGATGGGGGGTGGTTGGGGGCTGGGCCCGGTGGAGGAGCTTTCTCGGTCCCTGGCCGACATGGGTGTCCACGTGCTCGCCGTGGCCGGCCACAACGCCAAGCTGCGCCGGCGCCTCGAGGCCCTGGACTCGCCCTACGTGCATGCCTTCGGCTTCACCGACCGGATCCCGGAGCTGATGGCCGCCAGCGACCTCGTGATCACGACGCCCGGTGCCACCACCTGCAGCGAGGCCCGGGTGGTGGGCCGGCACCTCGTCATCCTCGACGTTCTTCCCGGGCACGGCCGCCAGAACCTGCAGCACGAGCTCGAGCTCGGCGACGCCGACGCGTCGGGCCCCGCTGTCGAGGAGCTCCAGGCCGTGGTCGATGCCGCCTTGGCTCGCGTCCGCCGCCCGCTGCCCAGTGGCGTCAGGGACGCTGGGGAGTGGCCCGAGGCGTTCGGCCGTGCCCTGGACACCCTGGGCTTGTCCGCAGCCGGGGCGGCGACCAGGCCCGAAAGACGCGCCGCTGAGGCCACCGTGACACCATTCAAGCGTCTGAGAGCCTGACGAGGAGGCACTTCACGTGATGCGCACTCTCTTCCTGCACCCCCCCTCCTACGAGGGCTTCGACGGCGGCGCCGGTTCGCGCTACCAGGCCAAGCGTGAGATCCGGTCCTTCTGGTACCCGACATGGCTGGCCCAGCCGGCCGCCATCGTGCCCGGGAGCAAGCTGGTCGACGCCCCCGCCGCCGATCTGAGCCTGGCCGACGTGCTCCCCCTGGCACGGCAGTACGAGCTGGCCGTGCTGCACACGAGCAGTCCATCCTTCCCCGGCGACGTCAAGGTGGCCGAAGCGCTCAAAGCCGAGAACCCCGAGCTCAAGGTGGGCTTCGTCGGGGCCAAGGTGGCGGTGGAGCCGGAGGGGTCCCTGCTGGCGTCGCCCGCCATCGACTTCGTCTGTCGAGAGGAGTTCGACTTCACGGTGGCCGAGATCGCCGAAGGCCGATCCCTCGAGGAAGTGGCCGGTGTCACGTTCCGGGACGCCCGCGGCACTGTGGTGCACACGCCTGATCGGCCGGTTCTCGAGGACATGGACCGGCTTCCGTACGTGGTCGACGTGTACAAGCGGGATCTCCGGGTGGAGGACTACTTCATCGGCTACCTGAAGCACCCCTATGTCTCGCTCTACACCGGGCGCGGCTGTCGCTCGCAGTGCACGTTCTGCCTGTGGCCGCAGACCGTCGGCGGGCACAGGTACCGGACGCGCAGCGTGGGGCACGTCCTGGGTGAGATGGAACTGATCCCGAAGTACTTCCCCCAGGTGAAGGAGGTGTTCTTCGACGACGACACCTTCACCGACGACCGTCCCCGGACCGAGGAGATCGCCCGCGGCCTGGGCCGCCTGGGGCTCACCTGGTCGTGCAACGCCAAGGCCAACGTGCCCTACGAGACACTCAAGGTGATGCGGGACAACGGCCTTCGCCTGCTCCTGGTGGGCTTCGAGACCGGGAACGAGCAGATCCTCAAGAACATCAAGAAGGGTGTGAAGGTCGAGCGTGCCCGACAGTTCGCCAAGGACTGTCACGACTTGGGCATCACCATCCACGGGACCTTCATCCTCGGGCTGCCGGGGGAGACCAAGGAGACCATCCAGGAGACCATCCGCTTCGCCCGGGACATCAACCCCAGCTCCTTGCAGGTGTCCATTGCGGCGCCTTATCCGGGTACCGCCTTGTACAAGCAGGCCCAGGAGGAGGGATGGCTGCCCGACGACTCCGCCTCGCTGGTGGACGACAGGGGTGTCCAGTCCGCCGTCCTCGAGTACCCCGGGCTCAGCCGGGGCGAGATCTTCGAGTCGGTCGACACCTTCTACCGCAAGTTCTACTTCCGGGCCGGCAAGATCGCCGAGCTGGCAGGGGAGATGCTGCGCGATCGCGAGAGCATCGGCAGGCGGCTGCGCGAAGGCGTCGAATTCGTGAGCTTCCTCCGACGCCACAAGACCTCTGTGTGACCAGGGGCGGCTCCCGGCGTCGCCGGCTCCGCTGGCCTTGGCTCTGCTGGCCTTGGCTCTGCTCAGGCCCAGGGGCTCTGCTCAGGCCCAGGGATCGGGAGCTTCGGCGGCGATGCCGTAGCGCTCGATGGCCTGGGCCGCCTCGTCGGGCTTGCCGTCACCGGCGGCTGCCAGCGCCGCCAGCACGGCGACCACCAGGTGGGAGGAGTCGATCTCGAAGAAGCGTCGCAGGGCGTCTCGCGTGTCGGAGCGGCCGAAGCCGTCGGTGCCCAGCGACGTGAAGGGACGGTCGACCCAGCGCGCCACCTGGTCGGGTACCGAGCGCACGTAGTCGGTGACCGCCACGACCGGGCCCTCGCCGGCACCCAGGACCTCTTCGATGTGGGACCGGCGGCGGCGGTCCCCCGGGTGCAGGCGGTTCCAGCGCTCGCACGACAGGGCGTCGGCCCGCAGCTCCGAGTAGGAGGTCACCGACCAGGCGTCGGCGGACACCCCCCAGTCGCGGGCCAGGATCCGGCGTGCGTCCATGGCGGCCTGCCACATCGGTCCTGAGAAGAAGAGGGTCGCCCGGCGCGCTGCGCCGTCGCCATTGGCGGCGACCTCGGCCGGCTCCGCGAAGCGGTAGATGCCCCGAAGGATCCCCTGGCGGGTGCGCTCGCCTTCCTCCCCCAGGGGGAGGGGCGGCATGGGATAGGTCTCGTTGTACAAGGTGAGGTACCAGAAGCGGTCTTCGGGATCGGGCCCGAGGGTGCGTTTCACCGCCTCCTCCACCAGCACGGCCAGCTCGTAGGCGAAGGCGGGGTCATAGACCCGGCATGCCGGATTGGTACTGGCCAGGACCGGCGAGTGCCCGTCGTCGTGCTGGAGGCCTTCTCCCTGCAAGGTGGTGCGCCCCGCTGTGCAGCCGGCCATGATGCCCCGCCCCCGAATGTCCCCGAGGAGCCAGGCCAGGTCGCCGGTCCGCTGGAAGCCGAACATCGAGTAGAAGAGGTAGATGGGGAGCATGGGCCGGCCCCAGGAGGCGTAGGCCGTGGCCAGGGCGACGAACGAGCCCATGGCGCCGGCTTCGGTGATGCCCTCCTCGAGGACCTGGCCCTTGCGGTCCTCGGCGTAGCGCAGGATGAGCTCGGAGTCCACCGGCGTGTAGCGCTGGCCTTCGGGGGCGTAGATCTTCGTCTCGGCGATCAGAGGTTCGAGCCCGAAGGTGCGGGCTTCGTCGGGCACGATCGGCGCCAGGTACCGGCCGATGTTGGGGTCGCGGGCCATGGAACGCAGCAGGCGGGCGAAGGCCATGGTGGTGGAGGCGGCCTGCTTGCCCGAGCCGGCCAGCAGGTCCTCGAAAAGCTTGGGCTCGGGCGCCGGCGCCGGATTGGGGCGCACGACCCGTGTGGGAACCGGACCGGCCAGCATCTTGCGCCGGGCCATGAGGTACTCGTGCGCCGGAGAGCCCTCGGGGGGCCGGTAGTAGGGGGGGTGCTCGGCGTCGAGAGCCTCGTCGGGGATCTCCTCCTGCAGGTAGAGGCGGTCGCGCAAGGTGAGGAGCTGTGCCTTGGTCATCTTCTTGATCTGGTGGGTGGCGTTGCGGGCCTCGATCTCGGGACCCAGTGTCCAACCCTTGATGGTCTTGGCCAGGATCACCGTCGGCTGGTCGGTCTGCTCGGTGGCCAGCTTGTAGGCGGCATACAGCTTCCGGTAGTCGTGCCCGCCGCGGGGGAGGGCCTGCAGCTCTTCGTCGGCGAGGTGCTCGACCAGCTTGCGCAGGCGGGGGTCGGGACCGAAGAAGTGCTCGCGGATATAGGCACCGGTCTCCGTGGCGTACTTCTGGAACTGGCCGTCGGGCGTGCTGTTCATCTTGTCCAAGAGCACGCCGTCGACGTCGCGAGCCAGCAGGTCGTCCCACTTCGAGCCCCAGATCACCTTGATCACGTTCCAGCCCGCCCCGCGGAAGGTGGCCTCGGCTTCCTGGATGATCTTGCCGTTTCCCCGTACGGGCCCGTCCAGGCGCTGCAAGTTGCAGTTGACCACGAACACGAGGTTGTGCAGGTGCTCACGGCCAGCCACCCCCAAGGCGCCCACCGACTCCACCTCGTCCAGCTCACCGTCCCCCAGAAAGGCCCACACCCGGCTGTTGCTCGTGTCGACGAGCTCGCGGTTGAGCAGGTACCGGTTGACGTGGGCCTGGTAGATGGCGCACAGGGGACCGAGCCCCATGGACACCGTGGGGTACTCCCAGAAGTGGGGCAGCAGCCTGGGGTGAGGGTAACTGGGTAGCCCGTCGCCGCCCACCTCCTGGCGGAAGCCGTCGAGCTGCTCTTCGCTCAATCGACCTTCGACGAAAGCGCGGGCGTAGATCCCCGGGGAGGCGTGCCCCTGGAAGTACACGAGGTCTCCGGATCCTCCGTCGGACTTGCCCCGGAAGAAGTGGTTGAAGCCCACTTCGTAGAGGGCAGCGGAGCTGGCGTAAGTGGCCAGGTGCCCGCCGATGCCTTCGCTGCGGTGGTTGGCGCGGCTCACCATCACCGCCGCGTTCCAGCGGATGTAGGCCCGGATACGGCGCTCCAGGTACTCGTCACCCGGGAACCACGGCTCCTGCTCGGGCGGGATGGTGTTGACGTAGGGGGTGGACACGGTGGCGGGGAAGTCGACCTGCTTGGCCTGGGCGCGCTCTAGGAGCTTCATGAGCAGGAACCGGGCGCGGCTGCGGCCGTGGGTGTCCAGCACGGCGTCGAAGG
>JBJKRZ010000007.1:0-5224 GCA_046704365.1 Acidimicrobiales bacterium | reverse complement strand
GTCCAGGGGGTGGACTACCACGTCAGGCAGCTGCGCGACATGCAGGGCTCGCTCGACGTCTCGTCGCTGGACCAGGCCGGGCTGGTGGAGTACGCCGGCCTGTGTGGCTGGACGCTGGCGCGCGGCCACGCTCGTTCAGCGGGGGCGGCCACGGCGGCCAGGGTGTCGGGCTACCTCGGTTCGAGCGACGCCTTCGACGAAGCCGTGGCGTCTTTCTCACTGTCGTACGCCGAGCAGAACGAGCGCGACCACGAGGCCCTGTGCGCCGCCGTCCGTGCCGGGCGCCTGGTGGCCGCCACCGGGGTGTGAGCCCGGGTTACACCAGGACAGCGCCCGGGGCCACGATCTCGTCGACGCCGGCCAGCTCCTCGGCACCGAGCGACCAGTCGGCCGCCGCCACGTTGGCCCGCACCTGATCGGGGCGGGTGGCACCGGCGATCACCGAGGCCACGGTAGGGCGAGCCAGCAGCCAGGCGATGGCCAGCTCCGCCGCGCTGCGCCCGTGGTGGGCAGCGAGAGCCTCGAGGCGCTCCACGGCCCCGAGGTTGACGTCGGTGACCAGACGCTCGTACTGCTCCGCCCCGGCACGGGCCAGGCGGGAATCGGGCGGCGGGGGTCGATGGCGCCGGTACTTGCCCGTGAGCAGTCCTCGGGCGAGGGGGTAGTAGGGCACGAAGGACAAGCCCTCGGCCTGGCACTCCGCCAGCACACCGTCCTCGGGGCGGCGGTGGAGGATGCTGTACTCGTTCTGCACGCTGACGAAGCGGGCAGCACCCTCCGATGCCGCCTGACGAGCCTGGCGCAGCTGATCGGCTGAGAAGTTCGAGCAGCCGATCTCGCGGACTTTGCCGGCATGCACCTGCTCGTCCAAAGCGGCGAGGGTCTCGGCGATGGGCGTGTCGGGGTCGGGTGCGTGCAGCTGGTAGAGGTCGACGTGGTCGGTGCCCAGACGGCGCAGGCTGTCCTCCAGGGCCCGCCGCACGTAGCCAGCCGCTGCCCCCCGGCGCTCGGCGTCGAGCTGCATGCCGAACTTGGTGGCCACCACCACCTCCTGGCGTCGCCGGCCGAGTGCCCGGCCCAGGTACTCCTCGCTCAGGGTGCCGCCGTAGACGTCGGCGGTGTCGAAGAAACTGACGCCGGCGTCCAGGCACGCGGCGACAACCTCCCGGCTCCGGTCCTCGTCGATGCGCCCCCCGAAGTTGTTGCAGCCCAAGCCCACCACCGAGGCCTGCAGCGACCCGATGCCGCGTGTGGGCAGGCTCACCGTTCGCTCCACAACCGGACGCTGTTGGACTGGCTGGCGATGGCCAGAAGCGTTCCGTCCTCGGCGAACAGATAGGCCTCGCCGTGGCCGAACCCGTGGTGCACGGCGTGCACGTGGATGTCGCACAGCACCCACTCGGTGGGCACCAGCCGGACCACCCGCAAGGTGTTGTCCAGGCTGCGCCCCAGGATCCGCCGGCCGATGGGTTGCGACAGCGCCCCGGACACGTAGTCGCCGATGACCGCCAGCGTGGCGGCCGAGGGCTCGAGGTGGCCCGGCAGGCGGGCCCAAAAGGCGGAATGGGCCTCGCCGGCTCTGCCGTCGAGCATGGAGAACAATCGGCCCTTGGCCACCCGGTGCTCCACCCTCGTGAGCACGGACTCGGCGAAGAGGGGCGGGACCTCCTGGCTGGGGCACTGGTCGGGGGGCGCCACGTCCGGAGCGGCCACCCACGTGCCCGACACCTCCATGTCGCTGTGGCCCAGGGCGGCGTTGACGGTGATGATCTCCACGTCGCCCACCCTGGCGATGGCCCGACCCTGGGTGGTGCGCCGGCCCACGGCGGCCAGCACCACCTCCCACTCGACCTCGCTGCCGGTGGGCGCGTAGGAGAGGTACTGGGCGGTTGACCACACCGTGGGGCGGCCCGAGGCCTCCTCCAGGGCCACCAGTCCGGCTGCCAGGGCGCAGCCGCCGTAGAGGAAGCGGCCCGGAGTGGACACCGCCGGCGTGACGGGCAGGCGCCAGCGAAGGGGGCCGTCGCCGGCCTCGAGCCCGAGGAAGGTGCGAGCGTCCACGGCCGCGACCCTACGGGCGCCCCCGGCGGGCGACCATTCCACCGAGAAGCGCATCCCTCGCCACCGGCACGGCGGTGGGGGAGCGCTGGAGAAGGCCGGGCTCAGTTCACCTGGCGCTGGCGTCCCTCCCAGTAGGGCTGGCGCAGCTTGTACTTCTGGAGCTTGCCCGTGGCGGTCCTCGACAGCGTCTGGCGCAACTCGACGGTGGCGGGGCACTTGAAGTGGGCCAGGCGCGACCGGCAGTGCTCGATGAGCTGGCGCTCGTCGGCATCGCCCCCGGGTTTGAGGACGACCAGCGCCTTCACCGTCTCCCCCCAGCGCTCGTCGGGCACGCCGATGACGGCGGCTTCGGCCACCGCCGGGTGCTGGTACAGGCAGTCCTCGACCTCGATGGACGAGACGTTCTCCCCCCCGGTGATGATCACGTCCTTCTTGCGGTCCGAGATCACCGTGTAGGGGCCGTCGAGATGGCCGCCGTCGCCGGTATGGAACCACCCACCCTCCAGCGCCTGGGCGCTGGCATCGGGTTGGTTCCAGTATCCGGCGAAGACGTGGTTGGAACGGGCCAGCACCTCTCCGTCCTCGTCCACCTCGATCCGCACGCCCACCGCCGGCACCCCGGCCCGGGCCAGCAGCACGGCCCGCTGGTCCGGGGCCATGGTGGACCACTGGCGCGGCGCCCGGTTGACGGTGAGCAGCGGTGCTGTCTCGGTGAGGCCGTAGATCTGGATGAATTCCCAGCCGAGCTCGCTCTCCAGGCGTTCGATGGTCTTCGAGGGTGGAGGAGCGCCCGCCACCACGATGCGCACGGTGCCCCGGCCCGGCAGCGCTTTCCCCTGCTCGCTGCGCTGGGCGGCGGCGTCGAGGATGGCCGACACCACGGCCGGGGCCCCGCACAACAAGGTCACCCCGTGTTCCTCCACCCGGCGCAGGACGTCCTCGCCGTCCACCTTGCGGAGCACGACATGGGTACCGCCCATGGCTGTCACCGCGTAGGGCATCCCCCAGCCGTTGCAGTGGAACATGGGAAGGGTGTGCAGCAGGGCGTCGGATTCGCCCACCGTGGTGTGCCAGCCGAACACGGCGGCGTTGAGCCAGCAATTGCGGTGCGTGAGCTGCACCCCCTTGGGGCGTGCCGTGGTGCCCGAGGTGTAGTTGATCGAGCAGGTGGCGTCCTCGTCCGCTTCCCACGCCCTGGGCAGGGCGCCCTCGGCAGCGGGGGCGAACAGTTCGGCGTCGTGGACCCCGTCCAGCACCAGGCGCACCTTGGCGTCCACTTTCGACACGTTGGCTTCGATCTCGGGATCGACGAGGAGGACCTGGGCGCCGGAGTGCTCGACGATGTAGGCGACCTCCTCGGCGTTCAAGCGGTAGTTGATGGGAACGAGCACCCTGCCGTACCCGCTCACGCCGAAGAAGGCGACGAGGAAGCGTGCCGAGTTGGGGCTGATGATGGCCACCCGCTCGCCGTGGCCGACCTCCATGGCGTCGAGCGCCAGCGCCATGCCCCGGGCCCGGGCGTGCATCTCGGCATAGCTCATCGTGCCCAGCGACCCGAGTGAGCCCGGCTCGTCGACCACGGCTACCCGCTCACCGTGGACCTGTGCAGCCCGGTCGAGGAAGTCACCCACCGTGAGCGGTACCCGCATCCGTCCCCCTCCTGTTCGTGCTCCTGGCCCCGATCTTGCTCGCCTCACAGCCGCCGAGCCAGGTCCCGCCGACCCCGCCTCGTCTAGTCCTCGAAGGACGGGCTGCGCCCCTGGCGGCGGGCCCGCACGGCCTCCTCGAAGTTCTGGGTGGTGAGCCGGACGAACAGCTGGGCGACGCCCTCGTGGTCCATATGTGCGTGCAGGCTGGACGCGTCCAGGCTCGCCCACAGCAGCCGCTTGGTGAGCTCGATGCCGACGCGGCTCAAGCCGATCATGCGCTCGGCCATCTCGTAGCAGGCCTCGAGCAGGTTCTCGCCAGGTGTCACCCGGGACACGAGCCCGATGCGGGCCGCCTCCTCGGCGGCCACGTCGCGCCCGGTGAGCATGATCTCGAAGGCCCGCGACGACCCCACGGCCCGGGGCAACAGGTAGCTCAAGCCCAGCTCGCTCGAGGTGAGGCCGTTGTTGACCCCGGCGGCCCGGAAGAAAGCCGTCCCCGCCGCCAGGCGGATGTCGGCCGCCAGGGCCAGGCACATACCGCCGCCGATGGCGGGGCCGTTCACGGCGGCCACCACGGGCTGGTGCATGGAGCGCAGCTGGCGGATCACGTCGTCGAGCAGCTCCATTGAGCGCAAGGCGATGCCGGGACGGGTGAGGCCCTCCACATGGGGGATGCGGCCGGGGTCCTCGAGGTCGGCGCCCGAGCAGAACCCCGCTCCGGCACCGGTGAGGACCACCACGCGCACGGAATTGTCCCTGCTCACCTCCTCCAGGGTGCGCCGTAGCGGGATCATGACGTCGAAGGCCATGGCGTTCATGCGCTCGGGCCGGTCCAAGGTGACGAGCGCCACGTGGGGCCGGGGAGATTCGACGCTGACGAAGCTCACCGAGACGGCCGCCGGTCGCTCACACCTCGAGCGCCTGTTGGCGGGCCCAGCGGTAGTCGGCCTTGCCCGACGGCGAACGGACGATGACGTCGTAGAAGCCGATCGCCTTGGGCAGCTTGTAGCGGGCCAGGTGCTTGGCCGCCTCGCTCACGAGCTCCTCGGCGCTGGCGACCCGTCCCTCTGCCAGCTGGACCAGCGCCACCACCTCCTGTCCCCAGCGCTCGCTGGGACGGCCGGCCACCACCACGTCGGCCACGGCCGGGTGACGGATGAGCGCCTGCTCGACCTCCTCGGCGAAGATCTTCTCGCCGCCGGAGTTGATGGTGACCGAGTCCCGCCCGAGCAGCTCGATCTGGCCGTCGGCCATCCACCGGGCCCGGTCCCCGGGCACCGAGTAGCGCACCCCGTCGATGACGGGGAAGGTGCTCGCCGTCTTCTCGGGGTCGCCCAGATACCCGAGCGGGACGGCACCGCTCTGGGCCAGCCACCCCTCCTCGTCGTCCCCGGGATCGAGCACCTTCGACAGCTCGCCGTCGAGCACCACGGTGCCGGGACCTGCTGCGAACCTCCCGGTGGAGACGGTGCCGGCCACCGAGTTGGCACCCATCTGGGCACCCGTCTCGGATG
>JBJKRZ010000006.1:0-15851 GCA_046704365.1 Acidimicrobiales bacterium | reverse complement strand
CAGCACCGGGGAGCCCACCAGCGGCTCCACGCCGGGGACGGCGAGCAGCCCGCCTCGGCAGTAGCGGGCCCCCAGCGCCGAGCGGCGGGCGACCTCGGCCAGCCCTGAGCTCCCCAGCCAGCCCAGCTGGATGGCGGCGGTCACGGCCATGAGGGTCTGGTTGGTGCACACGTTGGAGGTGGCCCGCTCCCGGCGGATGTCCTGCTCGCGGGCGCGCAGGGTGGTGACGTAGGCGCGCCGCCCCTCGGTGTCCACCGTCTCGCCCACGAGGCGCCCCGGCAGGCGCCGCACGTGGGCGCTGGCGCAGGCGAAGAGCCCCAGGTACGGCCCACCCAAGCCCAGCGGCATGCCCAGGGGCTGGCCCTCCCCCACCACGACGTCGGCGCCCCAGTCGCCCGGCGAGCGCAACACGCCGGCGCACACGGGGTCGAAGGCGACGACGAGGAGGGCGGCGCTGGCGTCGCACAGCCGCCGTGCCTCGCTCAGGTCCTCCAGGCACCCGAGATAGTTCGGGTAGCCCACCACCACCACCCCGGGCGCCTCTCCCCCGGCGTCGGCCCAGGCCGTCTGCCCGTCGCGTAGGGGCACTTCGACGATGTCGTGACCGGTGCCCGCTGCGAAGGTGCCCAGCACCTGGCGCCATGCCGGGTTCACGCCCCTCGAGACCAGCACCCGCTGCTTGGCGCTGGCGGCGACACCGAGGTTGACGGCCTCCACCAGGGCGGCGGCTCCGTCGTAGAGCGAGGCGTTGGCGACGGCCATGCCCGAGAGGCGGGCCAGCAGGGTCTGGAATTCGAAGACGACCTGGAGGACGCCCTGGGCCACCTCGGCCTGGTAGGGGGTGTAGGAGGTGACGAACTCCGAGCGCGAGGCCAGGGCCCGGGTGACGGGCGGCACCTCGTGGTCATAGGCGCCCCCGCCGGCGAAGCACACGAGGTCCCGGCCGCACGGCCGGTTGGCGTCCGCCAGCTCCTGCATGCGGGCCAGCACGTCCGGCTCGGGCAGCCCGGGTGCCATGTCCAGGCCTCCGGCCAGGCGCAGGGCGGCGGGCACGGCGGCGAACAGCTCGTCGAGGTCGCCTACCCCGAGGAAGCCGAGCATGTCGGCGACCTCGGCGTCGGTGTGGGGCGTGTAGTCGGGCATCAGCGCGTCGCCTCGTGACGGCGGCCTCCGACGAAGGGGAGCGCGGTGAGCCGTGCCGGGAACTGCCGGCCCCGCTGCTGCAGGGTCACCTCGTCCCCGTCGCTGGCGCCAGCCGAGCTGTCCACCAATGCCATGGCGATGCCTCGTTCCAAGATGGGCGAGAAGTTGCCGCTCGTGACCGTACCGATCGATTGCCCGTCCCGGCACACGATGGCCCCCTCCCGCGGCGGCTGGCGACCCTCGGCGGTCAGTCCAGTGAGCCTGCGCCGTGGCCCCGTGCTGCGCTCGGTCGCCAGGGCGCTGCGACCCCGGAACTCGCCCTTGTCCCAACCGACCACCCACCCCAGCCCCGCCTGCAAGGGGGTGATGCCCGGCCCCAGCTCGTGCCCGTGCAGCGGCAGGCCGGCCTCGAGGCGCAGCGTGTCGCGCGCCCCCAAGCCGGCGGGAACCACGCCGACGTCGAGGAGCTCCTGCCACAGCCGACCGCACAGCTCGACGGGCACGGCGCACTCCACGCCGTCCTCCCCGGTGTATCCCGTGCCCGCCACGGTGAGCGGCTGCCCGGCGAACTCCACCTCGCTCACGGCGAAACGGCCGACCGCCGCCGCCTCGGGTGCCACCTCTGCCAACAGGCGGCGAGCCCCGGGTCCCTGGACGGCGAGCACCGCTCGATCGGCGGTGACGTCGGACCCGCCCACGGCGGCGCGCACCCGGGCGGTGTTGGAGGCGTTGGGCATGACGTCGAAGAGCTCGGGGCGGCGCCACCACACGATGATGTCGTCGAGCACCGAGGCGTCGGATTCGTCGAGCAGGTGCGTGTACTGCGCCCGCCCGGGCCCGATCTTGCGCAGGTCGTTGGTGAGCTGGTCCTGGAGCAGCTCGAAGGCACCGGGCCCCTCCACCCGCACCGTGCCCAGGTGGCTGACGTCGAAGACGACGGCCTCCTTTCGGCACGCCCGGTGCTCGGCCAGCGTGCCGTCCGGGTAGTTGAGGGGCATGAGCCATCCTCCGAATGCGACGAGCTTGGCCCCGAGCCGGCGGTGGGCCTGCTCCAGCGGTGAGTGGCGCAGCTCCGAGGAGGCCGGGTCGGGCTCCCGAAGGGACGGCGGCGGGACCACGCCCGGAGCCTAACGGGGATGTCTAGGCGGCCGGCGTGGCCCTGCGGTCGAAGCCGTACTTGGAGAGCAGCGCCTCGTAGTCGCGCTGGTAGAGCAGCTTCACCTCGACGCCGGGATGCAGCTGGCGCAGCCGGCGGACCTTGGCGTTCTTCTTGGTGACGAGCTTCTGGCTGAGAGTCGTCAGTTCCACGAAACAGCCGTGGTCCGGGAGGAAGAAGTCGGGGCGGAAGGCGGCCCGGGGCCGGCCGGCGCCGTCCCAGTGGAGGACGAATTCGACCGGCTCGTACTCCCAGCGGACCCCGTAGAAGTCGAGCAGCTGGGCGAAATGGCGCTCGGAGTCGTGGGCGAAGGCGGGTCCCGACGCCGCAGCCGAGCGCTTTCCCATCAGGACTGGGGTCCTCCGGCGGCGCGCACCTGGGCTGGCGGCACCGGGGCTGTCGGCACCGGTCGTGCCGGCGCCTGGCGGTGACGCCCCATCTGCACGATGGCGGCGTCGAGTTCCTCGAGCACGCCCGACAGGGGGACGATGTTGAGCACTCCCTGCCCTCCGCGCAGGAGGTCGACGACCTCCCCGTCGCCATGTGCGAGGACCGAGTCGTGTCCCACCAGCACGAGATTGGCCGAAGCCACGTCGGCTCCCAGCTCGGCGCGCAGGCATTCGACGGCGCGCCGGGCTCGTTGCAAGGAGATGCCGGCGTCGAGCAGTTGCTTGATGACTTTGAGCTCGAGCACGTCGGTGTAGGAGTACACGCGTTGGGAGCCGCTCCCTTTGGCGTCGGCGATGGACGGTCGCAACAGACCGGTACGTGCCCAGTAGTCGAGCTGGCGATAGGTGATGCCCACCAACGTGCACACCTGTGGACCGCGAAAGCCGGTGATGGCCAACGGTGCATCGGTGGGCGCCTCCATGCCCGGGAGCGGCGCGACAGGGGCGACTCGTTCGGCCATCGGGGTCCTCCTCCACCTCAGGTGCAGGGTCATCGTAACTCCCGTCGTCACACGAGGGTAGTTACGAACCTGTCGTGGAGGGGGGATGGCCGAGCGCCGTCGCCGGGAGGCGCTGGGTGCCGCCCAGGGCCGAAAACCCCTGGTGAGGCGCGACAACCGGCGGGGTGTGGTCCCGGTGTGCCCCGGGCCCAGGTGGCCGGTGCCGCCGGTGAGGACGTCCGCCCTGGTGGGGGCCAACCCTCGACCTGTGGTCGAAGGTGAGAGTCGGTCCCCGAGCGCCCTGTCAGTCGATGCGGCGGAGCTCGGCCCGGTAGCGGCGGGCGTTCTTCACGTACTCCTCGGCCGAGACGCGGATGAGCTCGGGGTGCGAGGCACCTGGCTTGACGGTGGCGGGCACGCCCAGGGCGAGCGCCCCGGCAGGGACGACGACACCGTTGGGCACGACGGCCCCCGCCCCCACCAGGGCGCCGCGTCCCACCACGACGTGGTGCAGCACCACCGCCCCCGAGCCGACGAGACAGTCGTCCTCCAAGGTGCAACCCTCGAGATGGACGATGTGACCGATCACACAGCCGTCGCCCACCACCGTGGGGAACCCGGGCCCGGCGTGCAGCACGGACCCGTCTTGCACGGAGCTTCGGCTCCCCACCGTTATCGTGCCGTGGTCACCTCGCAACACCGCTCCCGGCCACACCGAGGACTCGGCCCCGATGGTGACGTCGCCGATGACGGTGGCATCGGGATGGACGAAGGCCGTCGGATGGACGGCCGGGGTCAGCGCTCCCAGGGCATAGACGGCCATGGGGCGGCAGGCTAGCGGCGGATCAGAGGTGGGGCCTCTCTCAGAAACGCCGGGTGTCGCTCACCACTGCGGCCAGCCGGGCGGCAGGCTCCCGGTGGGCGGCGAGTTCTGCATCACCCCCGGTGGTGCACCGAGGTAGGCCAGCAGCTGCGCGAAGTTGGCACCGAAGGCCGTGGAGTTGGATCCGTTGAACTGACCGTAGTCCTTGGCCATGGTGTTCCCGTCACCGGAGGGATCGGCCCATCCGATCTCTATGCCGTCGGGACCCTCGTACATCGTTCCTATGGTCTGCCCGGCGGCGACCGTCTGCCCGGGCTGTACCAGCGGTTCGATGTCCTCGGCGGCGTACACCACCAGCCCGGCAGCGGGACCGTCGGCCAACTTGTAGGTGATGAAGGTGCCGCCCGGCCATCCGCCGTTGGAGGTGCTCAGGATCCTGGCGTCACCCAGGGCGGTGATTGGCCCGTACCCGCGGTAGTCGACACCCTGGTCGACGCGGTCGGCGCCCAGGTGCGAGATATTGGCCAACGGGTCGACGTAGCTGCCCGGGCTGGGGGCGAACTTCACGTTCACGGGGTTGGCCGCCGCCTGGGCCAGGGCCAGTGCCTGCTCCTCGGCTTGCTGTTGCTGCTGTTGCTGCACGAGCAGCGCAGCCAGGTTCCCCTTCACCTGTGCCAGCAGGGCGTCGTCCTTGGACAACTCGCCCTGGGCGGCGTCCTTGGCCGCCACGGCGGCGTCGAGGGCGTCCTGCGCCTGGGCCTGGGCGGCACGAAGCTGTGCTTCGGACTGCTGGGTGGCCTTCACGTCCAGGGACACGGCGTCGACGGCGTCACGCAACGTCTGGTTGGCGATCTGGCTGTACTCGTGTTGAGCGGCCACTGCAGAAGGCGTGGCGGCGGAGAAGATGGAAAGCGTGGAGTTGTCCTGGCTGTCGCTGATGTAGGTGCTCAGCGCGATGGATCGCAGGACGCCCATGTCCTTGCTCTCGGTCTGTTGGTCGGCGGCCAGGCGGGCCTGAGCGGCAACCACGCGATTGGCGGCCAGGGACTCCTGGATCAGGTCCCTGTTGTAGGCGGCCACGAGGTTTTGGACCTGGGCGCCTTCTTGGGCGATCTTCTGCTCGAGGGCGGTGATCTGTGTCTGGTCCGAGCTGACATCGGCCGACGCCGATCCGGGGAGGAGGGCGACGGCGGGTACCACCGCTCCCAGCAGTGCCCCAGCCACCAGCAGCGCGCCGACGGCCCGTGTTCGCCGCGGACGGGAGCACAAGCGAGTGCGACTGCCCTGGTCCCCGCCCTGACTGGGCATAACGGGGCGACAACATATCGGCCGCTCGTCGGCCACGTCCAGTCGTGGGAACGGTCTCACGCTGCGCTTGCGCCTCCCCACCAGGGTGTTTTCCCGGGCGTTGTCGGGTCGGGAGGGGCCTTGGCGACCCTCCTACCGGCAACGGCCCTGGCCGCCCGGGATTGCGCCGGCTCCCCGGAAAAGAGAGGGGCCGGCCCTCGGACGCGGGCCCCGGCGAGGAGGGGTCGTCAGCCGCGGCGGTGGGCGCTCTTCGAGGACTCGGGGAACGTCAGGAGAGGAACGTCAGGAGTGGTCGAGGGGGCTGGCCAAAGAGGCGTATCCACGCACGATCCACTCGAAGGCCACGTCGAAGAAGGCCTTCACTCCACCGAGCGTTGCGCTCTTCACCCGACCGCGGGCCGACAAGGTGATACCGGTCATCGGCGTCGTGCCGCCCTCGGCGGCAAGCGAATGCACGGTCACGCTCAAGGTGCCCGCCGGCCGGCCGTCGGCACCGGGGATGCGGAACCTCGTGTCGGATACGACCTCGTCAGGTGAGGGGAGGAAGGTGTCGTAGGGACACTGGCGCAGCCGGTCGGCGAAGAGTCGCTCGAGGTGACTACGGCGGGCCCACCGCTCCTCGGGTGTGACCACGTTGACGTAGCACAGCTCGCACTCTTCGATGAGCAGGATGTCGCATCCCCGGGCGATCACCGCCCGTTCGATCTGTGCGTAGTCCTCGGCGAAAGCGAGCCAGACCGACTCGTAATCGGGGAAGCCTTCGAAGGGGACCCGAGACCAACTGTGGGCGAATCGCCGGGCGTCTAGCTCTCGCGCCACAGCACCCGGTGTCGTGCCTTCCGGCAAGAGCGAGCCCGCCGACCGCTGCCATTGGTGCACGACGGCGTCCGGTATCTCGGAGGTGGCGTCGACGTGGACGGCAACCACCATCTCCGAGCGACGGAGCGCTGCAACGTCAGGGGACGAAAGGTGGCGAGTCATGCGGAGAACCGATTCCATAGCAGGTGAGCGGGGCCCGTGCCTCCCCCTGCATGCCCGGGCGCTGTGCCTCCCAACCGGAGACTTCCGGCCGAAAGCCGGACGGGAGCACAACGGGTCGATGTCGGCCCTGGTCACAGCCCGTTCGGTAACGCGTTCCTGAACGGGCCGGAGTTGGGTCCTGTCGCTCGGCAACCTTCGCAACAACCTTTGGCCTAGGCGACGCCAACGCCTGTCAAACTTGCTGCAAGCTCAGGGAACGAACTCGCTCACGACGGTGAGATCCACGAACTCGGGTGCGCCGTCGAACGCCTCAGCCATCATTGCCCTGACGACGGCCAGGCCTTCCTGCCGGCGTTCGTCTTGTTCTCGAGCGCGCGCTTTCTCCTCGCTCTCGAACACGACGAGCAGGAACAGACGGCTGGGATCCTTCTGGTCGCGGAATGCCGTCGAGCGGAGCAAGCCGGAGCCGGGTTGCTCAATGACTTTCAACTGCTCGATGAGCTTGGGCAGCAGCTCGTCTGCCCCTGTCTTCAACCTCGTGGAGATCAGTTGCGCCCACATGGGTCCTCCGTTCCGACCGGAAGGCCACAGGCTACCGGGTCGGAACCAGGCCCCAGGGTGTCGCCCGCCACGCTGATGGGACCACCCTTCCGCCACTGAGAAGGGACCACCTCTCGGGGATTCCAGCGTCGGCCAGATGATGATGACGGTTGTCGCTCAGGCGGTCAAGGGCGTCGCCTCCTCCGGGGCGCCCGCGGCGTGGTCCCGCCGACGTCGAGCCCCGGCTTCTGGCGCTTGCGATAGGAGGCGCCCTCCAAGATCACGAACGGAACGCAAACGGTCTTTGCTTGACACCTTGCGCCTCGGGGTTCCGGGTTTGCTCGGTGCCGGGCTGGAGGGACGGGTCGCGCCACCCCCGTTCCCATCTCCAGGACGATTGTCCAGCGGTATACGCAGATGGATCTCGACCCGCCAGCCGGTGACGAGTACCTGATCGACCAGGAGCCTCAACAGCTGCTGGCGTTGGGTGAAGTTGAGCTTGTCGATGCCCACAGCGACCTTCTGAGCGAAGTCACGGACTCGGCGCCGAAGGCGATTATCGGCGACCAACTCTTGGCGTTGAGCGACAAGCGAATCCTTCTGGTCCGCGAGCGAGCGAAGGCGTGCGTCGACCTCCTTCGCTCGACGTTGCACCTCGGCCAACTCGAGCAGCCCTGACTGGTACAGGTCGGCCAGTCGACGTCGCTCGGTCTCGGCCATCTCGATCTTTCGCCCGAGGCGCGCCAGCTCTGTCGAGAGAAGCTCATCGTCGGGAACGGGCTGAGCCGCTGAGACGGCCGACTCACCGGCGAGCAACACGTCCGGGCGCAGCAGTGCGGCCCGGACCTGCTCGAAGACGAAAGCGTCGAGTGCGTCGGCTCGGATGTTGCGCTCGGGACAGCGATTGGCCTCTCCCCGGGCCCGGAGGGTGTCGTGGTTGGCGCACCAGTAGTAGCGGTGGAAGGTGCCGTTGCGGCCGCGCATGCGCTGGCAATGGACCCCGACCTTGCATGCACCGCACTTGACCATTCCGCGCAGCAGCCACCCTTCGTCCTTCAGATGGCGAGGGCTCCACTTGGTGTTGTCGTGGCTGACCCGCTGGGCGGCCTCGAAGGTCTCGTCTGACACGATGGCGGGACATGGGACTGCGATCCAGTCCTCGCGTGGGCGGGGCCGCTGCAGAGTGGAGCGTCTGCCAGTGCGAGAGGTGGTGGGCACTGCTTCAGTTTTGTTGAAGTAAACCCGCCCGACATAGGCCTCGTTGCGCAGCAAGCGTCCCACCGTCGAGGTTCCCCACACGGCGCTGCCGGTGGGGGTGACGATGGCGTCGGCGTTGAGCCGGCGGGTGATCTGGCGGATGGTGTGGCCCCCCACCACGTAGTCGTCGAAGATGCGTCGCACCACGGCCGCCTCGGGCTCAAAGACCTCTAGGCGAGCCGGCCCGTTCTCGTCTCGGGGGATGCGCCGGTAGCCGTAGGAGGCCTTCCAGGAGATGACCTCGCCCAGCCGGGACCGATACAGCTTCCCCCGTCGGTAGCGCTCGGAAATCTTGGCCCGCTCGTACTCGGCGATCACCCCTTGCACCTGGGCCAGCAGCCGAGTCTGGGGGTCGTCGTCGAGGGCCGGGCTGTCGCTGAAGACGACTCGCACCCCGAAGCGAGCCAGCTCCTCGACGATGAGCACCTGATAGGCGTAGGCCCGGGCCAGCCGGTCGGCGGACAGGCACCACAGCGCCTCGAAGGCCCCGGCCTCGGCCTGGTCCCGCAGAGCATCGAGGCCCGGGCGGTCCAGACGCGCCCCGGAGTAGCCGTCGTCGCAGAACTCGGCTACGAGCTCATGGCCCCCGGCGTCAATGCGAGCTCGAAGCGTCTCAAGCTGCGAGCCGATCGTTCCCCGTGTCTCTTGGGCCTCGGTGGAGACCCGGGCATAGAGGGCCACCCTCATCTGCCTCCTCCTGCTTCCGATTCGATCTGCTCTTCCTCGGCACTCGACAGCATCAGCGCGAAGCCCGCCGCCAACGCATCGAGACGGGGATCGTGATGGGGTGTCCACGGTGGACGGGCACAGCCGTGCAGCACGGCCACGAAGACCGGCTCGCTCACGACGGGGTGCATGATCAGCGCCGCCAGTCCGCCGTGGCGGAAACGGGTGGCGGCCTGATCGGCCAACGGTGTCCTGGCGAGCACCCCGGCGCGCAGCGCCTCGTAGTCGACCTGGGCCGGCTCGGCCGGTGGCCACAGCTCCCGCACGGCTAGGTCCGGCGTGCCCGCTCGATGGTGCGCCGGTGCAACGACATGCCGAAACGGGACTCGACCTGTCGCGCCAGGTCGGCCCCGGAGATTCCCGGTGGTGCATCGGCGAGGAACTCGGCGACATCCCCGGTGATCTTGGTCGGACCCTTGCGACCGCGACGGCCGTCCACCAATCCCGCCATGCCCCGCTCGGCAAAGGCCGCTTGCACGAGATAGAACTCGGCGCGCGAGTATCCATGGCACCGTGCCACCGACGAGACAGTGGCGCCGTCCACAGCCACCGCCCGCAACATCTCGTACTTCACCTGCACCTTGTCGGCCGAGAAGAAGAACGGGTCTCCCGAACAGAACAGCTCGGCTGTGACCGCCTCCGGCCGGGGGTGCACCAGGCCGGCTGCTTCGAGGGCCGCCCGTCTCGTCTCCAGGCTCATCGGCAACACCTCCCTCAGCGTCAACACGACGGTGCCTGGATCGGACGGGTATGTCAAGCATTTCGCACCGCCACGTCAGCCTTTGACGCTCTGCGTTATCGGCGCTTTGACGAATAGTGACCGAATCACAAGAACTTCTCGACGCCCCGCGCCACAGCTGCGACCTGTCTTCCTGACACAGCGGCGCCAAACGCTAGGCATCGAAGCGGCCCTTGACCGGTGGTCGGCGCAGACGACGCCGGTGATCAGGGTGTAGGTACAGGCCCTCCACGGGCTCGAATGGCCCGAGCACCGCCGTCAAGAACAGCTTTGCGTTCCGTTCATGCTGAGCTCGTAGGCGGCCGACTGCAGGCGGTCGATGGCCGACTGTGCCAGCAGGGCGTCGGCCATCTGGCCGATCCACTCAACTGGCTCGCGGTTGGACGTGACGAGGGTGGAGACGCTGCGATGGCGTTCGACCACCAGCTCGTAGATGTCGGCGGTGTCGAGGGCGTCGTAGGGTTGGAGGGCGAAGTCGTCGAGGACGAGCAGATCGACGCGCATGAGCTTGCGCATCTCGGCGTCGTGGCTGTTGTCGAGGGGGCTGGCTCGCAGCCGCTTGAGCAGCAGGTCGGTGCGGCAGAAGGCCACGGAATTGCGCCGGCGCACGGCGATGTGCCCAAGGGCGGTGGCCATGAAGGTCTTTCCCACCCCGACCGGGCCCATGATCATGACGTTGTGGCCGGCGTCGAGGAACCGCAGCGAGCACAGCTCGTCCCAGACCTGGCGGTCGAAGGTGGCCTCGGTGCTCTCGTCCCAGTGTTCGAGGCACATGTCGGGAGCGAGCCCTGCCGCCCGGGCCCGCAAGGCGGCCGAGGAGGTCTCTCTCCTGGTCACCTCGTCGGAGAGCACGAGCTCGAGGAACTCGGCATGGCCCATGGAGCGGGACTTGGCCAGCGCCAGGCGCTCGGGGAGGGTGTCGAGGCAGCGCCCGAGCTTCACCTGGCGCAGCACGCCCTTGAGCTCGGCGGAGATGGTCGGCGGAGGCGTGCTCATGCCACACCGCCCTCGGAGGCACCCGCTGTGATCGCTTCTGCGCCCCGTTCGCGACCGTCCCCGGTGTCTGGGTCCGGCGCTCGTGCTGGGAGAACGCGGAAGTCGTCGTCGGGGCGGACGAAGCGGCCGGTGAGCAACCGGCCCTGGACCGGGGGCTGCTCGATGGTCCCATCGCTGCCCCGCTCGAGCATGCGCCCGACGAGCGCCACGGAGAAGGCTTCGGCCTCCGCCGCCTTGGCGCATGCCTCGTTCACCTTGGACGGGCCCCACTTCTTCACGAGGCCGAGGAGCGCGTAGACCTGGCGCATCTTCGTCCACGGCAGCGGGTGGTCCAAGATGGCGGCCGCATAGGCGCCGATGGCCGAGCCGTGGTCCGCCGCCATGGCCTGCAGGCGCTTGAGGTCCCGCAGCGCGTAGACGCTTCTGTCGCTGGGCAGGTCGTCCGCGTCGGTCGATCGCCCGCCGGGGGCCTGACGGGGGTGGGTCTTCACCAGCTGGCGGTCGGCCCGGACGTCGACGCGTCGGCCGATCAGGGCTCCGGGCACCGAATACAGCGCCTTCCCCACCTCGATGTGGTGGTCGCGATGGACCTTGGCCGTCGCGTAGAGGGGCAGGTCATAGGGCTCGGTGGGCAGGGGAAGCAGTGCCGGGGCCTCCAGCGCCTTGAAGTGCTCGACCGGCCGGCAGGCGGTGGTGCCGTGCACCCGCAGTCCCGCCGTGGTCATGCACCACACCACCGCCTGGCGCTGGGCGTCGGACCGGTCGACGAAGTGCTCGCCGGCGAAGAACGACCGGCGCACGTAGGGGACGGCGCGCTCGACCCGGGGCTTGTCCTGGGGGTGGCGGACCCTGGTGGCGTCGACGAGGAACCCCCGGTCCTGGGCGTACTCGACGAAGGCCTGGTTGAGCCGGGGGTCGGTGGGGTTGGCGGTGTCGACGATGGGCGACATGTTGTCGGGGACGACGATCTTGAACACTCCGCCGAAGAACGCCCAGGCGGCCTCACATCCCTCGATCACGTCGGCGATGGTCTGGGAGAAGCACAGCCACAGAAAGCAGTGCCGGCTCACAGCTGCGGTGAAGATGAGCGCGTGGCAGACCCGACGGCGGTTGGTCTCCGAGTCGAACAGCAGCCCCATGCGCCCGAAGTCGACCTGGAGCTCCCCGCCGGGCTCGCCGTCGGCCACCCGGACCGTGAGCTTCCCGCCCCGGCGCGGCCCGAAGCGCTGGGCGCAGAAGCGCTCCAGGGTCCGCAGGGGGACCTCGATCCCGAGGCGGGTGAGCAGCTCATGGACCTTCGCCACCGTGAGCCCGTCGTCGTCCAGCCATCCCCGGATCCGCTCGGCCTCGGGCTCGAGGCGCCGCCAGGGCGCCCCGTGGCCGTTCGTGCGATGGGGCCGGACCTTCTCCGTCACCAGGGCCAGCAGCCCGTCGGTGAGCTGGTCTTCCCCGCCGTCGCGCTCAACGCCGGACTCGACAGCGGCGACCACGTAGCGGCGGACGGTCTTGCGGTCGATCCCGGCCAGGCGCTCTATCGAGCGCAGCCCCTCGCCCCGGAGCCAGAGCCGGAGCACCTCTTTGACCTCGAACACCCGAACCTCCCGGAAGGACATCGCCGCTCCTTGGTCGCCTGACCGATGGCGGCGAGTGCACCGGCTGGCGAGCCGGCGCTGGTGGACCCCGGGAGGTGGTCCCATAACTGGCGGAAGGGTGGTCCCATCCTGGTGGCGGAAGTCAGCTCAAGGTGGTCCCATGCTGGTGGCGGGCGACACAGGGGGATGAGCCGCAGCGGCTCTACAAGTGTCGGGCTGGGGAGATTTGAACTCGCGACCTCTTGACCCCCAGATACCGACAGGCCCTCTCGCCTGGAGCTGAAGTTTCCGATCGGTACATCCCGCAGACCCGGTCCGGCTTGTGCCGGGTGGGTCAGCGCTTATGGTGCATCGAGCCCTGCTGGTGGATGACGCCCGATGAACAGGATCCGACTGCGACTGGCCGATTCGACGACGTAGATAACGAATGCGTCGGCGTCGATGAGGTACGCGAGCCGAAGTTCTTCGTCACCCGGATGGGCGTGGTCCGGGCTCGCCGCCCTGGAGGGGCTCTGTGTCGGGTCTTCCTCGAGACGTGCCAGCCAGGCTTCGGCGGCGTGGACCTGCTCGGGGGATGGATCGTCGCTGACCACCCATCGGACGAGCCAGGCGTCGGCACCTGAGAGCGTCATCCAGAGACAAGTAGCGAGGGAGGGCGGTTACTGCTGGGTGCCGAGCACGCTCCGACGGACGTCGCTGCTTTGAGCCAGCCTCTCTGCGTAATGGTCAGAGATCAGCTGCTCGAGCGCGGACCGATACTGATCCTGATTACTCAGCGCCTTGTCGACAAGTACTCGCAAGAGCTCGAAGTCGCCTGTCTCCCACACTCGAAGCGGAGTCTTGCCCACGTTCGGGTCGACGAGGAGCTTCCACCATGCATCGATGGCGGTCTCGGGGAAACCTGCGTCTCGGAGCTGCTGGCCGATCTCGTCGGCAACCTGCGCACATTCTTGCGCTGTTCGACTTTCGGCAGGTGTGCTCATTGTCGGGCTGGGGAGATTTGAACTCCCGACCTCTTGACCCCCAGTCAAGCGCGCTAACCAAGCTGCGCCACAGCCCGTGTCGCCGTCCGTCCCCGGGGGACGACTCCGTCAACCCTACTGTAAGAGGAATTGCGGCTTTGGCGGCAGCCGCCTCCGCCAATCGGCCAGGATTGCCGTATCCCGGTGGCGTCGGGGCCAACCGCCAGCCCGTCTTCGGCGATGACAGGCGGGTAGGTAGCGTCGAACGCGAACGTTGCAGGTGAACTGCATCTCCAGGGAAACACCGTTGGTCGGGTGTGCCCCCAGCAGGGGCGGCTTATGAGCGAGGCGTCGCGTCGCTAACCGGTGGGTCTTGCTCCCAACCCAAGCACAGGTGCATCGCGAAGTGGACCGCCGCTCTCTCCTCGAAAGCCTGCGTGCGTCGCTCACGCCGGGTTGCCCACCGGGCGTCCGTTCGCCCTCTCCCTCGGCCAGCCACGTGGGGGCACCCGTTCCGCCGCTGCATCGGAGGGAACTACGAGATGAACGGTCTAGGAGGTTCCATAGCCGGCTATCTCGTTGTAGAATAACGACCGAGAAACGATATCCGTACCATTTCGCCGGAGTTGGGCGGCACCTGGCGGTTCTTGGAGGAGCCCATGACCACTGTCGGCGGTGTCGAGGTCCCGCTCGCCCATTTCGTGGGCGGCGCCTTCCGCCAGGGCGGCGACGGGCGGATCCCCGTCGTCGACCCGGCCACCGGTGAGGCCATCGCCGAAGTGCCACGGGCGGGGGCCGAGGAGCTCGACGCCGCTGTGGCCGCTGCCGCGGCGGCCTTCCCGGAGTGGTCGGCCACGGCGCCGGGCGAGCGGTCTGCGGCGCTGTTGGCCCTGGCGGCGACGGTGGAGGAGCGGGCCGAGGAGCTGGGCAGGCTGGAGTCGGCCAACGTGGGCAAGCCGGTGTCGGCCGTGCCCGAGGAGCTGGCCTTCGCCATCGACAACCTCCGGTTCTTCGCCGGCGGCGCCCGGCTGCTCGAGGGACGGGCGGCCGGCGAGTACCTCTCGGGGTACACCTCGATGCTGCGCCGAGACCCGGTGGGCGTGGTGGGGGCCGTCACCCCGTGGAACTACCCCCTCATGATGGCGGTGTGGAAGCTCGGCCCGGCCTTGGCGGCCGGCTGCACGGTGGTGATCAAACCGAGCGAGCTCACCCCCTTCACCACGTTGAAGCTGGCCGACATGGCGTCGTCGATCTTGCCCGCCGGTGTGCTCAACGTGGTGATAGGCGACGGGGCCACGGGCGCCGCCCTGGTTGAGCACGCCGGCGTCGACATGGTGTCGCTCACAGGGTCGGTCCCCACCGGGAGGAAGGTCGCCGAAGCTGCCAGTCGCAGCCTCAAGCGTGTGCATCTCGAGCTGGGAGGCAAGGCTCCGGTGGTGGTCCTCGACGACGCCGATGTGGCGTCGGTGGTGACCGGCGTGCGCCTGGCCGGCTTCGTGAACGCCGGCCAGGACTGCACAGCGGCAGCGCGCATCATCGCCGGGCGACGCGTGCACGACGACGTCGTGGGCTCCCTGGCCGACGCCGCCTCCACGCTCGTGGTCGGAGAGCCCCGGGAGGAGGCCACCGAGCTGGGGCCCCTCGTCTCCGAGCGCCAGCGCGACCGGGTGGCCGGGTTCGTGTCCCGGGCGCTCGACAGCGGGGCCCGCGCCGTCACCGGAGGCGCCGCCCCCGATCGCCGCGGCTGGTTCTACGAACCCTCTGTCGTGGTGGGGGTGGCCCAGGACTCCGAGATCGTGCAGCAGGAGGTGTTCGGGCCCGTGGTGACCGTCCAGCGGGCCGCCGACGACGACGAGGCCATCGCCATGGCCAACGGCGTCGAGTACGGGTTGGCGGCCAGCGTGTGGACGAGCGACGTGGGGCGGGCCATGAAGGCGGCGGCGAAGCTGCGCTTCGGCACCGTGTGGGTGAACGACCACATCCCTCTCGTCTCGGAGATGCCCCATGGCGGGTTCAAGCAGTCCGCCTACGGCAAGGACCTGTCCGCCTACGCCATCGAGGCCTACACCGAGGCCAAGCACGTGATGGTCAAATGGTGACGGGACACGAGGTTCTCACTGCGCCGGCGACGCGAGCGCACGCCGACCACGAGCGCCTCAACGCCCGGGCGCGTCAGATCTTCCGCCAGGAGATGGAGGTGCTCGCCGGCCGGACGCCCTCGTCCCGTGCCCTCTACGAACGGGCCCGGCGAGTCCTGCCGCTGGGGGTGGCCTCCTCCTTCCAGGCGGCCGAGCCCCACCCCGTCTACCTGTCGCACGGCCAGGGTGCCGAGGTGTGGGACGTGGACGGCCAGCGCTACGCCGACTTCCACAACGGCTTCGGCTCCATGGCCGTGGGTCACGCCCATCCCAAGGTGGTGGCTGCCGTCGAGCGCGCCGCCCGCTCCGGTACCCAGTTCGCCGTGACCACCGAGGCCGCGGTGCTCCTCGCCGAGGAGCTGTGTCGTCGCTTCGGCCTCGATCGGGTCCGCTTCACCAATTCGGGCACCGAGGCCACCATGGACGCCATACGGGTGGCCCGGGCCGGCACCGGCCGCAACGGCGTGGTGAAGATGGAGGGCTCCTACCACGGCCACCACGACACCGTCATGTTCTCGGTGGCACCGAGCCTCCAACTGGTGAAGGAGGCGGACGAGAGCGGGCGCGAGCCTCCCGCCTCCCGGGGCATCCCCCCCGGCGT
>JBJKRZ010000005.1:0-6029 GCA_046704365.1 Acidimicrobiales bacterium | reverse complement strand
CGGTGCGCTGCGTGTAGGGCACGAGCGCCAGCTCCCGGGCGGTACGGATGGCCAGCGCCACCTTGCGCTGGTGCTGCGAGCAGTTGCCCGACACGCGCCGGGCGCGGATCTTGCCGCGGTCGCTCATGTACTTGCGCAGGAGGTTCACGTCCTTGTAGTCGACCCAGTCGATCTTGTCCCGGCACAGGGCGCAGGGCTTCTTCTTGATGCGCCGGCCGGCGTCCTTGGGACTGCGGCGGCTGCGCTCGGGTCCGCGGGCCATCAGAAAGGCTCCTCGTCGTAGCCGTAACCGCCACCCGCCGACGCAGCGGCGGGCTGGGCCGCCTGCGGCCGGGGCGCGGCGCCCTCGGAGGGCCCACGGCGCTCGTTCTTCGTGACCTGGGCCGTGGCCCAGCGCAGGCTGGGGCCGATCTCGTCGGCCACGACCTCGATCTTTGAGCGGCGCTCGCCCTCAGCGGTCTCCCAGGACCGCTGCTCGAGACGGCCGGTGACGATCACGCGAGAGCCGCGAGCCAGGCTCTCCGATGCGTTCTCGGCCATCTCCCGCCAGCACACGACGTCGAAGAACGAGGTCGCCTCCTCCCACTCTTGGCTCTGGCGGTTCTGCCAGCGCCTGTTGACGGCCAGGCCGAAGGTGGCCGTGGCCTGGCCCGTGGGGGTGAAGCGCAACTCGGGGTCGCGGGTGATGTTGCCGACCAGCGTGACGTTGTTTCCGTTGGCCATGTCGTTGTTCCCTCCCTTGCCGTCAGCCGGCCTCGGACATCGACGCCGTCGGTGTCGCCGTCGGTGTCGGCGCCCTACCCGCCACCTTGTCGGGCAACCTGACGATCTTGTGGCGCAGGACCTCGTCGGCCAGCGTGAACAACCGGTGGAGGTCGGCCGAGGCCTTGGGCTCCGCTGTGTATTCCAGCACGACGTAGTAACCCTCGCGCTTCTTGCGGATCTCGTAGGCCAACGACCGCTTGCCCCAGCGGTTGAGGGCGCCGGGTGTCCCCCCGTCGGCCTTCAGGACCTCGACAGCCCGGTCGAGCACCGCCGTGACGGCGGACTCCTCCGCGTCGGGGTCGAAAACGATCATGGTCTCGTACGGCCGCACGGCCGCTCACCTCCCTCCGGACCCGGCGCCCCAGGCGGCCGGGGCCCCGCACCAGCGGGGCAGGGTTTTCGGTGCCGGACAGGCCGGCACGACCGGGTGATACTACCGGCTGGCCCGCAACGCCCCGGCGGGCGCCGCTGGGCCCGCCCGGCGGGCACGGGAGGTCACCCGCTGCCCGGCAGGTGGTAGGTCTCGGCCTCCGAGGGGAACGCCCCCGATCGCACGTCGGCCGCCCAGCGGGCCATGGCTTCGGTGGCGGCGGCGCCCAGCTCGGCGTAGCGGCGCACGAACTTGGGGTAGGTGCCCCCGCCCAGGCCCAGCAGGTCATGGAAGACCAAGACCTGGCCGTCGCAGCCGGGGCCGGCGCCGATGCCGATGGTGGGGACCTCCACCGAGGCCGTCACCGTGTCGGCCACCACGTCGGGCACGCCTTCGAGGACGATGGCGAATACCCCGGCCGCCGCCAGTGCCTCGGCGTCGTGCACCAAAGCCTCGGCCGCCGCCGTCTCCCTGGCCTGCACCTTGTAGCCGCCCATGGCGTGCACCGACTGGGGGGTGAGCCCGAGATGGCCCATGACCGGGATCTCGGCCGACACCAGGGCCTCGATGACGGGCACCCGCCGGTGTCCCCCCTCGAGCTTGAGCGCTTCGGCCCCGGCGCGCACGAGGGCGGCCCCGTTGCGCAGCGTGTCCTCGACCGACAGGTGATAGCTCATCCAGGGCATGTCCCCCACCACCAGCGCCCGGGGCCCGGCCCGGGCCACCGCTCCCACGTGATGGGCCATCACCCCCACGTCCACCTGCAAGGTGTCGCCATGGCCGAGGACGTTGTTGGCTACCGAGTCGCCCACCAGGATGACGTCCACGCCGGCGGCGTCGGCGATGCGGGCCCCGGGGGTGTCGTAGGCGGTGACCATCACGAGGGGCTGGGCGCCACGGGCGCGCTTGCGCGCACGGACGTCGGGGACGGTGACGCTGCCGGGCATGTCGGCCTCCTTTGCCGTCCAGCGCACTGAAGGCTGCCGGCGGCGTCGGGACTCGGCTCCCGAGTGTACCGTCTGCGCGTGCCCACCCCAAAGCCGGCGATGACGACGGGGCGATGCGAGAGCTGCGGGGCGGACGAAGGGGACGACGAGCTCGTCGCGGTCCGTCGCGTCTACCTGGAGACCGATGGGCGCGGCCAGGTGGTGGGCGAGCGCGTCCTCGAGGACGTGGAGCGCTGGTGCCTGTCGTGCCGGAGCTTGTACCCCAACCGGCCGCTGCCGAGCTGACCCTCCCCGACCCGGGCCGGAGCATGCCCTGGTGGGCACCGCTCCGGAAGGTGCGGCCGTGCCGCTCGTTACCCCTGTGCCACCGTGCCGGCCCGGTGGGACGGTGAGAACAGGCGGGAGGAACGAGTCCATGGGCGTCACGAACGACCGCGGCCCTAGCGGCGGCCGCCAGCGGCTGATCTCACGGCGTCAGCTGCTCAAGGCGGGGGCGGCGGCAGGCATGGCCGGGGTGGGGGCCGGCACGCTGCTGCGCCCCGCCCAGAGCCGTCTGATCGAGCGCCTGAGGAACGCCGCACCGGCGGCGTTCGAGGCCGAGCAGGTCAAGCACGTCGTGATCCTCATGCAGGAGAACCGGTCCTTCGACCATTACTTCGGGACATTGCGCTCGGTGGCGGGCTTCGGCGACCCCAACGCCGGCAAGTACGCCACGGGCCTGCCCAACGCCACACCGTTCCAGCAGGCCGGTCCGCTCGCCGCCCTGCCCGGGTGGACCGGGCCCACGAGGAACGGCAACGCCCTGCTCGAACCGTGGCAGCTCCTCACCAACCCGCCCACCGAGAACGGCCAGACCACCAACGACATCAGCCATGAGTGGGGCACCCAGCACCTGGCCTGGAACGGCGGCGCCATGGACCAGTGGTTCATGGCCCATGCGGGCGCCTTCGCGACGAGCGAGCCCGACGCCCCGGAGGACCTCAACTCCTTCCCCCTCGGCAGCTCGGCGCCGGCCAACGACGGCTACATGACCATGGGATACCTGGCCCTTCCGGACCTGGCCTTCTACCACGCCCTGGCCGACGCCTTCACCGTTTGCGACGGCTACTTCTGCTCGGTGCTCGGCCCGACCGACCCCAATCGGCTCATGCTCATGTCCAACACGGTCGGCATCGGCGAGACCAACGGCCCGCTCCTCACCACGCTGGTGCAGACGCGGCCCGAGGAGTTCGGCAAGTTCTCGTGGAAGACCATGCCTGAAGCCCTCGACGAGGCCGGCGTCTGCTGGAAGGTGTACGGCGACCCCACTGCCCAGCTGCTTTTCAACGTGCTGCCCTATTTCTCCCAGTACCACAGCGATCCCGAGCTGGCGCTGAACGCCTTCGGATGGCAGTACCCGGCCAACTTCGCCGCCGACGTGGCGTCCGGCGAGTTGCCGCAGGTGTCGTGGATCCTTCCGCCCGCCAACGCCTGCGAGCACCCGGCGGCCCCGCCCAGCCAGGGCGAGAACCTCGTGTACCAGATCCTCACCACCCTCAGCTCCAACCGATGCCTCTGGGAGCAGACCGTGCTCTTCGTCGTCTACGACGAGAACGGCGGCTGGTTCGACCACGTGCCCCCACCCACCCCGTCGTACGCCGACATCACCGCCCATACGGCGAACCGCAAGGAATGGTGGGGAGACGGGACGCCGGGCAACACCACAGCGGGGGGCCCTGGTGGCGGCGCCTACGAGAACGGGCCGGTGGGGCTGGGGTTCCGCACCCCGTGCCTCGTGGTGTCGCCGTTCAGCCAAGGCGGCTACGTCTGCTCGCCGTATCATCCGAACAGCCAAGGCCAGGTGGCGCTCGATCCGGCCGGCACCTTCGACCACACCTCGATCAACCGGTTCATCGCCAAGGTCTTCGGGGCCCAGGGTCACGACATCGAGCTGCCCAACCTGTCGCCGTGGCGCCAGAGCGTGACCGGCGATCTCACTGCCGCCTTCAACGGCAAAGTCGCGGCCACGCCACCGGTCCTCAGTCCCCCCGTGACCCCCACCGACGTGGAGGCGACGGAGTCGGCCGTGGTGAACGCCCTGCTCGGGACGGTGGCCTACGCCCCCCAGCCCTACCCGCCCCCCACCCGGAACTCCTACCCTCCTTCCCAGGACGGGGACGAGCTGACGCCCACCTACGTCCCCCCGGCCCGCTGACGGCGAGCTCGTAGCCTGGGTCGGCGGTGCCGACGCCACCCACCGTCATCGACTACCGCCAGCGCTTCTTCCTGGCCGCCCCCCCGGCGGCGGTGTGGGAGGCGCTGTCGGAGCCGCGGCGCTTCGAGGCGTGGTGGGGGTGGCTGGGCGAGTTCAGCGTCGACGGGGACGGGCTGGTCGACGGAGCGGTGCTGTCGGGGCTCGTGTCGCCGCCGGTGCCGTACCGGATGCGGGTGACGGTCCGTCTCGAGCGCTGCGAGCGGCCGAGGCGCATCGACGCCGTGGTGGCTGGCGATCTCGAGGGCAGCGCCTTCCTGGAGCTGCGTCCCGACGGCGACGGCACGAGCGCCGAGGTGGCCTGGCGCATCGAGATGATGCAGCGCTCCATGCGCCTGGCGGCCAGGGTGGCGGCGCCGCTGTTGCGCTGGGGCCACGACCGCGTGGTGGAGATGACCGTGGCCGGTTTCCGTCGGCACCTGCGCTCGGGGCTGGCGCCCGGCGGTCGACCCTGACCCGAGGGCGACCCAACCTTTAGCCCAGGCGGGTCACGGCGAGGGCGGCAGCGAGAGCCACCGCCGTCCACGACAGTGCTCGGAGCGCCCGCTCCGGCGGGGCCAGGAGCGAGCGGGCGTCGACCGGCTCCGTGGTGCCGTCGGCCATGACCATCGAGCCGGTCACGCTCTGCACCGAGCGGCGCAGGCGGCGAGCCGGGGTGCTGAGCGAGCGCTGGGCGAAGGACAGGGCAAAGGCGCCAGCGGCGGCGAGCACGACGCCCAGCGAGAGTGCCTGCGCCTGGGCCACGTAGGCGGTGAGCACCGGAAAGGCCCCCCAGGCGGCGGCGAAGCCCGTGTCGGTGTGCACCAGCCCGCCGAAGAGCTCGGCGTTGTAGGCCACCACCAGCACCGGCCCCACCACGAGGAACGCCACGAGGCTGGGGCCGATTTGGAGGGCGCCCACGATGCCGATGGACAGGGCGCCCGCCAGCGAGAGGGCCGTTGCCGCCACGAGCAGCGACGACGGGAGGCCGGTGCGCAGGGGCCGGCCGTGCAGCTCGTCGAGAGCGTGGGCGGCGATCCCCACGGCCAGGAAGAAGGCGAGCAGCGTGCCGCCCAGTCGCACGGCGTCCACGTGTGGCGCCAGGGTGGCCCCGATCACGACGTAGGAGAGGTGCCAGGCCGTGTAGGGCGGGTGCAGGAGCGTCCAGCAGTCGCCCCAGCGTCCCCGGCGGGCCGCGTAGAAGGCAGGCCGCTGCAGCGTCATGGGGCGGCCCCTCGGCGCCGTCCCCACATCACCAGTCCCCCGCCCAGGCTCATGGGGCGCACGGTGACGTCGAGAAGGCCCGCCGCCTCCCAAACCGACACCGTCTGGTCCAGGGAGAAGCGGCGGTAGTGCCCGCTGATCGAGGGCCCGAGGAAGCGTCCCACGCGCATCCACTCCCGTCCCCCCGTCGCCAGCCCGGCCACGGGCAGCACCGCCCGGGTGTAGAGCCACCACCAGAAACGCCAGAACGGATTGGCCGGCACCAGGAACTCCAGATTGGCGAGGGTGCCGCCGGGGCGCAGCACCCGCGCCAGCTCCCTGACCGCGGCGGCGGGGTCCTCCACGTAGCGCAACAGGTAGCTGAAGCTCACGGCGTCGAAACTGTCGTCGGGGAACGGCAGCTGCTCGCCGCGCCCCAGGACGAGGGCGATACCGCTCACGCCGGCCCGGGTCACGGCGAGCGCCCCTTGGCGCAGCATGGCCTCGGTCAGGT
>JBJKRZ010000004.1:0-5617 GCA_046704365.1 Acidimicrobiales bacterium | reverse complement strand
CGACGCCGGTGCCCGAGGCGCACGGGGATCCGGCAGTGAAGGACGGTGGATGGCGACGGCGCCAGGTACCGTGAACGCCATGGTGACGCTGGAGCGTCAGTCGGCGCCCTACCGGCGCCCCACCGTGCTCGACGAGCTGGTGGGGACCGTGTTGGCGCGCTACGACACCCGCCACCCCGAAGCCCCCGCCGAGGAACGCGAGCTCATCGTGGAAGCGGGCCGGGTGGCCGAGACCGCCCACCGCCACCAGCTGCGCCAGAGCGGAGAGCCCTACATCACCCACCCGGTGGCGGTGGCCACCGTGGTGGCCGAGCTGGGGCTGGACGCCCTGTCGGTGGCGGCGGCGCTGTTGCACGACGCCGTGGAGGACACCGGCCTCGACCTGGAGGAGGTGGCTCGTCGCTTCGGCCCCGAGGTGGCCGCCATCGTGGACGGCGTGACGAAGCTCGACCGCCTGCAATTCGAGTCCAAGGAGGCCCAGCAGGCGGCCACCGTGCGCAAGATGCTCGTGGCCATGGCCAACGACTGGCGGGTGCTCGTCATCAAGCTGGCGGACCGGCTCCACAACATGCGGACCATCGCCGTCATGCCCGAGTGGAAGCAGCGGCGCACGGCACAGGAGACACTCGACATCTACGCACCGCTCGCCCACCGGCTCGGCATCCAAGAGCTCAAGTGGCAGCTGGAGGACCTGGCTTTCGCCACCTTGCACCCCAAGCGTTACGCCGAGATCGAGCAGATGGTGGCCAGCCGCGCCCCCGAGCGCGACGAGTACCTGGCACGGGTCCTGGTGGCCGTGCGCGAGCGCCTGGCCGCTTCGGGGGTCGTCGCCGAGGTGACCGGACGCCCCAAGCACCTGTGGAGCATCTACGAGAAGATGGTGGTGCGGGGCAAGGAATTCGCCGAGATCCACGATTTGGTGGGGCTGCGCGTGATCGTCGACTCGGAGAAGGACTGCTGGGCCGCCCTGGGTTCCATCCACGCCATCTGGAGCCCGGTGCAGGGCCGGTTCAAGGACTACATCAACAGCCCCAAGTTCAACCTGTACCAGTCCCTGCACACCACGGTCATCGGGCTGGAGGGCAAGCCCATCGAGGTCCAGATCCGCACGCACGAGATGCACCGGCGCGCCGAGTACGGCATCGCCGCCCACTGGGGCTACAAGGAGCAGTCGCGCGACGGCAAGGCCGGCACCACCACCGCCGAGATGGCGTGGTTGCAGCGCATCGTCGACTGGCAGGCCGACACCATCGATCCCCTCGAGTTCCTCGAAGCGCTCAAGCTGGACCTCGAGCAGGACGAGGTCTACGTCTTCACCCCCAAGGGCAAGGTCATCGCCCTGGCCGCCGGCGCCACGCCCATCGACTTCGCCTACTCCATCCACACCGAGGTGGGCCACCGCTGCATCGGCGCCAAGGTGAACGGCCGGCTCGTGCCCCTCGACACCAAGCTCCAATCGGCCGACACCGTGGAGATCATCACCTCCAAGGTCCCTTCGGCTGGTCCCTCGCGCGACTGGCTGCAGCTCGTCCGTTCGCCCCGGGCCCGCAACAAGATCCGCCAGTGGTTCAGCCGCGAGCGGCGCGAGGATGCCATCGAGACCGGGCGCGAGGAGCTGGCCAAGGCCCTGCGCCGCGAAGGCCTGCCCCTGCAGAAGCTGGCCACCTCCGACACCTTGGAGGCACTGGCCTCCACCATGAACTACGCCGAGCTGGACGCCCTGCACGCCGCCATCGGCGACGGCAACGTGTCGGCTCGCTCGGTTGCCCAGCGCCTGGCCCGCGAGCTCCAAGGCGGCGGCCACGAGGAGCAGCTGCCCACCACGGTGAGCCCCGGTGTGCGCTCGCGCCAGCGCCGGGGCGCCAGCGCCGGGGTGTACGTGGAGGGCCTCGACGACGTGGTGGTCCGCCTGAGCCGCTGCTGCACGCCTGTGCCGGGCGACCAGATCGTGGGCTTCGTGACCCGTGGCCGGGGGGTGAGCGTGCACCGGACCGACTGTGCCAATGCCGGCACGTTGGCCGTCGCCGAGAAGGAGCGGCTCATCGAGGTGGAGTGGAACCGCGACGGTGCCACCGTTTTCGTCGCCTCGGTGGAGGTCCTGGCCTTCGACCGCTCACGGCTGTTGGCCGACGTCACCCGGCTCGTGTCCGAGCACCATCTCAACATCGTGGCCTCCTCCAGCCACACGGCTCCCGACCGGGTCAGCCGTATGCACTTCGACGTAGAGCTGGCCGACCCGGGGCACCTGGACTCGCTGCTCAGCTCGCTCAAGCAGCTCGACGGCGTGTTCGACGCCTACCGCACGCTTCCCGGCCGCAAGGGCTGAGGCCATGACCGAGGAGCAAGAGCGCCCGGCGCCCCTGCGCGCCCCCACCGGCACGCGTGACGTGCTGTGGCCGGAGTCGGCCCGCTGGGAGCAGCTCGTGGCCCGCTTCGCCCGCCGGGCCCGGGGCGCCGGCTACGGCCTGGTGCTCACCCCCGTGCTCGAGGAGGCTCGCCTGTTCCGCCGCGGTGTGGGCGAGGCCAGTGACGTGGTGACCAAGGAGATGTACGAGCTCACCGATCGCGGTGGGCGGCACCTGGCGCTGCGGCCCGAGGGCACCGCCCCCGTGGTGCGGGCCTTCGTGCAGCACCACCCCCCGGTGCCCTGGAAGGCCTGGTACGTGACCCCCATGTTCCGCTACGAGCGGCCCCAGGCCGGCCGCTACCGCCAGCACCACCAGCTGGGGGTGGAGGCGCTGGGCAGCGACGACCCCGATCTCGACGTCGAGGTGATCGCACTGGCCGCCCGCTTCTACGACGAGCTGGGACTGCGCCACGTGGAGCTGTCGGTCAACTCCATGGGATGCGCCGCCTGCCGGCCTGCCCATGTGGCCGCTCTGCTCGCCTTTTTGGAGGAGCACGCCGCCGAGTTGTGCGAAGAGCACCGGGAGCGCTTCGCCGCCAACCCCTTACGGGTCCTCGACTGCAAGCGGCCGGAGTGCCGCAAGGTCACCGCCGAGGCGCCGCGCACGGTGGACTTCCTCGACGAAGCCTGTGCCGCCCACTTCGCACGCGTGCGGGCGGGGCTCGAAGCGCTCGGCGTCGAGCACGGGCTCGACCCCCGCCTGGTGCGCGGCCTCGACTACTACACCCGGACCACCTTCGAGTTCGCCGACAGCGCCCTCGAGTCCGCCCAGAACGCCGTGGGGGGCGGCGGTCGCTACGACGGGCTGTCCGAGGCCATCGGTGGGGAGCCCGCCCCGGGCATCGGCTTCGGCATCGGCATCGAGCGGCTGCTGCTCGCCTGCGACGCCGAGGGCGTGTTCGGCTTCTCGGCCCCGGGGCCCGACGTCTTCGTCGTGGACCTGACCGGCGGGGCCGAGGCGCGCCAGCTCACCGACGAGCTGCGCCGGGCGGGGCTGGCGGCCGAGCGGGGTTTCGACGGCCGCTCGATGAAAGCGCAGATGAAGCTGGCCGACAAAAGTGGGGCCCGGGTGGCGCTGGTGGTGGGACCAGCCGAGCGCGACAGCGGGAAGGTGCAGGTGAAGGACCTGCGCCGCGGCGCGCCGCAGCGCGAGGTGGGGCGCGGCGCCGTTGTGGCGGAGCTGGTGTCGGAGCTGGGAGTGGACGAGCTGGGAGCACAGGAGGACGGTCCATGAGTGACGCCGTGGCCGTGGGGGCCACCTCCATGCGCACGCACCTGTGCGGGGAGCTGCGCGCCGGCCACGGCGGCGAGCAGGTCGTGCTGTGCGGGTGGGTGGCCCGGCGGCGCCAGCACGGCGAGCACCTGGCCTTCGTCGACCTGCGCGACTACAGCGGGCTCGTCCAGTGCGTGGTGGACGGGTCGGTGGAAGCTCGCAGCGAGTGGGTCCTGCAGGTGAAGGGCACGGTGCGACGCCGCCCGGCGGGCACCGAGAACTCCGAGCTGGACACCGGCGAGGTGGAGCTGGCCGACTGCACCGTGGAGGTCCTGGCCCGGGCCGAGCCTCCGCCCTTCGTGGCGGACGACCGGGCCGAAGCAGATGAGGCGGTGCGGCTGCGCTACCGCTACGTCGACATCCGCCGGCCCCGCATGCAGGCCAACCTGCGCCTGCGGGCCCGGGTCAACGAGGCGTTGCGCGCCGCCATGGTCCGCCAGGGCTTCTGCGAGGTGGAGACGCCGCTTCTGTGGACGCCCACCCCCGAGGGTGCCCGGGAGTTCGCCGTGCCCTCCCGGCTGCACAAGGGCGAGTTCTACGTGTTGCCCCAGAGCCCCCAGATCGCCAAGCAGCTGCTCATGGTGGCGGGCATGGACCGCTACTTCCAGATCGCCCGATGCCTGCGCGACGAGGACCCGCGCGCCGACCGCCAGTTCGAATTCACCCAGCTCGACGTGGAGATGTCTTTCGCCACGCAGGCCGACGTCCAGCAGGCGGTCACTGAAGCGGTCCTCGACGCCACCGAAGCCGCTGTGGGCGAGCGTCCCGGGGACATCAGCTGGCTCACCTGGCACGAGGCCCTGGAGCGCTTCGGGACCGACAAGCCCGACCTGCGCTTCGCCATGGAGATCGTCGACCTGTCGGGCGTCATGGCCGGCACCGACGCCAGGGCGCTAAACGCCCCCTCGGTGCGGGCCCTCGTCTTGGGCGGGGGGGCGTCACTGGGCAGGGGGCGCCTCGACGCCCTCGTGAGCCGAGCCAAGGAGCTCGGCGCCGGCGGCCTGGCGTGGTTCAAGGTGGGCGAGGGCGGCGCCCTCGACTCGCCCTTGGCCAAGTTCCTCGACCCCGAGCGCCAGGGGGCCATGGTGTCGGCCACCGACGCCGTCGCAAGCGACCTGGTACTGGTGGTGGCCGACGAGTGGCGCACCGCCTGCGAGGTGCTGGGGCAGCTGCGCCTGGAGCTGGGCCGGCCGGCCACAGGGGAGGGGGGACGGCGCTTGTGCTGGGTGACCGACTTCCCCATGTTCGACGGCGTCGACGAAGCGGGCCGGCCCCAGGCCGCCCATCACCCCTTCACCATGCCCCATCCCGACGACCTGTCCCTGCTCGATAGTGAGCCCCTGGCGGTGCGTTCCCAGGCCTACGACCTGGTGCTCAACGGGTGGGAGCTGGGGTCGGGCTCGATCCGTATCCACCGGGAGGACATCCAGCGCAAGGTGTTCGACGCCCTGGGCATCTCGCCGGCGGACGCCGAGGCGCGCTTCGGGTTCTTACTGGGGGCGTTCCGCTACGGGGCGCCGCCCCACGGCGGCTTCGCCATCGGCGTCGACCGCTTCGCGGCGCTGCTCGCCGCCGAGGAGAACATCCGCGAGGTGATCGCCTTCCCCAAGACCCAGTCCGGGACCGATCCCATGACGGGGGCGCCCAAGGCCCTGGGGGAGGCCGAGCTGCGGGCGTTGGGACTCCCCCCGCCCGCCCCACCTACCCGATAGGACGGGCCGCCGTGACAGGAGCAGGCGCCTCACGCCGCTCGCCCGGTGCTCCGGGCGAGAGCGACCTGTTCTCGGCGGCCGCCGCCGAACGCCTTGCAGCGCGGGCGCCGCTCGCCACCCGCCTCCGGCCGGGCACCCTCGACGACGTGGTGGGCCAGCGCCACCTGGTCGCCGCCGGCGCGCCGCTGCGGGTGCTCGTGGAACACGACCGGATCACCTCAGCAG
>JBJKRZ010000003.1:0-3672 GCA_046704365.1 Acidimicrobiales bacterium | reverse complement strand
CACCAACCCCAGCCCCCTGGGCACCCCGCCCCCGCCCCCGCCCTCCCCGCCTCCCCCCTCGGGGGCAGGATGGGGAGGCTGGCAGTGAGGGCGCCCAGAGGGCTCGGGCGGGGCCGGTTGGCCGTGCTGCTCGTGGCCGTGTCGCTCGTGGGCAGCGCCTGCGGCTCGAGACTGACCGGCCAGGCGCTCGTCCTCGCCGAGGGGGCCAGCCACAACACCACGGGCACGACTTCTTCGGGCGGCTCGGCGGGCACGAACAGCACGGGCGCGAGCTCGTCCTCGGGCGGCTCGGGCGGCTCGGGCGGTTCGACATCAGGTGGCTCGGGCGCCTCGGGCGGTTCGACATCAGGTGGCTCAGGTGGCTCGGGGGGCTCGGGGGGTCCGTGCGCCGGGGTCACGTCAGCCAACAACGGCGGGGCCACCGACACCGGCGTCACCGCCAACCAGATCCTGGTGGGCAACATCGCCAGCATCACCGGCGTGGCCCCCGGCCTCACCAAGAGCGCCCAGCAGGCCACCGAGGCCTTCGCCGCCTACGTGAACAGCCAGGGCGGCATCTGCGGGCGCCAGCTCAAGGTGCAGGCCTTCGACGACGGCAACACCTCCTCGGGCAACTACTCCGATGCCGAGCAGGCGTGCTCGAGCGATTTCGCCATGCTGGGCAACGCCTCTGGGTTCGACGACGGCAGCGCCTCGGCCGTGCAGTCCTGCGGCATCCCCGACGTGGCCGCCGAGGTGTCCACCCACGCAGCGGGCAACGTGGCCGACATCTACGGCGCCAGCCCCGGCAACTCGCACTACTGGCCGACCGGTCCGGCGGTGTGGCTGAAGAGCCAGTACCCCAACGCCGTCACACACGCGGCGATGATCTACCTGAACGTGCCGGCCACCCAGGAGCAGGCGCAGGCCGAGATGACCACGTACTCCTCGGTGGGCTTCAACTACATCTACCAGCAGGCGGTGTCGCCCACCGAGCCCAACTACGCCCCCTACGTCCAAGCCATGGAGCAAAAGGGCGTGCAGTACGTCACCGAGTACTCCGACGACAACTCCGCCGCCCGGCTCTCCCAGGCAATGCAGCAGGCCAACTTCACCCCCCAGGTGGTCGACTGGTTCGCCGAGATGTACACGCCGGCCTTTCTGCAGGAGACCAACGGCACCGCCAACGGCAATCTCGTGCTCATGGCCACGGCCCCCTACGAGGAGGCGTCGTCCAACCCCGGCATGCAGCTGTTCATGTCGTGGATGAACCGGGTGGCCCCCAACTTCACCCACGACATCTTCGCCGAGTTCGCCTGGTCGGCGGGGCTCGTGTTCCTGCAGGCTGCCGAGGCGGTGGGGCCACACCTCACACGCGCCGCCCTGCTCCAGCAACTGGCCCAGATCCACACCCTGCCCAGCCTCGACACCGTCCAGCCCCCGGAGGACTTCGGCAGCAAGATCCCGAGCCACTGCTTCTCGTACTTCAAGATCAATTCGTCGGGCAACGGCTTCACCCGCGTCTATCCCCCCGGCCCCAACACCTACGACTGCAACTCCGGGGGCGTGAACCACTACTGATGCCCCTACCCATGTCGCTACTGATGCCACTGCTGGTGCGCTGACCGCCTGACGGGCGGTTGCGGGGAGACACGTGAACGAGTTCCTCAACTTCACCGTTATCGGGGTGGTCACCGGGGCCGCCTACGCCATCGCCGCCAGCGGCCTGGTGGTGACCTATGTCACCTCGGGCGTGTTCAACATCGCCCAGGGCGCCATCGGCATGGTGTTCGCCTACATGTACTGGCAGCTCGTGACCGTCTGGCACTGGCCCATCCTGCTGGCTGCCCTGGTGGTCGTGCTCGTGCTCGCCCCCATCGGGGGCGCCATCGTCGAGGTGGGGCTCATCAGGCGCACGGGCGGCCAGGGACTGGCCATCACCCTGGTGGTCACCATCGCCCTGCTGGTGCTGCTGCTGTTCGTGGCCGGCTGGGCCTGGGGCGGCAACGTCCGCGCCGCCCCCTCCTTCTTCGGCCACAGCGGCTGGCACCTCACGTCCAAGGTGTTCATCACCTGGCACGAGACGATCACCATCCTGATGGCCGGCGCCGTGGCGCTGTTCCTGCGCCTGCTGCTGTACCGGACCAGGGTGGGCATCGCCATGCGGGCGGTGGTGGACAACCGCGACCTGGCGGCGCTCAACGGCGCCCGGCCCGCCTGGTTGGGGACCTTCAGCTGGGCGCTGGGGGCGGCCACGGGCGCCCTGGCCGGCATCCTCATCGCCCCCATCCTCGACGACCTGTCGGTGCTGGCCCTCACCTTTCTGGTCATCTACGCCTACGGGGCGGCCATCATGGGACGGCTGAGGAGCCTGCCCCTCACTTTTGTGGGGGCGATGGTCCTGGGGCTCAGCTACTCGTACCTGGTCGGGTACCTGCCGCAGAACTCGTTCTTCAACTCCACCCCCATCGCCGGTCTGCGCCTGTCGCTGCCGGTGATCATGCTCTTCGTCGTCCTGCTCGTGATGCGCCAAGGCACGATCGAGGGCCTGCAGCTGCGGGCGTGGCGCGAGTCGGTGGGCGTGCCTTCGCTGTGGAAGTCGGTGTCGACGGGCGTGGCCGTGGTGGTGGCCATGGCACTGGCCATGAGCTTCCTGTCCGCCGGCGACATCGTGGACGTCGGTGAAGGCGTGGCCCTGGGCATCGTCGTGCTGTCGCTGGTACCGCTGGCCGGATGGGGCGGACAGGTGTCGCTGTGCCAGATGACCTTCGCCGGGCTGGGCGCCTTCGCCATGGCCCACGTGGGTGGTGGGTCCTTTTTGGGACTTCTGGCCGCCATCGGCCTGGCCGGCGCCGTGGGGGCGATCGTCGCCCTGCCCGCGCTGCGCCTGCGTGGCCTGTACCTGGCGCTCGCCACCTTCGCCTTCGCCTTCATCATGGACAACATGTTCTTCCCCACCTCGGTGGCCTTCACCTACGGCGGCACCATCCACGTGAACCGCCCCGGCATATTCGGGCTGCACTTCAACTCCGACTCGTCGTTCACGGTGTTCCTCACCGTGATCTTCGTCCTGCTGGCCGTGGGACTGCTGGCCCTGAGGCGAGGACCGTTCGGGCGGCTGCTTCTTGCCATGAAGGACTCCGAGGCGGCCTGCGCCACGTTGGGGGCGAGCCTCACGCGCACCAAGCTGGCGGTGTTCAGCATGTCGGCCGCCATCGCCGGCCTGGGCGGGGCCCTCTTCGGCGCCATGATCACCCAACCAGGCGCCATCGACTTCGCCGCCGAGCAGAGCCTTCCCATCCTCCTCTTGGCCGTCATCTTCGGCATGGCCACCACCAGCGGTGCGTTGCTCGGTGGCGTCTCCTACGCCCTGGTGGGCACCAAGCTGCAGGCGGCGTTCCCTTCCATCCCCAACCTGCAGTACGCCCTCACCGGTCTTGCCGGCATCGGCATCGGGTTGAACCCCGACGGCACCGTTCCCAGCGTGGTGCGCATGTTCCGAACTCGCTTCGCCTCGCTCGGGCCCGCAGGGCGCGCCGGCCCGGCAGACGGCGCCGTGCCCGTGGGCGCCGCTGGAGCTCCGGGAGGAGAGCCGATAGCCGGTCCCGCCGTATCGCCGGCGGGCACAGCGCTCGGGCGCGGCCAGGCCGTCAGGGCCTGATCCGTGGCCGCCGCCGGTCGCAGCACCGTCAC
>JBJKRZ010000002.1:0-3350 GCA_046704365.1 Acidimicrobiales bacterium | reverse complement strand
CCCCTCCTTCGACGCGTCGCCGGCCGGTGGTGCTCGCCGTGGCGACGGCGACGGCCAGCCTGCTGGTGGCCGGTGCCGCCCACGCCTACCTGGTGCAGGGCCAGGTCAGGCTGGCTCACCTCCAAGGACAGCTGAGCACCGCCCAGGTCGAGGAGCAGAACCTCGAGGTGCAGGTGGCGCAGATGGGCTCGCCGTCGCAGGTGGTGTCGCGGGCCGAGAACCAGGGCTTGAGCGTCCCGAGCCAGGTCACGGACCTGCCTCTGGCGCCCGCCGGCAGCTCGGCCGCGACAGGCTCGACCCCCAGCTCTCAGCCCAGTGTCACCACCACCTCGCCCAGCACCACGTCGTCCAGCACCACGTCGTCCAACACCTCGTCCGGGAGCAACTCGGGGCGGTGAGAGCGCCCACCGCCACCGGGGCACGCCCCCGCCAGCGCGGTTTCGAGCATCGTCACCCGACGCGCCGCCGTCCCTCCCCGGCGCCCGGGACCGTCACGGCGGGCGCCCCGGGGAAGCGACTGCGCACCATGCGCCTCGTCCTCCTCGCCTGCTTCAGCATCCTGGCCCTTCGCCTGGTGGGGGTCCAAGTGCTCTCAGGAGGCCGCTATTCGGCCATCAGCACCGCCGAGGTGACGTCGACGGTGCGCGTGCCCGCCCAGCGCGGAACCATCTACGACCGCGACGGCGCCGTGCTCGCCGTGTCGGTGCCGACATCGACAGTGGTGGCCGACCCCGAGCTCATCACCCACCCGGTTCCCGAGGCCGACGCCCTGGCACCGGTGTTGAACATGAGCACCGCCACGCTCGTGGCCGACCTTTCCAAGCACAGCGGCTACGTGGTGCTGGCCAAGCAGATCGACACCGCCACCTCCAAGCGAGTCGGGGCACTCAACCTGGCCGGGATCAACCTGCTGCCCTCCACCCGGCGCCTCGACCCGGTGGGCTCGCTGATGCAGGCGGTGATCGGATCGGTGAACGCGGCGCAGGCCGGCGACGCCGGCCTGGAGTACCAGTACAACGCACTGCTGGGGGGGAAGTCGGGGACCGAGATGCTCCAGATGACGCCCGACGGCGTGCCCTTCCCGGGTGCGGCGCAAGGCAGGGCGGCCGTCGCCGGCACCGGGCTCGAGCTCACTATCGACGAGCCGCTGCAGTATGAAGCCGAGCAGGCGCTGAGCAAAGAGGTGGCTTCCAACCACGCCAAGAGCGGTACGGCGGTGGTCATGGACACCCGTACCGGCGACATCCTGGCCATGGTGAACGTCGTCGCCAATCCGACCACCGGCACGGTGCATGCGTCGTCGCAGAACCTCGCCTTGACGTCGGTCTACGAGCCGGGATCGGTGTTCAAGATCAACACCTTCTCGGCCGCCCTGCAGGACGGGCTCATCACCCCCCAACAGGAGTTCACCGTTCCGCCCAGCCTCACCCTCGACGGCTGGGTGTTCCACGACGCCGAGAGCCATGGCACCGTCCAGATGAGCGCCACCCAGATCCTGGCCCAGTCCTCCAACCTGGGGACGATCCAGATCGCCCAGATTCTCGGCAAGGACCGCCTGGCGGCACAGATCGCCAAGCTCGGCTTCGGCCGCACGACGGGCCTCGGCTTCCCCGGCGAGTCTCCAGGCCTCGTGAACCTGAACCCGGCGACATGGTCGGGGTCGGCGATCGGGTCGACGCCCATCGGCCAGGACGACGCCGTGACCGCCCAGCAGGTGCTCGACATGGTGAACGCTGTGGCCGACCGTGGCGTCTTCGTCTCGCCGCGGCTGGTGAAGGCCACTGTCGGCGCCGACGGCTCACTCGGGGCCGAGAAGCCGGCGGCCAAGCACCGGGTGTTCTCAACTGAGGTTGCCTCGGAGCTCACCGCCATGATGGAGCAGGTGGTCACCCAAGGCGGCACGGCCCCCGATGCCGCCGTGCCCGGCTACACGGTGGCCGGCAAGACCGGCACGTCGCAGATCCCCAGCAAGGGCGGCTATGTCCCGGGCGCCTACATGGCCACGTTCGCCGGTTTCGCCCCGGCCCAGGCCCCCGTCCTGTCGGCGGTCGTGGTGCTCGACCAGCCGACGGGCATCTACGGCGGGTCCGTGGCGGCGCCGGTGTTCTCCCAGATCATGAGCTACGCGCTGCACCGTTACGGCATCCCACCTCCGGCGACCAGCAGCTGAGCAGGTGGCGGGAGCGACACCGCTACGATCGGCCAACCGCGCCGGGCAAGGTCACGGGCTCGCCGTGACGGCGCGACAGGGACCGCACTGTGCGCATGGACCGGCTGCTCGAGGGTGTTGACGTGGTGGAGAGCAGCGGTGAGCTCTCCGCCGTCGAGGTTCGCTCCGTCGCGCTCGACAGCAACCGGGTGGAGCAGGGGGCGTTGTTCTGCTGCGTGCCGGGGCTGAGCCACGACGGCCACGACTTCGCCGGCGCTGCCCTGGAACGAGGAGCGGTAGGGCTGCTGGTGGAGCGCCTGTTGCCGGTTTCGGTGCCTCAGGCCAAAGTGGCGGGCGGCACCGTGCGACATGCCATGGCTCGGTTGTCGCGCACCTTCTACGACGACCCGGCGCGCTCGCTGGTCACCGTGGGGGTGACGGGCACCAACGGAAAGACGACGGTGACGCGCCTGGTGGCGTCCATCCTCGAAGCGCACGGCCTCGGATGCCGCGTGATCGGTACCCTCGACGGGCGGCTCACCACTCCCGAGGCCCCCGAGCTGCAACGCATGCTCGCCGATGCGCGCGACAGCGGCAAGGGTGCGGTCTCGATGGAGGTGTCCTCGCACGCATTGGCCGAGTCGAGAGTGGAGGGGATCGAGTTCCAAGTGGCGGTGTTCACCAACCTGAGCCATGACCACCTGGACTTCCACGGCTCCCTGGAGGACTACTTCGCCGCCAAGGCGTCGCTCTTCCGACCGGGACGGGCGGCGCTGGGGGTGGTGAACGCCGACGACCCTTGGGGCCGGCGCCTGCTCGAGTCGCCGGCCATCCCTCTCGTGCCCTTCTCGGTGTCGGAGGTGACCGAGATCGAAGTGTCGCCCACGCACAGCGTGTTCCGATGGCGGGGCCGCCAGGTGACCCTCGGCCTCGCCGGGCGCTACCACGTGGACAACGCCGTGGCCGCCGCCACCGCCGCCTCGGTGTTGGGGGTCCCCGACGAAGAGGTGGTGGCCGGCCTCGAGGCCGCCGGTCCCGTGCCCGGCCGATTCGAAGTCCTGTCAGGCGCTGCTCCGTTCCACGTGGTGGTGGACTACGCCCACACCCCCGAAGCGCTGCGCGCCGCCCTGCACAGCGCCCGGTCGCTCGCCGGTCGAGGTCGGGTGCTGCTCGTGTTCGGCTGCGGGGGCGATCGCGACCG
>JBJKRZ010000001.1:0-47540 GCA_046704365.1 Acidimicrobiales bacterium | reverse complement strand
GGGCATGTGGTGGTGGACGGTGCCGTGGGTCGTCCCGGGGGCTGTGCCGGGCCCCCCCCGGGGGCTCGCGGCGTCGAGGATCTGCTGGGTTTAGTGGGCCGCCGCGGGCCCGCGCCCGCCCAGCTCGACGGTGACGCCGTGGTCGTAGGGGTTGGGATCGCTCGAGCCGTAGCCGCCGGTGGGGTCGTAGGGGGCGTAGTCGTAGAGGAGCACGTGGACGGTGCCCCCGGCGCCCCGAGAGCGGCCCTCCACCGAGGCAAGCGCCCCGACGCGGCCCACGGGGTCGGCGGCGCTCTGGTCGGGCGACAGGCTCGTGGGGAGCAGCCGGCCGGCCAGCTCGTGCCAGAAGTCGAAGGCGTAGTACACCGGCTTGGGCCGCAGGTCGGAGAAGAGCATCCCCCAGTTGCCCAAGGTGGCGGGGGAGTCGTCGGCCACCCTGAAGAAGGCCATGCGGTCGAGACCCGCCTGCTGGACCGAGTCGAGCACGGCGGCGGCGAAGGCGGCGTCGTAGACGGTGTCGGCGCGCGGGTCGTAACCGGCGTCGATGTTCCACTCGTCGATCACCGTCAGCGGGTGCAGCGCCGGGAAGGCATCGAGGAGCGTCTTCACGAGCTGCACCTGGGCTCCGTAGCTCTGGGCCCTGGTGCCCGGGTTGTACCAGTAGGGGGGGACGCCCGCTGGCGGCTTCGGGGGCAGCACCGTCCCGTTCTCGTCGAAGGGGCCCACTCCGGGGTAGTTGCCGTAGTAGTGCCAGGACACGAAGCCGAGCGGCAGGTGCTGGGCGCTCACGTAGGCGAAGAAGGCTGTGAGCCAGGCCGGGTCCGAGTAGAGCAGGCCCGGCCCGCCGACGAGCACCTGACCGGTGAGCCCGGCCTTGGTGGCTGCCGCCTCGATGGCGTCGGCGCTGGCCTTGTACATGGCCAGGTAGTCGGCCAGCGTGCCGTACCAGAACGTCCCGTCGGGCTCGTTCCACACCTCGAAGATGCGCACGCCTTCGACCTTCATCTCATGCAGCGCCGACTTGTACACCAGCTTCGACCACGGCCCCCAGTCGACACTGGGGCACCCGAGCAGCGACAGCGGGCAGAGGGACTTGTCGGGAGGCTCGTAGCTCTGGCCCAAGGCGGTCATGCACTTGGGGCTGTAGTCGACGATGAGCTCGGGCGTGCCACCCATGGCGTAGTCCTCCTGGACCTTTCGGTCCAGGGAGCTCGGGTCCCAGGTACCGGTGGAGCAGTCGTAGGAGGAGTCGAGCGACATGTCGGTGCGCGCCCAGCCGACGCCCAGGGGCGCCATCACCGGCCCGGCCCCCGCCACGGGCTGGTTGGTGCCGATCAGGTCCTCGTTCACGGTGCCCACGGTGGCAGTGGTGTCCACCGACACGGTCACCGTGCTGGCGCCGCCCCCCGGCGCGCCCGTTCCGGGGGTTCCGGGGGTACCGCCCGAGGAGCCGCCCGCCGCCCCGCTGCTCGAACTGCTGGTGGAGCCGCTCGTGGGCGGGCAGGTCCCGGCCGGCCTCACCTCGAGGGTGACGGTGCCCGCCGTGGGGTGGCTCACGAGCAGGTGGTCGGTGCCTTGTCCCACCACCGACGACGCCCCGTTCACGGTGGTGCAGTAGCCGCCCGGGTAGGCGTCCCAAAGGGCGTTCACCGGCACGAAGACGATGCTCGGTGCCGTGATGCGCCGGTCGGGCCGGTAGGACAGGGTGAAGACCCCGGTGCCCGGGTCGTAGCTCATCGAGGTGGGGGTGCCCGCCACCGCCTGGGCGTAGGGCTGCACGAGCACCGCGGCTTTGACGGGGTCGACGGCGTCGGGGAACGTGGATGCGGCGCATTGCGGGCTGATGCAGCGGGTGTTGCTCTGCATGAGGCCCTCGGTGGCGCCACCGGTGGGGTCGCCGTAGTTCTTCCACTGCCAGTAGGTCCAGCCCAGCAGGTTGGCGTCGGCCAGGCTCGCCACGCGGCTCAGGTCGGTGGAGTTTTCACCGGCGCCGAACTCGCTCATGAACCAGGCCGGGCCGCCCGGTTGGTACGCGGTGGCGGCCGAGGCGCGTGCCGAGCTCTCGTTGGACATCACCGTCTGCTCGGGCACCGAGCAGGCCGGTGAACCGTAGAAGTTGAAGTAAGCCTGGCCGGCGCTGGCCAGGCAGTAGTCGTGGAAGCCGAGCACCAGGCGCGGGTAGGGCATGGGCCCGATCCAGTTGACGTTGCCGAAGTCGTTGGTGACGTCGGGCTCGTAGAACACGAGGTGGTTGGGATCGGCCCGCTCGATGGAGCCGATGGCCCCCGTGGCCGGGTCGGTGGGGGGGCAGGCCAGCGGAGCGTGCGTCCGGGACTGGAGCCCCGGGTGGCGCTTGCCGGTGTAGAAGCACTCGAGCTTGGCGTCGAAGGCGGCGCTCGCCCCCGGAGTGGCGGCCTCGGTGGAGAAGGGCTCGTTGAACACGTCGTAGCCGACGACCCCGGGGTCGTCCTTCAGGAAGGAGGCCACCTTGGACCACACGTAGTCGTAATTCTGCTGGAGCCCGCCCACGACGTCGTTGGCCCAGAAGTGGTCGAAGGCGACCCCCACAGCAGGTTCGAAGTAGTTGGCCGACCAGTTGCCGGTGTTGGTCGGTGGGATGCGGTTGGTGCACACGGCCCAGTCGGGCGCACCTTCGCCGGCGAAGTGCTCGTTGTAGACGTCCTGGTGCATGTCCACCAGCGAGTAGATGCCGTAGCTGGCCAGCATGTCGACGGTGGCCTTCACGTGCTTCAGGTAGTCGCGCAGGGTCTTGGGGTTGTACTGGTCGTCGCTGCCGCCGGGCCCGGCGGTCCCCAGGTTCTGGACGAGGCCCTCGGTGCACACGGCCGGGATGTTGTCGTCGGCGGCGGTGGCCGGCTGGCGGTAGTCCTCGGCGGCGCCAGGCTCGAGGCCTTTCCAGATGATGCCCAGGCGCACCACGTCGAAGCCCAGGCTGGCCATCTCGGCGGCGTCGGTGGGGGTGAGGGAGTTGGGCTGGCCGGACTCGGTGGTGAACTCGTAGGGATCGACGTTGTCGAAGCGCTTGTTGACGGCGTTCACCCCGTGCATGATCAGGTCGCGCCCGTAGCTGTCGCGCAGGAACCCTCCGGCGTCGCCCGGCGCACCGATGCAGCCCGACACGGCGTCGGGTGACGGGGAGCTGCCCGGCTCGGACGCGCACACTTTGGAGGGCGCGCTCGCCGTGGTCGCAGGCGGGCTCGTCGAGGCGGCCAACACCGCCCCCGGCACCGTGCAGCACATGACCGCCACCACGACGCCGGCACGCATCAGCCCGGGCCTCGGGCTGCTCCCACCGCCGGCTGCCGCCAGTGCCCACCAACGTCGTGGTCCGGAACCCGACAACGTCCGCCTCGTTCCCGTCTTCGTCGGGACGACGCCACCTGCCCGCTTGCTCGTCGTCCGCCGCCCGCCGCCGCTGCCCCCGGCGGCTTCCGGATGCTAGCCCCGGGCCCGCTCAGGGCTCGAATGCGGCACGAACCCCGACGGTCGGGTTCCCGCGGGCGGCGACGCTGGCCGTCAGCCGATGAGGCTGCTCAGGGGATGCAGCGGCTGGCTCGGAGGTGCAGGAGGTGCCGGGGCGGGTGCAGGCGACGTTCCGCCCGACCCCGACCCAGATCCCGACCCGGAGCTGGTCCCCGACCCAGATCCCGAGCCGGAGCTGGTCCCCGACCCGGAGCTGGTGCCCGACCCGGAGCTGGTGCCCGACCCCGTGCCGGAGCTGGTTCCCGAGCTGGCCGGGGATGTGGAGGGCGATGCGGGAGTTGTGGCCGAAGGCGAAGTTGCTCCAGACGGCGACGGGCGGGTCGGTGTCGAGGTCGCCACCTTCGCGGGAGTGCGAGAGCCGCCGCCCGCCGGTGTGCCCTTGGTGGCCGGCACGCCACCGCTCGACGTGTGACTGGGTGCCGTCGCCGGCGCCGCGTACTCGATGGTGGGGGAGGGAGCCGACTGGCCGGTCGGGGGCAACGCCACGTCCACGCCCTGGAACGCCCCACCCAGGGCCAAGCCGACGAGCAGGCTCATCCCTGCACCGCCGGCGACGATTCCGCGAAGGACCCACCTGCTCCCCAGGTTGGGAAGGCTCCCGAGCAGGCGCAGCCCTGTCGGTGCACCCCTGTCCAGGTGCAGGTGCCGAGCCCGGGCGCCCCGGGCCCAGCGCGAGCTCCTGCGTGGACGGCCTTGTCGGGCAGGACCCCACGGGATGTCTGACAAGCCGTCGATGGCGCGACGGATCGGTTCCACCTGGGGTACAACGAAGCAGGGTGGCCGTACCTTTCGGCTCGGGACCGAGTTGGGCCGACGGTGGCCATGGTCCCACGCACGAGTCACCTGACGCGAGCTGGTCGGTACGGTTCGTGACCGGTGATCTCTCGAAACGGCGGGTGCCGATCCCCAGGTCAGCGACCACTTGCCTCAATGAACACAAAACGGCTTGCGCGTCACCGAAGCGTCAACTAGAGAGTGCGGACGATCCCAGGGGAGCGCGGGGGCACGGGCGGTTCCCGACCATCCACCAATCGAAGGGACCTAGTGGGTAGGGTCCTCGGAAGCGGAAGGTAGGGCGAGGGGTCGTGACAATGTTGGTCCTCCTGATCCTGGCCATCGTGTGGGCAGCGGTACTCGGACCGAGCCTCATTCGGCGCCGAGCCGAACGGTCGACGGACTCCATCGGAGCGTTCCATCGGCAGTTGCGCGTCTTGGAACGTGCCGGGCCCGTCACCGTCGACCCCGCTTATCGGCTTGGGACGTCGTATCCGTCGCGCAGCCCGTTCCGCCTTGCCGGGGCGAATGCTCCGGGCGAACTGGCCCATCGTGCTGAAGGCGACGGTTCGTCGTTCGCCCAGGCGCGTCTCGGGGTCCGGCGCCCGGATCGTTACTTCCGCTCCGAGGCCTGCCGCCGACGCCGCAACATCCTGAGTCTGCTGTTGGTGCTCCTGGTGGGGACAGGGCTCCTCGGGGCGGTGCCGGCCCTCCGGCCGGCGCTGATCCTCACTGTCATCGGGGCGGTCTTGCTGACGGCTTACGTGGGGCTGCTCGTCTATTTGCGCACCCTCGCACTCGAGCGGGAGGCGAAGCTGCGCTACTTCCCGCAGCCGATCGAGCCCCAGGCCCCGGCTGCCATCCGCCGGGCAGCCACCCGCTGACTCCCTCACGCCGCTGGTGACCACCCGCGGCGACGAGCTCTCCAGTCTCGGCGAGCAGGCGCGCAAGCGACTCGAAGCCACCCACGGCGCCCGAGAGGAAGCACTGGCCCGCTGCCGGGAGACCATTCGAGCGTGCGGGCTGGCGATTCGAGCCGTGCACCGGCTGGACCCGACGGGTGCCACCAAGCGGCGGGCCGAGGCCGAAACGGCGTTGCGACGGGCCCAGCAGGTGCTGGCGCCGTTCCCGGCACTGGCCGCCGCCGGCTTCCTCCACGACGCCGAGAAGGAGTACGCCGAGGCCTGTCTCACCGAGGCGATGGTCGCCGGTTCGCCGCTAAGCGGGCCAGAGTCGACGGGCGTGGGGCTGGCCGCTTGGTTGAACGGCTTGGCCGAAGCCGCCTCCGAGCTGCGTCGGCACCTGCTGGACCGTCTTCGCGCCGGCGAGACGGAACGGGCCGAAGAGCTGCTTGCCGTCATGGAGGACGTCTACGACCTCCTCGTCACCATCGAGTTCCCCGATGCCATCACCGGCGGGCTGCGCCGCGCCACTGACGCCCTGCGGGCCGTCGTCGAACGTAGTCGCGCCGACGTGACCACCACCGTGCTCCAGGGCAGGTTGCAACGAGCCATCGAGGCAGCTGGCAGGCAGGCGGCGTCGTCCTGATCGGGCGGTGACGTTCGCTGCCGTCGACTGGTCCGGCGACGCCCGGGCAGCTGGTCAACGCTCTCGAATCTGGACGGCGCTGGCCAGAGGAGGCGAGCTGGTCTCCCTGACCAACGGCTTCACGCGTCGCCAGACCGTCGACCGGTTGATCGCCATGGCCGACAGCGATGACGAGTTGGTCGTTGGCTTGGACTTCGCCTTCTCCTTGCCGGCCTGGTACCTCGAGGAGCGGAAGTGGCACTCGGTCACGGCCCTTTGGGAGGCTGCTGCCCGCCAAGGCGAGCGGTGGCTCGAGGAGTGCCGGCCTCCTTGGTGGGGACGGCCGGGCACGGTGCGGCCCGCGCTGGGCGAAGGTCGTCATTGGAGGCGCACCGAGTTGGCCTGTCAGGGCCGGCAGGGGGCCCGACCGAAGTCGGCCTTCCAGATCGGTGGCGCCGGTGCTGTCGGCACGGGGTCGGTCAGAGGCATGCCGTTGCTGCTCGAGCTGCAAGACGCCGGCTTCAGCGTCTGGCCCTTCGACGACCCCACCCGACCCATGGTCGTGGAGATCTACCCGCGCTTGTTCACGGGGCCTGTCGTGAAGAGCAGCATGGAAGCGCGTCGTCGTCACTTGGACACTCTGTCGCTTCGAGGCGACTTTCGTGATGCTGCTCGAGACAGCGAGGACGCATTCGATGCCGCCTTGTCGGCCTTGACCATGAGTACCCACGCTGAGCACATCCTCGGGCTCGTGCGAGCTACTGACCCTGTCGTCCGTCTCGAAGGTGAGATCTGGAGGCCGGCCCTCCACGGGGTCGTCTGAGCCCACCGCCCCGAGGACGGTTGCCGCCCACCCGGGACAAGAGGCATACGCTCTGGCAAGGCGGACAGATGTCCTCAGCCGTGGCGAAGAGGAAGAGGAGAGTGGCCGTGGTCGAGTTGGTGCGCAACCGGCAGGCCTTGGTCCTGGCCACCGTCGCTGCTTCCCTGTGGGCGCTGGCCCTGGTCCTGGCGGGCGTAGCGGCCGTGACCCTGAGCCCGTCGGGTCTCGGGACCTACGACAACCTCTTCACGGCGGCCGCCTGGCTCGACTTCGCCGCCGCCCTGGCCGTGCTCGCCGCCACGTCTTTTGTGGGGTGGGCCGCCGTCGTCCGCCAGCAATTCGGCTTGGTCTGGGAACAGGGCGGCCTCACGCTGGCCACCCTCGTTTTCGCCATCGGCTTGCTCGTACAGGCCGTCTCCGCCCCCAACGCCTCCGACGCCGGCTTCGTGGTGTCGGCGATAGGGCTGGGCGGCTGGGCGGTCGTGATCGTGGTCAATGCCGGAAGGCGTTCGATCCAGGAGCAGCAAACCCCTGGCTTTGGCCGTCAAGCGCGCTTCATGTTGGGGGCCGCCGCCGCCGTGGCCGTGGTGGCGGTCGCCCTCGGCCTCCCGAGCCCGTCGATCACCGATTCGACCCTCGCCGTGGCAGGAGACGTCCTCTATGCCGCCGGCTTCGCCGGCCTCGCCCTGGTCCTGGTGGGCGCCCGTGGTCGGCGCATGGTCGATCCACGACAGTTCCCGGTGTTCGCCACGGGATTGTGGATCCTCGCCATCGCGTCGCTGGTCGAGGCCGTCCTCGACGGCATCGTCTACGGACCGCCGCCCATATCGGTCTCCTCCCTCCGGACCTTGTCGGTGGGCCCGTTCATCGAGGTGATCGGCTTCGGCGTGCTGGCCTGGTCGGCCTTCAACCGCATCGGCGAGCTGAGCTCGGGCACGGCTTCTGCGCCTCGAGTGGCCATCGATCCCGAACAGGGTGACACGCTGCAGGCCGACACGCTGCAGGCCGACACGCTGCAGGCCGGCGACTCGCCGCCTGCCACTCTCGTTCCTCCGTCGTGGCACGCCGACCCGGCCGGGAGACACGAGTTCCGGTGGTGGGACGGCCGTCAATGGACCGAGCACGTCACCGACGCAGGGCAACCCTCCACTGACCCGCCGGAATGACCAGTTCGGCGAGTTTCGGGACTGATCGTCGCCGTCGTCGGTGGGGTTCCACGAACCCGGTCGAGGGGCAGCAGGTGACCGCCAGTCCTTCTGGAGGCGATGGGGAACTCGAAGCCCTGGTCGGCAAGAACCCAACGCTCGGTGGGCGCCGACCAAGGTCGGCCCACAGCTAAGCGACTGAGAGATCTCCTTCGAGACTCATCTGCTCAGCCGTCACGATGTAACCATTGACTACCAGGTGTCGCCATACTCCACGGCGCCCTCGCATCAGTAGACCATCACATTCACGGCACCAAGTTGTGTGAGTGCCGTTGAAATTCTGGGGATCAGGGCTATGGACTTCCATTTTTGTGGGTCTCTCCTCAATTGCAACGCTTTACCCATTTGTGCGTTCATGTCCTTATTCAGCTTCCAACCAAACACACGCTTGAGAAAATGGCAAATCCTGATCGGCGAGCTGTGCAAATCCTGACTGATGGATGGCCACTTTCGGAAGCCTTCAGCGCTGCCTGCTCTTGCGGGAAAAGGTGGCCGTTGCTGCTGGTTGTTGACGATTGCCATGGACACGATAGGTGAGCTTCTTGCGATCACCAACTTCACGTTGAATCGACCGAAGATCCCGTTTCGACGAGCAGCCGGGCCAGCAGGATTCGTTGGATTGTAAATATCAGCCAGCGGACGCGGCGGCCTGGCACCTCATGACGGCCGTTACCCTCCTTCGAGGGCGCTCAAGGTAGCAACTGTTTCCCGTCATGGCGCCCCGGCCGTGCGACAGATTTGCGACAGCACCTTGTTTGTGGCTGAAACGGAGGGAAGGCCGAGGGTGGTGGCCGCCTGGACATTCGCCTGGCCAGCACGAACAACGCCCAGCGGCACCGGGTATTCTGTGAGCGCCCTCGGGGGTGTAGCTCAGTTGGCAGAGCGCTACGTTCGCAACGTAGAAGTCGGCGGTTCGAGTCCGCTCACCTCCACTGCCCGAATGTCCTGGTCAAGCCAGTGTCGATGGCCCCTGCCCGTCTTCGACTTGGATGGCCGTGCGCGCTGCGTGCGCGAAGGATTGCCGAACACTTTGTCGATCTCGGCGACAACGGCGTCATCGACGGCGGGGAGCACATGCCCATACACGTCGCGGGTGACTCGACTCGATGAGTGCCCCATTCGCTGTTGCAGCAAGTGATCAGGGGCTCCTAGTGAGATGAGCAGACTCGCCGCCGAGTGGCGTAGTCCGTGGAAGGTCAAGCCTTGGAGGCCGGCTTTCTCCACGGCCGGCGCCCAGACACGGCTGCGGAAGTTCCCGGCGTGAAGAGGCCCGCCGTCCGGGGCCACGAAGACGAGCTCGGACGGAGCAGGCCGGCCCCGGCGCAGCAGGTGCTCGGCCAGCATGGTGGTGAGAAAGCGGGGCATCGAGACGGTGCGCCTGCTCGCCGGCGACTTGACCTCGGCGAAGGAGAGCTTCCCCTCCACTTCGGCGAGTGTCTCGAGCACGCTCAGCGTCTGCGCGGCCAGGTCGACGCGAGCGACTCGCAAGCCGGCAGCCTCGGACCATCTCAGGCCGAGCACTCCGGCCACGTAGACCATCGCCTTGTACTCGACGGGCACGGCATCGCCCAGGCGCTCGAGCTCCTTCGGTGAGAGAAATCGGATCTCCCGGCGTTGGTGCGCCGGCATCCGAATGCCTCGGCAGGGGGAGCGAGCGATGAGGTCTGCCTCGACGGCGGCGTTGAAGATCACTCGGAGTACCCCGTAGTCGGTCCTCACCGTCGCCGGCGCCATCGTCTTGGCCCATGCGCTCACCACGGCGCGGACGTGAACCGGGGTGATCTCCCGGAGTGCCTTGTGGCCCAGGGCGGGAACCAGGTGCACGTCGATCACGTTGCGGTCGCGTGCCAACGTCGTCGCCCGCTTGTGGGTACTGCTCTGCAGATACCATTCGCACCATTGGGCAAAGGAGATGTCGCCGGCGTCGGGGTCGATCCAGGTCCCCGAATGGAGGTTCGTCTCGACCGACGAGAGCCAGGCGTAGGCCGCCGCCTTGGTGGCGAAGGTCGAGGGACCGACGTATCGTCGGCCTTCGTGCCAATAGCTCGCCTGCCACTTACCTGAGGCGAGCTCACGTGCGGAGCCGAAGGTTCGCCTGCCCATCTCCTCACCTCCTGCTCAGGGTGCCGCCATCATGCCGCCCGGCTGTATTGGCCGCGACCTTGGACCTGGCCACGAAGTCCCTGACGTCGGCCGGGTCGAAGCGGACGAACTTTCCCAGCTTCACGTAGGGGAGCCGCCGTTCCAGCACCAGGCGCCTCACGTGCCGGATGCTCACGCCGAGGGCCGTAGCCACCTCCGAGGGGTAGAGCAGATGATCAAGGCGCTCCGCCTCTCCGACAAGAGTGGTACCTGAGCTATGGGGCTCCTGGACGTCGACATCGGCAGCTCCGCCGGGGGCGACGCCTCCGGCACCTACGGCGCCGCCGGCGTCGCCAGCCGGTCGCCAAGCCGGGTCCTGGCTGCCATGTTCAGTGCCGCTCCGTCTTGCCGGTCGCCGGCTCATGCGCTCTTCCTCTCGAGGCGTCGGCGCTGGATGCGCTCCGAGAACGACGTCCGCCTGACGATCTCATCGTTTCGCACGTGGCGGTCGAGCGCGTCCAGGGTGTCCTCGACGTCTGTGGTGCCCACCAGGGCGGCGAAACCCACGAGATATCCCACGAGGCCAGGGGTGAGCCGTCGTAACGAACCCGCCCTCCTCGCGTTCTTCAAGCGGGCGAGCTCGACCGTGTGCAGGCTCAGCTGCGCATGCTGAACCATCTCCCATTCCGGGGCGATGGGCCACCGGCATCGGTTGGCGTCCTTGGTGGGGCACCGGCGCGTGAGCCATTCCTCGGTCCCGTAGCGCCACAGGGCTCCCGCTCCTGTAATCACCTCGGTTGGGGTGTTCAGATCGAACTCGGCCAAGGCCTGGCGGTGGAACTCCAACTCCACCCGCTGGACAGGCACGCCCTCGGGCAGTTCGTCACCCCAGATCTCGTACCACCAGTCGCTCCCCTTGTTGAGGACGTCCAGGCTCTTGTCGTAGATGCGGGCGCAGATGCTTCCACTGCGCCGGGAGCCGAACTCGATCCCCGTGAGCCGTTCGCGGTCGTGATAGGTACGCAGCTCGTGGGCCTTGCACACAAAGGAATTGCGGCCCTCGAAGTCGACGTCGAAGCCGACGAAATCGGCGTACAGGTCGATACGACTCACGGCGAACGTCAAGTCTTGACAGATCGGGTCGAGCATCGCCTTGAAGGTCTCGACGGCCCTGTGTGGTCCGACGGCGTGCAGGAACTCCGAGCGCGGCTGGACCCGGATGGCGGGAAGATGCCGACTCGGGCTGAAACCGAGCCGGCCGATGGGGTGATCGAGGCAGTAGCGGTACTTGCCCCAGCCGTGGGGGGCCACGGCGAAGAGGAGACCGCCAAGCTCGACGGGCACCGGCCCTCCGAAGTCCTGGGCCGCCTCGCGCAGCTCGTCGACTCTCGACATCCACCGCCCGCAGGGCTCGCCCCTTCCCGACAGGTACAACGCGTCGATGCCCGACGCCAGCTCCAGGATGCGGCCGTCTAGTTGTTGAACTGCGACTTCGTCGGTCGACACCCCGGCCCTGGCCAGTTCGCTCATGATCGATCAGTCCTCCTCGCCCGACGATGATTTGAGCGACGACGAGTAGTTGACGAAGCGGTTGACCTCGTCCTCCCAGGCCTGGGCGAAGTCCACCTTGAGCCAAGTGAAGCGGTAGACGTCGGGGTGCTCGCCCATGACGTTGCGAAAGCGCTTCACCTTGCGGAAGATCGTGGACCGGTCGTGTCCCTCTCGCTGCAGCCCGGCGAAGCCTCCCGCCAGGTGCCAGGCCATCCAGAACGCCGCCAGCTCAGCTCTCTCCACGGCCGAAGGGGCGAGATTCTCGGTCGCCTCCTCCGGGAGCTCGGAGATCTCCCTGCGGCCGTCTTGTGCGGCGTCGAGGAGGCGCTCGTCGATGCGCTCGTGAAAGGTCTGCCAGCGACCCCGGGCCAGGCCCTCTCCCTCGAGGCTCTCCATCTTGGCTGAGCGGAAGTCGGTATCAGGGGTCATAGTCGCAGTGCCTCCACTAGGGGCTAGGTAGTCGCATTCTACCTACTACGAGAGGCCGAATGTCAAGGATGTAGTTCTGGGGTGCTGTGATACAGGGGCGCACCCCTCTGGGCTGGGCAAATTGGCTCTCAGGCCGGCCGAGATCGGCCGGCCGTGGGCCAATGTCAGAGCTTCCGGCGCTTCGGCCTCGCAGGCGTCAAGGGTTCGCTGCGCCGCCTTCGGCGCCCTTGACTGCCCGCTCTTCATGGCAGTATTGCAGTATTACTGCAATGCGGTACAATGTGGTCCATGTCGGAAGAGTCCACGTTCGTGACCGTGCAGAGCAGGGGAGTCGTCGCCATCCCAGCAGCGGTTCGACGCCACCTGGGCCTGGATCGTCCAGGCGCCCAGGTCGAGGTGATCGAGCGAGAAGGGGAGATCGTGTTGCGACCGCATGTTGCGGTGCCGGCCGACCAAGCCTGGTTCTGGACCGATCGATGGCAGCAGATGGAGCACGAGGCAGATGAGGACATAGCTGGCGGCCGAGTCTCGAGCTTCGAGGACGTCGACGCGTTCCTGGATGATCTCGACGAGTGAGGTTTGAACGCACCGAGCGCTTCAAGGCCGATTACCGGCGCTTGCCTGAGAACGAACGCGAAATGTTCCGCCAAGCTGTCCGTGAGTTCAATGAGGCCTGCGAGCGATTCGTCGAGACCCGCGACTCGTCATGTTGGCCGGCCAAGCTCCGTGTGAAACCGGTCGGCAATGCTCCGGGCGTCTTCGAGATGACTTGGAGCTTCACTGGCCCCGACGGACGCGCAACGTGGGAGTGGGCGACAGCAACAGATGCGTCCGGCCACGAGCATCCGGCCATACGGTGGCGCCGGCTGGGCGATCACCGCATTTTTCGTGAGCCGTAGCGCCAAAACCGATTCCTCTGCGATTGTCTGAACGATATCGACGGGGCCAGTAGGCCCAAGGTTCGGGGGTGCGCGTTCATGCACTTACCGCCGGCTGTCTCGATAATTCCGCACCCGGCGTGATATCGGTCCTTCAGAGGTGGGAGGTTTTCGTAGGGGGACCCCTTATCCCGTCTTGGACGAGCCGTCGGCGCCCTGACAAGTCGCCCACGGGCCCCTCGGTCGGCCCGTCGAGTGGAGATTCGCACATGAACCCGATTGATGCCGATGTCGAGAATTACCTGCGTTGGATGGAGATCCACAACTACTCGGAGAAGACCATCGAGTGCCGAAGGCGGTACTTGGGGTATTTCTGCCGTTTCGCCCACAGCCAGGGCATCGTCGAGGCGAAGGAGGTCAGCCTTGAGCTGCTTCTCTCGTACCAACACGCCCTATTCGCCCACCGGAAGCGAAATGGCGAAGCCTTGTCGTTCGGCACCCAGGCTCAGCGTCTGGTACCGGTGTCCCAGTTTTTCGCATGGCTCCGTAGGGAACATCGCATCTCCGTGAATCCGGCAGCGGATCTCTTGATGCCGAGACCCGATCGTCGGCTTCCTGAGGCGACTCTCACAGCCGCCGAGATGGCAAGCCTTCTCTCAGCTCCAAACGTCTCGAAGCCACTTGGTCTCAGGGACCGGGCCGTGCTGGAGGTGTTCTTCTCTTGCGCTCTCCGGCGCAGCGAGCTGATCAGCCTGTGGCTGCGTGACGTGGACTTCGACCGGGGGACGGTTTTCGTCCGCCAGGGTAAGGGGGCCAAGGATCGCTATGTGCCAATCGGGGAGAGGGCACTGTTCTGGGTCCGGCTCTATGTGGGGCTGGTCCGCCCGCAATGGGTGAACGACCTGTATCCCGATCACCTGTTTGTCTCGTCGGTGGGGACGCCTCTATGTCCTGACTGGCTGTGCCGAAAGGTGCGCAGCTACCTGGCACAGGCAGGAATCATGAAGAGAGGGAGCTGCCATCTGCTCCGTCACACCGTCGCCACGTTGATGCTCGAAGGCGGAGCCGATATCCGCTACGTGGCCGAGATGCTCGGCCATGCCCGCCTGGAGACCACCCAGCGCTATACGCGAGTGAGCATCGACCGGCTCCGGGCTGTTCATGCCGCTTCTCACCCCGCCGCAGGGTTCAATGTCGCCCTGGCCTCTGAGCTGTGCAGGGTCCTGCCCAGGACAACCCTGGAAACCCTGGGGGCCACATGACCCCCAAACAGACGAAGTCCGGGGCGTAGGCTGTCCTCGGCATGGCGAACGCGGGTGTACTGGAGCGAGAGGTCGTCCTCGTCGGCCGCTACTACGACCCAGCGACTGGGCAGTTCCTGTCTGTTGATCCTCTCGTGGAATCGACACAACAGCCTTACCAATACTCAAACGACGACCCTGTCAACTTGAAGGACCCAACCGGGCTGTGGTGGTGCCTGGCCCAAGGTGTTTCTGGACCTTGCCCCGCTGGCTACACCAACAGCCCGCCCTACGGGATGTCGAATCCCCAGCCCCCGAACAGCCAGGTTCAGGCTGGGGGAAACGGCACGTATCAGCTCACCCTGAGCGACGGCGAGACGTTCACCTACACCACGAACGGGGGAATCGTCGGTGGCGAAACGGCCGCGACGGGACAGGCTCCCTGCAACCCGAACAGCACGACCACAAATCAGGAGTGGCTTGCGAGCCTCGGAGCTGGCTTTGTAACAAGTGGTGGCGCCATAGGTGGTGCAGAACTCGCTGGTGCAGGCATCGAAGGGCTGCAAGCGATTAGCGATGCGTATGCTGCGGGCGAAATCAGCGCGGCCGCATTCGTCGGTGCTTCGATCGCATCCGGCGGTCTAATCCTTGTCGGAGGCGGAGTAGTCGCTGGCACGGTGTGGCTGCTCCATAACTACTTTTAGGTAATGGACCCGCGCAGACACGCCGCACTGCTATCCCGCCTCATCATTGCCGGAACGGTCGTTTTGGGGTGCATCATCGGTGTCGTGACCGGAAGTGTCGAACATAGCTTCGGTTGGGGAATCGCCGCCGCTATTGCGAGTGGATTCGGCTTTATGGTCATCGGCATTGGAATGGCAATGGCCACGAAAGGTGTCGGCCGACTGTTCCGCCGCTCTTCCCCGAGGCGCTGAGAATTGGCTTCCAGGTTGTTCCTGTCAGTTGATCCCGCCGTTTCGATAACTGGACAGCCTTACGCCTACGCGGCCGATGATCCTGTGAACTTCGTAGACCCCCTTGGTCTGTGGACACACAAGCAAGAGACATGGGCAGAACAAGCCAGCCAGTACTGCGATCCATCGGGAATGGAAGGAGGCGATTGCTCGCCCGCCAACATCCTCGCCTCCGGCGGCGCCTATGTGGCCAACTGCAGCTCGGGGTCGACGGCTTGCTATGACAAGTGGGTGCCAATTGGTGCACCCGTCGACCCTTCTCAAGGTCCAAACACGCTTTCGGTATCTCCGCTGTCGGCAGTCATCCCAGCCTTGTATAGCTGCGGGGAGGGCGCCGTCGCCGGATCGGAGGCGGGTCCCCCCGGTGCTGCCGCGGGGTGCGTCGGGGCGGCGGCGTACGACGTCTTTGTTCACGGGCTAATCGATCTCCTCATCAACCAGGCGTCCAAGCCATCCGCCACGCCCGCGCCGCCTTGCAAGACATCAGTGGTGAGAAGGCGATACTGATGAGCACGTCAGGGTTGACCTTCCTGGCAAACACGGACCAGCTGATTGCGACCTTCGTACCTATTGGGTCCTTGACAATCGCCGTGGTCTTGTTCCTTCTTTGGCGACAGCCGAGAATCCGTGGCCGAATCGCGGAACGGTCCCGGACGGGAATCGATCCTCGCAGAGCAACTCGCCAGATACCTTTGTCGATGCCGGTAGAGGATGCTGTCAAGATGATGGAGTCAGCCCTTGAGCAGATGCGAGTTTTCCCAAGCGTTGATCCAGTGGAACACACTCTGCGGGCTCGGACGGGCCCCTCCATGCGGTCGTGGGGGCAGCACCTGGTCGTGGAAATCTCACCGACGCCCGCAGGGTCGTCAGCTGCTTGCTCGACATGGCCAACGAGTCAACGGGTCATTACCGACTGGGGGGCCGGGAACAAGCTTCTGGACCGACTGTGCGTCGAAGTCGCTCGTCTCTCGGCGCTAAGGGAAAAGGCCGACCGATCTGCATAGGTTCCTATCGGTTGACCCGCTGGTCCAGCTAACCGGGCAGCCCTACGCGTATGTCTTCGATGACCCCGTAAATGGCACCGACCCGCTAGGACTCGGCTGCGGGATCTTCAGCTTCGCCTGCACTGCTGCGAACGTCGTGGGCGCTACGATCAACAGTGCGATCAATGCTGCGAGCAACGTCAACGTCGGCCAATTCGTCGAGGGTGTCGACTTTGCTCTTGAGTCGGCTGCGGCGGCGGGGTTGGGAACGCTTACCGCGATCATTTCGCTTGGAGGAGAGATCCCAAGCGCTGGTCTCAGCACAGCCGGGCTTGTGGCAAGTGCGGGACTCTTCCTTGGTGCAGGAGCGTTGGCGTATGCCTCGTTCCAATCGTTCCAGCCTGCATTCACCTCCAAGCATCAAGAAGCCCTCGGGCTCAAGCTCGCCTGCTGATGTCTTCGCAATTCGCAATTCAGCGGTCCATCGCTCTAGGAGTGGTGATCATTGGCTTAGCTTTGGCCGCCCTCACTGGCGTCACTCTGGCCATGATCTTCTACACGAAGAGCAACCATGATCTTCTTGTTCGGCTGACGGCCAGTTCTGGGGGCGTAGCGCTACTTCTGATCGTCGTAGGCAACCTGGTGCGAGTCCACTTCATCAAGAAGGAGCGGACGACGGAGCGCGAGTCCAGCTAGGTCGGTAGCTGGCGGACGGGCCGCCAAGTTTGTCGAGGATCGTTCGCTGGCTAGGCCGCCTGCGTTCCTCGTCCGCCAGACTTGCACTGTTTCAGACCCCAGCCTCTTCGACCCGGCTCGATGAGTCCGCCGAGATTGAGTGATTCACTGGGTCCGCCCCGCCCGCGGACCCATAGGCCGCCTTCCGCGCCGAGGCGTTCGCATCATCCGACGACGCCCGGCGACAGCTCGCGGTCCGCCCCGGCCGGCGCCTGCTCGCCGCGGGAGCTCGTCCTGTTCGACGTCGGGCACCAGCAGCTTCGCCTTGGCGACGTCGATCACACCCGCGCCCCTGGCAGGCGGAGCGAGGCGCCGCTCGCGTTTGCTTCGGCTGGTTCTGCCCACGCCGGAGACGACGGGACCAGCTGTCACATTCCTTTGGCGTGTACGTTGGTCGACTCCTGGTCGTCGTAGCCGCCTATGAGTGAGACCTTCCCGATGAAAGTCCTCTGAGGGTCGATAACGGCCGCTCGCACCGAGGACGTAAGAAAAGCGTAGAAGTCAGATTCGCGCGCGCTACGTGCGCGTAGCAGGCGAAAACAGGGGTCGCCAACGGGCGCGAGCGGTCACGTGCAACCCATCATGGCCAGGAAGAGTTCGATTCGGCCCTGATCATCATTTTGGTCCCAGTCCGTTCGCAACGTAGAAGTCGGCGGTTCGAGTCCGCTCACCTCCACTGATCCAGACACGGAGTGAACCGCGGGCGCGCAGGAGAGTTCGGGGACCCGGAAGAATCGTTCGATGTGGTCGCGCTCGACACCCGGATCTCCTGGACGAGGGAATGCAACAGCGTCTTGCATTCGGGGTCAGCCCTGGCGTCGAGCGCTTCCGCGATGCGGCCGCGAATCTCGGCGAGCTGCTTCTGGCCGGGGGCGTAAAGAGGGGAGCTGTCCAGGGCTGTTGCGATCCTGTCACGCGCTACCTAGCTCGTTGAGGCGTTGGATGAGCTGTCGCACCCGGTCTCCGGCGCGGGCTTCTGGCAGTCCCAGCCCGTCTTCGTGGGCGACGGCGTTCTGCACGATCAGCGCCTGGACGCGCTCGGGGTGCGCCAGCGCCAGCCTGAAGCCGATCGGTCCGCCGTAGTCCTGCAGGAACAGCACGTAGCGCCTGAGGCCGAGCGTTGCGCTGAAGCCGTCGATGACCTCGGTGAGGTGATCGAACGTGTAGGCGAACACCGCTGGGTCTGGCGTGTCGCTGTGCCCGGACCCGGGATAGTCCGGCGCGACCAGGTGGAAGGCGTCTCCCAACCGGGTTGGTAGCGGTTCCCACATGCGCGACGAGGACGGGAAGCCGTGCAGTAGCAGGATCTTCGGTGCAGAGGAAGGTCCCGCCTCGCGGTAGAAAATGTTGAGCCCCACGTCGACCTCGCCGAGTTGGCCGGGCCCGAACGATCCTGAGCCCCTCAGCTTTGAGGCTCGATGCTTTCGGCGAACGCACACCCGGGGCGATGGGCCTCGCTCGCCACCGCCCCGCACTCCGGGCACACCAGATGCGCCCAGCATGCAGGGTCACCTCCTGAACGATCAGAGACCTCTACACCTGTCGGTTCTTCGCTCACGGTCGTGTGGCCTCGTACATCTTCACGCCGGGACATCGACTGGGTCCTTACGGCGCAGAACCAGCCGGCAGCCAGCACGACGGGGGTCCTTGGCGACCAGGCGCTCCACCTCCAAGCTGCCGAGCCCCTCGGCGAGCCCCTCTGCGAGGCCGAGGTGCAGCTGGCACACCGTCCCTGCGTCAGACCCCGCCACGTCGGCGAAGGGGCAGCGCCCGAGAACGAACTCCACTCGCCGTCTCTTCTCGACCCTGGCCGGGCGGAATCCCCGCCGCATCATCTCCGCCTCGAGCAAGTCGGCGCCGTCTCCGCTAGCCGCGAGCTCGGCGGCGCGGCGGTGCCCTTCCTGTCGGCCGACCTGGCGGGGCTCCTGCTTGCGGCGGACCGCGTTGGCGAGCAGGCGCGCCAACCAGGAGTATGCCCCGGCCGTTCCCCATCGGTCGGCGACCTCGGGGTGGAAGCTGTACAAGAGCCGCGGACGCCCAGGGCGGGCGCGCTCTTCGACCTCTTCGACGACCAGGTTGACCTCGTTCAAGACCGCCAGGTGCTGGCGGACAGCATTGTGGTTGAGCTGTACGAACTCAGTGAGCTCGGCGACACTCACCGGACGCTCGGCGTCGGCGATGTAACGGAAGATCCGGTGACGCGTGGGATCACCCAAAGCCCGAGCCTCCTGCTGTAGCGACTCGTCGACGGCCACTGTCCTCCTGGTGCGTACTTCTAGTCTACACCAGAATAAAGACTGGAGGGCGTGCAAGCGGGGAGGCGGCGCCCGAGAGTCTCTCGAGATCCGCAGAGCGTGGCGGCGCCTCACGCCTGGCGGCCTCCCGTGCCCGTGACCTGGGTTTTGGCCGCCATCGCCTCGAGGAGCGAGGCGCAGTCGGCGCTGAAGGTGCGGGCGCTCTGGCGCTGGAGCAACTCACCCAGCGCGTCGACATCCGCCTTGTCGGCGGCCACGGCCGCCACCACTGCCTCCGCACGGGCGTAGTCGGCTTCGAGGCGGTCCCCCACCCTTCCGTGCTCGGCGAACGCGAGGAGGGTTGTCGGGCATGGTGTCGATCGTCTTCGGCGCCGCCAGCCGCTCGACGCAAAAGTGTCGTCGAGCGCCGGGTCCTTGGTCGAGGTCGACGTCCACAGCCCGCCTCGGCCAGCATCTTCACGGGTCGCCCGCAAGGAGTTGGGGGTAGGAGGCATCGACCTTCTGCCCTTCGGCTATGCCGAGATTGCTATGCATCTCAGCGGGCAGCAAAGCGACCCCGTCTCGGCGAGAGACCAACACCGAAGTGACCGACGGCACCGCCATGTCGAGGCTCGCCTCGCGCCGAAGTTCGAGGGCAGGGGTGTCATAGGCAAGATCGGGAGGCACCTCGATCGAAACGTAGCCGGCGGTGGTACCCGGTTCCTGCCGGTCGTAGATCCTGGCTAGCGCGACCGTGACCGAGCCGTCGTTCGCCTCCCCACTGCTTTGTCTGTCGCGGGCCCGCCAGGGAAGCCGTGGGGGCGCTGAACCGGTCCGAGACCCTCCCACACCGCCGACAGGTCGACGGCCAGGCGGTCAAGCTCTTCGAGGTGCAGCTCCGAGAGAGTTTCGAGGCGGGACGACCCCATCTCGGTGAGGTGCAACCGGACTACCCGGTGGTCGTCGTCGCTGCGAGTGCGGTGCACGAGCCCGGCCGACTCGGCGCGGTCCACCAGACCGACGACGCTGTGGTGACGGAGGAGCAGGTAGTCCGCCACCTCGCCGATCGTCGGACCCGCCGGATCGGGGTGCCCGCGGATCGCCAACAGCAGCTGGTGCTGCGCTGGCGTCAAGCCTGCCGCTTCAGCCTGCTGGGCGCTCCAGCGTTCGAAGTGGCGCAGGCCGGTCCGCAGGGCAAGCAGTCGGGCATAGTCGGAATGGGGCAGAGGCACTCGTATTACGATAGCCTCGTAACACGATGTATCCATGAATCGCATCCGAATACCCCAGAAAGGTCCACGAAGCCGATGACGCTGATCGGCATCCTCCTCGCCGGGGCGGTGGCGGGGTTCGTCCTCGGCTTCGCTGGCGCAGGCGGCACGATCGTGGGGATTCCGTGTTACCTCTACATCGCTGACGTCGCCCCCCATCAGACCTTCGGCACCAACGCGCTCGGAGTGGCCGCGATTGCCCTCTTCCTGGTGATGGTCCGAGGGCTCCGCCGCGAACTCCACTACAAACCGGGCATCGCGTTCGCCATCCCGGGCGTGGTCGGCGCTTACTTCGGCACCCGCGCCAGCACCTACATCTCCGGTTCCCGGCTGGTCTTTCTCCTTGGTTTCGTCGTGCTCATTGTGTCCGGATACATCTACTACCTCTCCACCAGAACCGCCCCAGGTATCAGAACCGCCGCGCCTGTCTCCCCCAGGACCGTGGTACCCGAGGCCTCGCTCGCCGCCTCCCGCCTCACAGGGCCAGCGAACGCAAGCCACATCGACGGCTCTCGGGGCCCGTCTATGCTGCGTATCAGCCCTTTGGGACTTGTCGTCGGAGCCGTCTCCGGGTTCTTCGGCATCGGGGGCGGGTTCATGATCGTGCCCGGCACCTCATGGGCAGCCCGAATCGACCTCAAGGCCGCTGCTGCCGCGTCCTTGATCCCCATTGCCGCCTTTGCGGCGCTCGTCGGCGTGCGCTACACCAGCGCGGGATCGGTTTCCCTCCCCCACGCCGGGATCATGGCCCTGACCGGGATCATCTTCGGAAGCCTCGGTATCTGGCTCTCCACCAAGGTGGCGACCAAACGCTTCCAACAGGCCTTCGCAGGCTTGCTCGTGGTCCTCGGCATCTACATGATCATTTCTCACTGAGTGGCAGCGACGTCCGAGACGCGCTCCGAAGAGCGCGAGGTGCCACCGAAGGCGCGGACGAAATGCGTGTGGGCTATGGCCCCTGAGAATCTCGTTTCCATTACCCGAATGTCCTGGTCAAACCAGCCTCGATGGCCCAATCCCTCTTCGACTTAACTGGCCGTGCGCGCTGCGTGCGCGAAGGATTGCCGAACACTCTGTCGACCTCCGCGACAGCGGCGTCGTCGACGGCGGCGAGCACGTGTCCATACGCCTCGGGGTGACTCCACTTGATGAATGCCCCTATTCGAAGGTCAATCCTTGGAGGCCAGCCGTCCCCACGGCTGGTGCCCAGACACGGCTGCGGAAGTTCCCGGCGTGAAGATGCCCACCGTCTGGGGCCACGAAGACGAGCTCGGACGGAGCGGGCCGGCCCGGCACAGCAGCTGTTCTTCGGCCATGGCGGTGAGAAAGTGGGGTATCGAGACAGTGTGTTTGCTCGCCGGAGACTTGACCTCGGCGAAGGAGACCTTTCCTTTTACGTCGGCGAGCGCCCTCGAGCACACTCAGTGTCTGAGCGGCTAGCTCGACGCGACTGACCCGCAAGCCGGCAACCTCGGACCATCTGAGGTCGAGTACCCCGGTCACGTAGACCATCGGCTTGTGCTCGACAGGCGGGCGAGGGATCCCTTCGAGTTACATGGAGGGTTCATGGCAGGCGATGAACCCCGCGACCGCCCCACACTGGCGCGTCTGTGCCTGGCCGAACTGGTGGGCACCGCTCTGCTCGTGGCGGTGGGAGTGTCCTTCGTCATCCTCGACTTCGGACACGCCAGTCCGGTTGCCTCCGTGTTGGCATCGTCGGCTGCTCGACGGGCGCTCACCGGCGGTCTTTTCGGCGCGACCGGCATGGCCATCGCGTTGTCCTGGGTGGGGAAGGTGAGCGGTGCTCACATCAACCCGGTGGTGAGCCTGGCCTTCTGGGTGGAAGGGGTGCTGCCCGGCCGGACCCTCATCGCCTTCGTGGCGAGCCAGTGCGTCGGCGCCGTGGTGGGCGCCGTGCCGCTGCTGTTGTGGGGCCGGCACGGCTCGAGCATCGACTACGGCGCAACGCTCCCGGGGCCCCAGGGTGTGGGACCAGCTGTGGCCGGCGAGGTGGTCACCACGTTCGTCATGGTCTTGATCGTCCTCATGATGGTCGCCCACCCGCACTTGAGGTCCCGGACGCCGTTCGTCTTCCCCCCGCTGTACTGCCTGATGGTGTGGGTCGAAGCCCCGCTGTCGGGGACGAGCACGAACCCTGCCCGGAGCCTCGGTCCGGCAGTCGTTGCCGGCGTGGCACACGGGTACTGGCTGTATGTCGTCGCCCCGGCCGTCGGCGCGCTGGCGGCCGTCGCCGTCCGCCGTGTCCTCCCAGTCGTCGCTGACCTGCGCATCGAAGTGGCCAGACTTGCCCACTTCGATGAGGCGGCGGCGCACGTCCTTCTGGCCCGCTCTCGCACGTCGGGGGGAAACTAATGACGGACCCGACATCGCTCATTGCGCCGCGGCCCCGGCGCGGGTCGTCTAGCGGCCGATGCGAGGGCCGCTCTGCGCAAAGACCCAGTGGCGACCCTCGCAATCAGCTGCGGTGTAGGAGCGGAAGCCGTGCTCGCTGATCGCGCTGATGATCTCGGCTCCAGCCGACTCGGCGTGCTCGAAGTGGCCGTCGAGGTCGTCCACGTACACGAATGGCGAATCCGCGCCGACCTGGCTCCCTCCTCCCCACAGCACGAGGAAGCTGGTGCCGAGACGGAACTCGATCCATGTGTGGTCAGGATCGCCCTCGTGGTCCGGTACGTCGGCGGTGGGGTCGAGCCCGAACACCTCGGCAAGCCAGCGGGCGGTCGCGGCGGGCGTGGCCGATCGCAGGACCAGGTGGAGTCGACCGTAGTCCGGCTGGGAGACGCCCCGGACCCGGCGCTCGAGATAGCGCGGGAACCACTGCGGCGCCATGCGCAGCATCGACAGCTGGGCGGTTCCGTCAATCCCTTCGGGAACGGTGCCCGTCACCCGGACCCGGGTGCCTGACTCCTGCGCGTCGAAGCGGACCTCGATCGTCACCCCGTTGCGAGTGGTCCAGGCCAGACGTGCGCCGGGCTCCCAGACCGTGATCGTGCCTGTGACCAGCTCCTCGTTGCCGTAGTCCTGGACCAGCCGACCCCCGACACCGCCCTCGATCCGGCGTTCGACAAGCCGCCAGGAATCGTCGGCGTCGATGGGGCCCCTTCCCCACCACTTGTCGAACTCGTCGGTGAAGATAGTGAAGGCCGTCGCCGGGTCGGCGTCCACCACGATCTCCTCGGTCATCTTCGTCATCGTCGCTTGCCCTCCAGGTGTCGCTTGAAGGAGCGGAGCTGCGTGCGCCACTCCGCCTGGAGCTGCTCGAGGAACGCCTGCACACCCGCCAGGGAATCCGGCTGCAGCTTGAAGAGCCGGACCCGGGCGTCCTCGGGTACCCGCTCGTCCTCGACGATCCCGGATTCGAGGAGGATCTTCAGGTGCCGGCTCATCGCCGGCTGAGACAGGCCAGTCGCGTCCGCAAGCTCACCGGCTCGGTGCGGGCGGGAACCGAGTAGTTGCACCACTCGGCGTCTCTTCGGGTCGGCCAGGGCCTCGAACACATCCATTGAAGCTGAATAGTTGTTGCTACTGTGAACTATGTCAAGGCTTTGGGCCTCGCGGCAGAGGGGTCCTCACGCTCTCGGGGGCGCGGCCCGACGGCGAGTGGTTCGTCCTCACGCAGGAGGACGTGGGAGTGTTTCGTGGAGTTGTCTGGGCCTCAGCCCACCGCCGGCAGTGTCAGGACACAGCGCACCGGCTGTGCCTGCGCCGGATCGAGGGCGTTGAGCACGTCCTGGGCGGCCACGGGGTCGGCCGAGATGTCGACGTGGTCTGCGAAATCGAGAGGGCATTGCTGTTGCAAAACGATGTTCCTCACCCCGATGCCATAGGCAGGTCCGGCGCATCGGGGATCGATGAAGTCACTCGTGTACGGCCGCACCAGCTCGTCGTACTTCGTCGCAATGGACGTATAGCTCACACCGTCGACGGCGGCACCGTCGTAGGGGCAGGTCGCTGCCCCCGCCCCGGACCCGTTGGGATTCGGTGCATCGAGGGCCTGGATGAAAGGAGAACTGGGGAAGAATTCGGTGCACGCCGTGCACAGCGAACCGAAAAGGGCCATCTCTTCCGATGAGAAGCCGTAGGCGGTTCCCATGTCGTAGAGAGCGGACATGCCCCAGAACGTGGTGCCGTGTATCGCTCCGCTCAGCATCACGAAATGAGCCACCACCTGCGATCCACCGCCGAACTTGAGAAAGTAGTCGGGCATGGTCCCACCTTCGGAATGCCCGACGATGTCGACGTTCGAAGCACCCGTCTGAGCCCGTACCGCTTTGACGAACAGAGCCAGCTGGTTGGCGGTCGCCGCCATGTCGCTGAGACCACCGATCTCGTTGAACGGCCGGGGGTCCGACGCCCTGTTCCCGTAGGTGAGCGAGTACACGCAGTAGCCGTGGTCGGCGAGGAACGGCGACAGGGCCTGCCAGTTGTCGTTCTGGTCGGCAGCCAGGCCGTGGACCAGGATCACGGGGTCGGGGTGCTCGGCGCTGGGGGTACAGGGGATGTTGGACCCCGGCGGGGCGACGTTCGGGCCGTTCTCGGTGGCGGCCAGGACTGCCGTCGGGAGAAACGACCACACCACCGGGTACCTCGCCGCAGCCGTCTGAGCCGATGCAATCGGCGGACCGCCACTGCCCATGCCGACCATCAAGCCCACCGACAGCATCAGCACCCAGCAGGTCACCGCTCGGGCCATCGGTCGCCTCATCTGTGCCCTTCTGTGACCGCGAGGGTCGGGACGTTCGCGGGTCCGTCGCCAGGGGCAACGACTGGACGAGGACCACCTTGTGGTTTCCCCTGGTCAGAGGCCATGCGCAACCGGGGATGACCTCCCAAGCTACGTTGTGTGATTATTGTGCCACAAGGGGTGGTCACGCCCCCGTAGGTGCAGCTCAGGGAACGAGGCAGCGGGAGGTGATCGAGGTCGAGGACAGCCGGTCGGGGGGATCTCATCGGGAGCAAAGCCCGAAGAGCCAGTCGCTCCTGGTGCTCAGACATTCGGCCGCCGCCAGGGGTCGCACTCTGGGCGTGCTGTTCTTCGCGGGCGGGATGTTCGCCCTCGTCGTGGTGGCCGTTCCACACGGCGACACCATGGACGAGCTCCCGGTTCTGATTCTGGCGCTGGCCGCATGCGTGACCGGAGGAGCGCTGTGGTTCGTCGGGCCCCAATTCTCGGCGAGGGTGCTGCACTTCACCTTGGCTTTCGGCACGGCCGAGATCACTCTTGCCGCCTATTTCTCCCACGGCAGCGGCCCCTCGGTGGCTTTTGCTTTCTTCTACACCTGGGTGGGGCTCTATGCCTCGCTCTTCTTCACTCCACGTCAAGCCCAGCTTCATCTGCTCGTTTGCGCCGCTGCCTTCGCCAGCGTGCTCGTCGCCAATTCCGAATCGGGCGGGCCTGCGGACTGGGTCCTCGCCATGGGAACCACGACGATCGTCATCCTCGTGGTGGGCGCCATAATGGCCGAGCTCTTCGAAGCCCAAGCCTCCCTCGTGAAGAAAGAGCGCCTCTCCGCTCTGGGCGAGCTGGCGACCGTCGTAGGGCACGAGCTCAGGAATCCCCTGGCAGCGGCGATCAACGATCTCTACTTCCACCGGATGCAGCTGGCCGAGCAAGTGGATCCTGTGGCGTTCAGCGCTGTGACTCGGGCCGAGGCCCAGATCAACCGAGCAGCCCAGCTCTCTGAGGACCTGACGTCCTACATGGGCGAACGTGAACCACAGCTCACCGAGATCTGCCTCGACGATCTGATTGGTGAGGTCTTGGAGGTTGTCCCGCCACCGAAGGGGATCGACGTGGTGCTGGAGTCGTCGGTTCCGGTCATGGCCGACCCGGCCCTGCTCCTCCAAGTGCTCACGAATCTCGTGACCAACGGCTACCAGGCCATGACCGAGGGTGGCACTCTCAAAGTGGCGAGTATCGCCGAAGGAGGAGGCACGACCATTTGGGTCGAGGACAGTGGACTGGGATTCGATGCCAATGTGGCTGACCGCATCTTCGATCCATTTTTCACCACCAAGGATGAAGGGACGGGGCTCGGCCTCGCCATCGTGCATCGTCTTGTTGAACGGCACCTCGGGACGGTCACTGCAGAGAACGCCCCATCCGGTGGGGCCCGTGTGAAGATCTGGTTGCCCGGCAAGCGGACTCCACGATGAATCAGGATGGTCGAGTGCTGGTCGCCGATGACGACTTGGCCGTCCGCCAGTCGACCGTTCGGATCCTGAAGACTCTCGGATACGTCGTGTCCGAGGCACGAGACGGTGAAGAGGTGATGGCGAAGCTTTTGGACAGCGAGGTCGACGCCGTCGTGCTCGATGTGAAGATGCCCCGCCGGGACGGCATCTCGGTGATCGAAGGCTTGGACCCCTCGCCGCCGCCCCCCGTCGTCCTGCTCGTCTCGGCCTACGACATCGAGCGCCAGACAAGGGCGCGCCTGGGTACGAGAGTGCACAGAGTGCTGCGGAAGCCGGTACCACCTCCCATCCTGATCGAGGCCGTTGAAGAGGCCGTCGACTTGGCGAGAGCGGCGCGCGCCGAAGTCAAGACGAGAAGCTGACGCGAATGACGCTGGCCTCCGAGATGTTGCCGTCTCGGGCCGACATGGTCTTGAGGACGATGGCCCCTGCATTGGTGCTGGGACTCGGGAAGGAGATGGCCTTGGAGAACGGTCCCATGACACCGTTGGCGCCTCCCATGACGATGTCCTCTTTGAGCGGGGTCAAGGTTCCGTCCTGGCGGATCTGCACGTTGACGGTGGCTTCGAAGGCGGTGCTCTGACCTGAGAGCACGACGGGCGAGCTGATGGTGGCCAGCGCCGCCGGCGATTCCAGGCGGATGTTTTGGGTGGCGGCGCCCAACACCCACCAGGTGTTGGCGGATGTGAGCATTCGTACCAGAACGGTCGTCTCCGGTCCGCTGGCGCTGGCGGCGATAGTGACTTCACCGGAGCGGCTGTCGCCCGGTTGGTATGCACCGACGATGGGGTCCACGAAGCCGAGGTAATCGACGGCGAAGGTCCGAGCCGCCAAGACCGGATCGGGATAACCGGGCATGGTCTTGGCGAAGGGCCAGACTGCGGTGCCGGGCTGTTGGGCCGGTGCCGCCGTGGTCGACGGCACGCTGAGAGAAGTCGAAGGCGAGCTGGTTGTCGGAAGTGTGGTCGTGGTCGGCGGGCTCGGCGTAGTGCTTCCACAAGCCGTGGCCGTCAACGCCACCACGACACTCACCGACGCGGCAGTCATGCTGGCGCGCGCCCTCACTCCAATATCATCCGTTCGGGACGCCGACGGAGACAGGGTCGAATGGCCCAAGAAGTGCCTCTTCACGCGCTACGAGTCGGACCGGCCAACGCCCAGTGAGCGTGAGTTGCTCCCAGGTTTGGATGACGTCGCTTATGGGAGAATGGCCTCGTCGAAGGGAGGGGAGCCATGCCCGGGACGTTCTACGCGGACGGCGAGAGCGACGTCGTGGCGGAGACCCGCTGCATCCTCTACTCGAGCACGCGCCTGCCCACGTCGGTGTCGGTGTGCCTCCTCTCGACTCCAGTCGTGACCTTCGGCCCTGTTCGAGGGCGGCGAACAGCGCGCTCGCTGTGGTGATGCTGCGCGTCATGACGGGCCGGCGGGTCGCGCCGCGCTTGAGGCGGTGATCTGTTCGGTGGGGGTCGTTTGGTGCTCTGGGCCTGGGCTCTGACCCTCGTCGGTTCCGCCGCGGTGATGGTCGTGGCCGGGGTGGTGCTGGCTCGGGCCGGCGACGAGCTCGCCGAGAGGACCGGATGGGGTGGCCTCTTCGTGGGGATGCTGCTCGTGGCGGTGGCCACCTCGCTGCCGGAGCTGGTGACCGGGCTGAGCGCGGTGGCGACGAGCGCACCTCGGTTGGGGGTGGGCGATCTGCTGGGATCGTCGATGGCCAACATGGCCATCCTGGCGGTGGTGGACCTCTTGGCCAAGAAGAGGGTGTGGCCGAGTGTCGAGCTGGGCCAGGCCCGCCTGGCCAGCGTGGCCCTCGGCCTTACCTCGCTGGTGGCCATGGCCATGCTCACCCGCAACGCTCCGACGCTCGGCTGGGTGGGCACCGATACCTTGGCGGTGGCCGGGGTGTACCTGGCGGCGGTGGCGTGGGTCCGGCGTTCCCCGCGTGGCCCCCGGGTGCCTGCCGCTCCGCTTCCGGCGCCCACTGGCTGGGTCGCCCAAGGTCGCCAGGGCGGACGTGGTCTCAAAGCGGCGTGGGTGCGCTTCGGGGTCGCTACCGGAGCGCTGCTCGTGGCGGGGCCGCTCTTGACGACCGCAAGCGAGCGCATTGCATCTGCGTCGGGCTGGGGCGACACCTTCGTGGGGACGTCGCTGCTCGCTGTGGTCACCTCGCTTCCCGAGCTGGTGGCGGCGGTGGCGGCGGTCAGGATCGGGGCGGGCGACCTGGCTGTCGGGAACCTCTTCGGTAGTAATGCCCTCAACATGGCTTTGCTGGTGGTCCTCGACGCTGCCTATGCCCGGGGGCCGCTGTTGAGGACCGCCGGCAGGCCCGAGGTGGTGGCCGCAGTGGGAGCGGTGCTGCTCATGTCGATAGCGCTGGCGGCCATCGTGCACGGCGAGCGGACCCGGGCCGGCCGTCTGGAACCCGACGCCGTGGTTCTGCTGGCCGCCTATGTCGGATGCCTCGCCGCTGTGTGGACCGCTCGGTGATGACCGGGCTGGCCCGACCGTGGACGGCGAGCGGGGCGGAGGTCTGCGCCGCCCTGGAGGTGGAGCCCTCGGAGGGGCTGTCTTCCTCGGAGGTCACCAGCCGGCTGGCTGGCGTCGGTCCGAACGAGCTGGACCAGACGGCGACCACCCCAGCCTGGATGCGGCTGTTCGGTCAGTTCGCCAACACCTTGAGCGCAGTGCTCGGCGCTGCGGCGGCGGTGACAGTGGTGGTGGGGGATCTCAAGGACACCGTGGTCATCGTCGCCGTGCTGGCCCTCAACGCCACCGTGGGTTTCATCCAAGAAGGCCGGGCAGAGCAGGCAGTGGAGATGCTCCGCCAGATGAGCGCTGACCGCTGCCGGGCCCGGCGCGACGGCATCACGGCGATGATCCCGGTCGAGAGCCTGGTGCCCGGCGACGTGGTGCTCGTCGAACAGGGCGATGTGATCCCGGCCGACCTGAGACTGCTTGAGGTCAGGGGCTTCCGCGTGCACGAGGCGGCCCTGACCGGCGAGGCCGAACCGGTGGCCAAGACCACGGGGGCCCTTGCAGCCGGGCCCGTCCCCGTCGCGCAACGGGTGTGCATGGCCTACAAGAGCACAGCGGTGACCCACGGCCGAGCCGTCGGAGTGGTGACAGCCACCGGCATGGGCACTGAGATCGGCCGTATCGCAGGGCTGCTCCAGGCTCACCGCCCGCCACTCACCCCGCTCCAGACGCGTCTCGCCATCCTCGGCCGGCGCCTGGCAGCCGGCGCCATCGTCGTCTGCATCGCCGTCTTCGTGGTCGGCGTGGCGTCGGGGGAGACAGTCCGCAAGATGTTCCTCGTCTCGGTCAGCCTCGCCGTGGCCGCCATTCCCGAAGGCCTGCCCGCCGTGGTGACCGTGGCCCTGGCGCTCGGCGCTCGGCGCATGGCCGCCCGGCGGGCCATCATCCGTCGGCTTCCCGCAGTAGAGACCCTCGGATCGGTCACCGTCATCTGCACGGACAAGACGGGGACCCTGACCGCCAACCAGATGGTCGTGGAAAGAGCGTGGACCCCTGCTGCCGTCTACTCCGTCACCGGCGAGGGGTACGCTCCCGACGGCGACATCCTCCCTGCCTCGGAGCACCTTGCAGACGCACCGGGCTCACAACGCGACCCGGGGCTCGTCGCCTGCGCCGAGGTGGCCGCCGCCTGCAACGACACCACCCTCCACGCCCCCGAGCAGCTGGGCGGCTCGTGGCACCTGGTCGGCGACCCCACCGAGGGCGCCCTGCTCGCCTTTGCCGGCAAGCTCGGCATCGACCAACCCGAGCTGCTCCGCCACCGCCCCCGCCGAGCCGAGATCGGCTTCGACCCTGATCGTCGGCGCATGACCACCATCCACGCCGAGCCCTCCGGGGCCTGGGTGGCCGTCAAAGGCGCCCCCTCCGCCCTGAAGCCGCTCCTCGACCCCGCCGACGCCGCCCTCGCCGCCCGGGCCGAACAAGTCGCTGATGGCTGGGCCCGCCAGGGGCTGAGGGTCCTGGCCCTGGCCCAGCGCCACCTGCCCGCCATCCCACAGGATCTCGGTGCCACCGAAGAGCACCTGCGGCTGGTCGGCCTGGTGGCCATGACCGATCCACCGCGCCCCGAAGCCGTCACCGCTGTCCGCCAGTGCCGCCAGGCAGGCATCACCCCGGTCATGATCACCGGCGACCACCCCCACACGGCGAAGGCCGTCGCCGAGCGCATCGGCATCACCAGCGACACGGCCTGGACCGGGACCCAGTTGGAGGAGCTCAGCGACGACGACCTGGCCCGCCAGGTGACGACAGCGTCTGTCTACGCCCGAGTGAGTCCCGAACAGAAACTGCGCATCATCCAGGCGTGGAAGACCCACAACGCCGTGGTGGCCATGACCGGCGACGGCGTCAACGACGCACCCGCCCTTCGCCTCGCCGACATCGGCGTCGCCATGGGCGCCACCGGCACCGACGTGAGCAAGGAAGCCGCCGACATGATCCTCGCCGACGACAACTTCGCCACCATCGTCGCTGCGGTCGAAGAAGGCCGGCGCATCTACGACAACATCCGCCGTTTCGTGCGCTACCTGCTCTCCACGAACAGCGCCGAGATCCTGGTCATGGTCACGGCGCCCGTCTTCGGCCTTCCCTTACCCCTGTTGGCCGTGCAGATCCTGTGGATCAACCTGGTCACCGACGGCGCCCCCGCCATCACCCTGGGCCTCGAGCCGCCCGAACCCGGCGTGCTCACCCGCCCGCCGCGCCCGCCACGCGAGTCCATTCTGGGGGCCGGCCTCTGGCAGTACATCGTGATCGCCGGCTCAGCCATGGCCGCCATCACCATCGCCGTCCAGGCTGGTGCCCGCTCGGCCGGCTGGGCGTGGCAGACCATGGTCTTCACCACCCTCGCCCTGCTCCAGCTGGCCAACGCCTGGGCCATCCGCTCGCCACGAAGACACTCCGGCCCGGCGGCTGCCCAGCCGGCCAATCCGTGGCTGGCCGCCTCGGTGCTCGGGGGGGCGGCTGCCCAACTCTGTCTCGTCTACCTGCCGCCGTTGCAGCACGTATTCGAGACCCGGCCACTCGGTGCTGCACAACTCGCCGTCGTGGCCGCTGCCACCGCCGCCGGTTACCTCAGTGCCCAGACAACTACGCGACTCTTGGCCCCCGGTCGCCCAGGAGAGCGAAAGCGATGAGAACAGAAGACCACGACGACGTACCCCCCCTGCCCTTCGACAGCATCGTGTGCGCCATAGACGGAACGGTCGAGTCCGTCCGGGCAGCCCGACAGGCGATGCGAATCGCGCCAGGTGTACCGGCAACTCTCGTCCATGTCCTCGACCCCACCACCGCTCCGAGCCGCTCGGCCGACTACCCGGCGTGGGCGCACGCCTCCCGCCAGGCAGCGACAGCCATGCTCGCAGCGGCCAGGAGCGAGCTGGCCGGTCTGGGAGAGGCCGTGGCCGTGGCCGTGGACAGCTCCGTCGAAGAAGGCGACGTGGCCGACGCTCTGCGCTATGTCACCTCTTCCGGGACAAGCAATGCCCTCCTCACGCTCGGCTCGGGAGAGGAGAAGGAGCTGCTCGAAGCCTCCCCAGCGCCGCCCCCGACGAGGGGGCGCCTGACCCAGCGGATCGTGGCGGCGGTGACCTGCTCGGTCCTGGTCGCCAGGCGTGCCAACGACCCGGAGCTCTTCCCGAGCGCCATCACCGTGGGAGTGGACGGATCTGCACCCTCCCTCTACGCCTGGCGGGTCGCCGCCGCCATGGCGCAGGACAGGGGAGCCGAGCTCACCGTGCTGGTCGCCACGGGCGGCAAGGGGCCCGACTTGAAGGCCCTGGGCGACGCCAGCCCCTCCATACACATCGACTTGCTCGAGCCCGACTATCCCGCCGCCGCCCTGGTCCAAGCGGCTGTGGAGAACGGCCTGGTCGTGATCGGCAGCCGAGGTCTGCACGGCTTGCGCGCCTTGGGCAGTGTGAGCGCCCGGGTAGTGGCCCTCAGCCCCGCCAGTGTTCTCGTGGTTCGCCAACCCTGAGGAGCGTCGTGACTGCCCGAGGCGCCGATCCGGAGAGCTCGTCGGGGCCGACCACCCGGTCGCGCCGCTCCGGTGTCGACGGCGACAGACTTCCTACCCTCGGTAGTTGGCTGTTCGGTGACACCCTGCTGGCCCGCAGAGTGGGCCGCCCGTTGGCCGCCTTCGTTCGCATCGAAGCAGCAGCCGGCGTGGTGCTCGCCCTCGCCGTCGTCGCCGGGCTGGCGTGGGCCAACTCGCCCTGGAAGTCCGCCTACAGCTCTTTGTGGTCCACCGAGATCCTTGTCCGGGCCGGCCCTGTCGTCTTCGACGAGACCTTGCAGGCCACCCTCAACGACGCTGCCATGGTGCTGTTCTTCTTCGCCATCGGCCTGGAGATCAAACGGGAGCTGGTCACCGGGTCGCTGCGCCATCCCAAGGCAGTGGCCCTGCCCGTCGCCGCCGCTATCGGCGGCATGCTCGTGCCAGCCGGGATCTACGCAGCCATGACGGCCGGCACTCCGGCGGTGGACGGGTGGGCCATCCCCATGGCCACCGACACCGCTTTGGCCCTCGGCGTCGCCCTTTTGGCGGGGCCGCGCCTTCCCCGAGCAGCCATGACCTTCTTGCTCACCCTGGCCGTGGTCGACGACATCGCCGTCATCCTTGTCATCGCCGCCTTCTACACCGATCACCTCCACTTCTCCTGGCTGGCCGCCGCCCTGGGGCTGCTCGCCACAGTGGTCGTCCTGCAACGAGCCCGGGTCTGGTACGTGCCTGTCTACATCGTCGTCGGCACGGCCATTTGGTACTGCACCTTCCGTTCAGGGATCCACGCCACCATGGCCGGAGTCATGCTCGGCCTTCTCACCCCGGCCTCACCCCTCCACGGCCGAGACCGACTGGTGCGCTTCGACCCTCACACAGGCGACCCGCACCACGTCCGCCACACAGCCTCCGCACTGCGCGAGACCGTCTCGGTCGCCGAACGCCTCCAGCACGTGATACGACCCTGGGTCGGTTTCGTCATCCTGCCCCTGTTCGCGCTGGCCAACGCTGGTATCACCCTGAGCGGCTCGTCTCTCGCCCATGCGGCGGGGTCTCGTGCCGCTTTGGCAGTCATGATCGCCAGAGTTGTGGGCAAACCCCTCGGGATCATCGGCTTCGCCTGGCTCGCCTACCGGCTGGGCATGGCCCACCTCCCCGGGCAGCTGCGATGGGCCCACGTGGCCTGGATCGGGATCCTCGGCGCCGTGGGCTTCACCGTGGCGGTCTACGTGGCTGCCCTCAGCTTCACCTCGGGACAGCTCGACGTCGACGCCAAACTCGCAGTGATCGCCACCACCGTCCTTGCCGCCCTGGCGGCGGCCGTCGGGCTGCGCCGCACGCACCGGGCATGACGGCGGCGGTGACGCCGCCCAGGTCGGCGCGCAGGGCGCTCAGAGGAACCGTCGGTCGCGCTCGTGCACGGAGCACCGAGCTTTGCGAAGCGAAAGGACTGCTCCGACTGAGCGGCGAGAAGTGACGTTCTGCCCTTGACCCGGTGCCCTGCCCTTGGTGGAATGCGGGTGGAGGTGACCGGGACCAGCGGGATCGAGCATGCTCAAGCGCCAGATCGTCGAACCCCCCGAGTACCTCTTCCCAGCCGACGAGTGGCGGATCGTCGAAACGCAATTCAGCCCCGAGTACTTCCGACAGGCCGAGACGATCTTCGCTCTCTCGAACGGCTACGTGGGGGTGCGAGGTACTTTCGACGAGGGACGGCCCGTCCTCCGGTCCGGGACCTTCGTGAACGGCTTCCACGAGACCTGGCCGATCCATCACCCCGAGCAGGCATTCGGCCTTGCCACGACGGGCCAGACCATCGTCACGGTCCCGGACACGACGGTCCTGCAACTCTACGTGGAAGACGAGCCTTTCTACCTCCCGGTCGCCCGCTGCCGCGGGTACCGCCGGGTGCTCGACATGCGAGAGGGCACCCTGCGCCGGGAGCTGGTTTGGTCGACACCGGCTGGGAAGCACGTTCGCATCACGTCATCCCGCCTCGTGTCCCTGGAGCACCGCCACCTCGTGGCCATCTCCTACGAGGTCACCGTGCTCGACCATGCCGCGCCGGTCACGATCGCATCACGGGTCGTGAAAGCAGGAGAGGAAGAGCCCGACGCCGACAGAGCGCAGTCGCCATCGACCGACCCGCGCCTGGGCAAGGTTTTCGACCACCAGGTCCTGTGCGAAAAGGCTCGGCATGCGCAGGAGAACCGGCTTGTCCTCGGTTACGAGACCTCGAACAGCAAGATGACTCTGGGTCTGGGCGTGGACCATCTGATCGAGACGGATTGCCAGTTCACGACGGAGACCGAGAACGAGACAACCGGCGATGCTCTCGTGATCGACGCCGTGGCCCGGCCCGGGGCACCCATACGTGTCACCAAGTTCGTCTCGTTGCACTCCTCTCGCAGTGCCCCTGTTGCCGAAGTCATGGCGAGGTCGAGGCGCACCCTGAATGGCGCCAAGGCACTGGGCTACGAGGCTCTTGTCGTGGCGCAGCGAGCGCACCTCGACCGCTTTTGGGCCCGAGCCGACGTAGAGGTCGACGACGGCAGGCCTCGCCCCCAGCGCCTGCAGCAGGCGGTGCGATGGAACCTCTTCCAGCTCGCTCAGGCTTCGTGGCGCGCCGAAGGGTCGGGGATACCGGCCAAAGGCCTCACCAGCCAGAGCTACGAAGGCCATTACTTCTGGGACACCGAGATCTATGTCCTGCCCTTTTTGGCCTACACCCAGCCGCGCATCGCCAGGAACCTGCTGCGCTTCAGGTACTCGATGCTCGATGCCGCCAGGAGGCGGGCCGTCACTCTCAGCCACAGAGGGGCGCTGTTCCCCTGGCGGACGATCAACGGCGAGGAGGCGTCCGCCTATTACCAAGCCGGCACAGCCCAGTATCACATCAACGCCGATATCGCCTACGCCATTCGCCGCTATGTCGACATCCGGGGCGACAAAGGGTTCCTGTCCGAAGTGGGTGCAGAGATCCTCATCGAGACCGCCCGGCTGTGGGCGGACTTGGGCTTCTACGACGACCACGGACGGTTCCGCATCCACGGCGTGACGGGGCCCGACGAGTACACGACGGTCGTGAACGACAACACCTACACGAACCTCACGGCCCGCCTCAACCTGAACCAGGCTGTCGGCGCCGTCAGATGTCTCGAGGCCGAGGATCCCCAGACCTACAGCGAGCTTGGCTTCAGGTGCCACCTGCGGCCCGGCGAGGTCGAGGAGTGGGAAGAGGCGGCGAAGAACATGTACGTGCCCTACAGCGAGGAGAAGAAGATCCACCCCCAGGACGATGCTTTCCTCGACCGGGAAGTGTGGGACCTTTCTGCGACACCGGCCGGGATGTTCCCGCTCCTGCTCCACTACCACCCGCTCGTCATCTACCGTCACCAGGTGCTCAAGCAAGCCGATGTCGTTCTCGCCATGTTCCTCCTCGGAAACGAATTCTCTGCTGAGCAGAAGCGACGGAACTTCGAGTACTACGACCCTCTCACCACGGGCGATTCCTCGTTGTCGGCGGGGGTGGAGAGCATCATCGCTGCCGAAGTCGGTGAGGATGCGAAAGCGCTCGAGTACTTCCGCTATACGCTGCTCATCGACCTGGCGGAACCGCCCGACAAGTTCTCGGACGGGATCCACATCGCTTCGGCAGCCAGCGCCTGGTTGGCTCTCGTGTACGGATTCGGCGGCGTACGGGACTTCGACGGCCGCCTCAGCTTCGATCCCCGTCTTCCACTTGAGTGGCGTTCGCTGTGCTTCCGGCTGCGCTTCCAGGACCGCCAGCTCCGGGTCACCCTCACCCACGAAGAGGACCGCTACGTGGTGGAGGAAGGCGAGCCGCTCGAGGTCACGATCAGGGGCAAGCCCACCCTGCTCGTCGCCGGCCTGCCGGAGCGCTAGAGCGCCCGAAGAGCGGGCGCCGGGCCCTGCGTCGGCGTCGGCGGTCGGCTTCGGGCGGTCGGTGGTCGGTGGTGGGTAGAGGAGATCATCGACGCAGTGCCCGGCCGGCCACGATGGACAGCTCGTAGAACACATAGAGCGGAAGGGCCAGAGCGAGCATCGAGAACGGGTCGCCGCTCGGTGTGACGACGGCCGCTACGACCACGATGGCGACGATGGCCCAGCGCCGCGTGCGGGCGAGCCTGGCGGGGGAGAGGACCCCGGCGAGCTCGAGCGCCACGAGGACGACGGGAAATTCGAAAGTGAGGCCGAAGACTCCCATCAGAGCCAGCAGCAGCCCGAGGTACTGGTTCGGCCCGTAGAGCTGGTGCAGCGACGGCCCACCGACCGAGCCCAGAAAGCCGAGCGCGTGCGGGAAGGTGGCATAGGCCAAGGCGACGCCGCCCGAGAAGAACAGCAGGGATGCCAGCAGGAACGACACGGCGTATCGTCGCTCGTTGCTGTGCAGTGCCGGCGTCACGAATCGCCACAGCTCCCAGATGAGAACAGGCGAAGCGAGGAAGAAGGCACCGTAGGTGGCCACCTTCACCCGGAGCGACAGCCCGTCGAGCGGACCGGTCACGTAGAGGTCACAGCTGTGGCTGACCTTGCAGTACGGCCGCTGGAGCAGGTGAAGGATGGTCGGATAGCAGACGAAGGCCACCACCCCAGTGGCGGCGAGTACCGCCAGGCAGATCACCAGGCGTCGGCGCAGCTCGGCGAGATGCTGGCCCAGGCCCATTGCCTGGGGAGAGGGGCGTGGCCCTCGAGACAGGCTGAGCACAGAGGCCACGGGACGCCTAGTTGAAGACGGGGTCACCGTGGCGTGTGGCATCTGCCTCCGGCTTCGCCTGGTCGTGAACCTCTAGCGCCATGGGGAGAGGGTCGGTGCCTGCCGAATCTCAAGATCCCTCCTTCGCTTCTTCTTCGCCGGCCAAGCGGTCGAGGTAGGCGAGCGGCGATCGGAGGGCCTGGGCCACCTCGGCGGAGGCGGGGAAGTCGGGTAGCGCCGAGCGGGCCTCGGACTCGAGCCGGGCACGTAGCGACGTGAGCATGCGCCAGGTGCTCGACAGCTGACGGGCGGCGCGCGGCAGCCTCTCGGGTCCGAGGACGATGACGGCCACGACGAGCACTACGAGGAGCTTCTCGGGCGAGAGGAACAACATGGCTTCAGCGGCCTCCGGCGTGCTCGGCGACCAGTGCAGGGTTCTCCCGACGCCCCGCCAGCGCGCTGGCAGAGCCGGCGACGAGGACGAGCAGCTCGGCAGCGATGGAGATGGCCCCCGAATAGGAGATGCCCGGCTCCCGGAAGGAGAAGAGCCCCATGGGCAAGGCCAGGGTCAGGACGTAGCCGCCCAACACCCCGAGCGCCAGTGCACCGGCTGCCAGTGCCCATAGGGGCCGGCTGCTCAGGGCCGTGGCGGCTGCCAGCCCCAAGGCACTGATCACGGTCAGTAGGAACAGCCAGCCGATGGTGGGGATGTGGCGGTATCCCTCGCCGAGATACAGGTTGAGGTGCACCACAGCCACGACGATCAGCCCCACCACCGTCGAGCCCCGAAGGACGACGGAGCGGCCCGGCCGCCGCCAGACCACCGTGCCCCCGCCGAGGCAGGATGCGAGCGGCCCGGGGCGATCACCCACGCGACGCCGGTTGGGAGGAGCCGGAGGTGGACCCGTCGTGGAGCCCCTCCGAGAACTCCCGGCGGGCCGAGCCGAGCGAGCGGGCGAGCTTGGGGATCTGACTACCGCCGAAGAGGACCACCGCCAGGACCACGAGGACGACGATCCCTTCCATTCCGAATATCTCTGCGAGCACGACTTTCTTCCTTTCTTGACGTGGGGTGACACAGGGGCATCAAGCGGCCCGCCGCGCTGTCGTCACGGCGTGCTCGAGGAGGTGCAGTCCTTCGAGCCCGGGGATTCGGTCGACCTGGCGGTCGATCCTCCGGGCCGCCTCGAGCCCGGCGACGTCGCCGAAGAGATGGCGGGCGAGGAAATGCACCTCCTCGGCCGGCATCACACCGGCACCGACCGGGGACCACAGGCGCCGGAGGGCCAAGCGGGTGAGGTGGCGGGCCCGTGGGTGCGCCATGAGGCGCCGGCGCGCTTCGCTTGCGTAGAAATCGATATGGCGTCCCTCTTGGCGCATGATGCGGCGCAGCAGCTCGCTCAGCACCGGGTGGTCGGCCTTGGCCACCAAGCGGCCGTAGCCCGCCTGGGTGGTCCACTCGTTCACCGCCCCCCACGCCATGTGCACGGCCGGCAGGTGCCGGGTGAGTGCCGAGCCGATGGAGAAGACGAGGGGGCGGACACGGTCTCGCCTGGGCAGCTGCCGGCGCAGGGCTCCGATGCGCTCCCAACCCGGCTGTTCGCCGTGCGCCTCGAGGACCCGGGCGATGGCCTCCCCGTGCCAGTGCTCTTCGTAGGCCCAGCAGGCCAAGAAGGCGGTGAGCTCGGGGTCGTCGTGGACCCTTGTCACGAGCACGTCGCGCAGGTAGCACATGGTGTGGCCCTCGACGTCGTGCATGTAGCGCAGGCATCGCAGCGTGTCGGGGTCGAGCGGAGCCGCCTGAAAGGCCGTGTAGTCGATGTCCGCTGTCTCGAGGCGTGCCGAACGTTCGATCAGGCGGACGGTGGCGGCTGCCATCAGGTGGCCAGGTCGCTCGTGGATCGGGCGCTGCTCGTCGGGCTGAAGGCGTTGGGGACCGGGTAGTCGCCGAGCACCAGGTTCAAGATGGCGGCGTGCTGCATCTCGACAGGTTGGATGGTGGCGGCGGTGGCGATGGCCTTGGTGCTCGACAGCGCGCCGATGCCGGCCTGGTAGGTCTGAGCGGCGATGTTCTCGATCTGGAGGGCAAGCTTGGCCAGTCCCCCCACGTCAGTGACCTGCCCGAACAGCTGGTTCACGGTGGGAGTGAGGGCGGGATCGGTCTCTGTCACCTTGGCTTTCCCTGCCGCTGTGATGACGGCGTTCCAGGCTGCGGCGTGCTGCTGGTGCTGGCCCATGGCGGTGGTGGCGAAGGTCACCACGGCGGGCGGGACGCTGCCGAGCTTCCCCGCCTGTGCCGCTTTGATCCCGGCCCCATAGGCGTAGACGCCCAGGTTCTCCAGGCTGGCGGCGAGCCCAGCCACCTTGAGGTCGCCGGTGAGCGATGCCGCCGCTGCAGCAGAGCTCCTGGGGGTCCCGGGAGCAGAGCCCGACGCTTTGCTCGAGCAGGCGGCCAGGAGCACCCCTCCGATGGCGGCGGCCCCGGTTCCGAGGAGCAGCCCCCGTCGGCTGATGGACCCTGTGGCCGACTGGCGCTCGTGGTTGGTCTCGATCCATTCCTGGACCGCCGAGCGCAAGGCGGGCATCGACTGGTCGTGATGCAGCTCGTCGAGCTCCGCTGTGTGGCGCCGGAGCTCGGCCTCCGAGTCGGCGAGGAGCTCGCTGGCGTGGTGTCGTCGGCGGATCATGACAGGGCTCCTTCAGTGGCGGGACGGGCGTTTTTGACGGGGAAGAAGGCGTCGGGGAAGCCCACCGACCCCGCCGCCGCCGGCAAGGCCGACAGGGGAGTGGGCGGCAAGGCGACGAGCTGGGGGGCGTTGCCCTGGAGCAACGCCTGCACGGCTCGCAAGATGGCGGCGTGCTGGGCTTCGACACCCATGATGCTCGCTGTCAGCGCCTTGGCCTTGGTGTCCGACAGGGCTGAGACGTCGGCCACGTAGGTCTCTGCCGCCCCCTGCTCGAGCTCGAGGGCCAGCGCCACCACCGCCTCGGGCTCGGTGAGCCCTGGCTTGGCTTGGTCCACCACCTTGAGCAGAGCCGGGTCGGGACTTGTCTGGGGCTTCCCGCCGAGCCTGGCCACAGCCGCATTGAAGGCCTGTTGGTGCTGTTGGTGCTGGCTCATCGTCATCTGGGCGAAAGCCTTCACAGTGCCGTTGGCGCTCGATCCTCCGATGAAGGGCAAGCTGAGCGCCGTGTTGTAGGTGGCGACGGCCAGGACCTCGATCGAGGCGGCCGTCTGGAGTATCTGGACATCCGTGGGCTGGCCGGCAAAGGCCTTGCCCGCCATCAGGGCGGCAAAGGCCGTGCCGGCACCGGCTGCCGCCAGGAGCTTGCCTCCCAGTGCCGGCGTCATCATCGTGGTGCGGCTCTGGGCAAATGCCGTGGCCTCGTCGGGGTCGAGGCCGGACGCCCGGCGCTCGTGCCCGAGCTCGACCATCTCCTCGAGCGAGGCGTTCGTGGCTCGAATCGAGTCGAGGTGGACGTCTTGCGACTGCTCGAGCAGGGGCGCCAGCGCCCCCTCATCGATCTCCGGGTGTCCTCGTGTGCCTGGCGGCATGTGGTTGCTCCTTTTGGGTTGTCTCGCTGTAGCTGCTGGGGATGCCGAATCAGTGGAGCGTCAGGTCACGACCAGGGCTCCGGTCATGAACTGGTGGATGTCGCAGCGATAGGGGTACCTGCCCGCCTTGGTGGGAGCCGTGAAGTGGGCAGTGGCTCCCGGCCCTATGTCGCCGGAGTTGAAGGCGCCCGAAACCGATGACAGCGTGTGGGTCACGCCGTCTTCGTTGTGGACGGTGACCGTGACGCCGGGAGCCACCCGCAACGTGGCGGGATCGAAGGCGAAATTCTTTATGATGACGACCGCAGCCGATCCGCTCGTGCTTGCTCCCGAGCCGGTTGCGGGCGCCGCCGCTCGGGCGTGGCCTGCAGAGGGCGACGAGCAGGCGGCGAGGAAGATGGCCGAGGCGAAGAGGACCATCCCCAGAGCGCATGTGGCGAGCCCCGAAGGCCGGACCTTCGATGGGGACCTGCGTCGAACGAATGAGCCTGACATCGACGTTGTGTTCGGAGCGGGGGCGGCCGTGGATGGCAGAATCGCTCCTGTTTGTCAGAAATCCCGCCATCCAAGCCTTTCCCCAGCTCCGAAGAACCGGGTGAGATGACGCCCTTGGAGAGCGCCACCGATGTTTGGCTCATGGTGGCCATCGGCCGATGGCAGGAAGCCGCCTTGGCCGAGGTCTACCGCCGCCACGGTGCCGCTGTGCACAACCTGGCGACCAGGGTCATCGGCTCGAGCCACCTGGCCGAGGAGGTGACCCAAGAGGTGTTCGTCGACCTCTGGAACCGTCCTGAGCAGTTCGACGCCTCTCGGGGGTCGTTGCGGACGATGCTCATCACCAAGGCTCACGGCCGAGCGGTCGATGTCGTGCGGGCCGAGCAGGCTCGCACCAACCGCGAGCATCGGGTCACCGAGCTCACCGGATCCGCCGCCTACGACGTCGACCACTTCGCATGGGACCTGGCCATCGCCGATCAGGTGAAGGTGGCCTTGGAGGCCCTGCCACCCGAGGAGCGTGAGGCCATCGAGCTGGCCTATTTCGGCAGCAAGACGTACCGGGAGGTGGCGCTGTCGCTCGGCGCTCCGGAAGGAACGGTGAAGAGCCGCATCCGTAGTGGGCTGGGCCGCCTTCGAAAGGCTCTCGTCAGGCAAGGAGTGGAGGCACCATGAGCAGCCTCGACCACCAGGGGATCAAGGAGCTCCTCGCCGCCCATGCCCTCGATGCCGTGGACCCCGAGGAAGCAGCCGCCATCGAGGCACACGTCGCCACCTGCGCCCGCTGCAGCTCCGAGCTGGCCGGCTTCAGAGAGGCCATCGGCCTCGTGGCCAACAGCGGCGGGGACGCCCCCGCCCGACTCTGGGAGACGATCTCCGCCCGGATCGGCCGTCCGCCAGCGACCGCCGGGCAGCCCGCCCCCCGTCGTCTCTCGGTCTCCAGCGCGGCGGCCTCCACAGCGAAGTCGGGCGTGCGGTCGCCACGCCTCAGGCCCTGGGCTCTGGCGGCGGCAGCTGCCCTGGTGGTGATCGCCGCCCTAGGGGTCCAACTGGGACGCCTCGACCACCAGGTGAGCCAGCTCCAGGCGGTGAGCGGCCAGCAGGGCATCACCCAGGCGGCGGAGAGCGCCTTGGAGAACCCCCAGGCCCGCCGCGTCACCCTCGACGCCGCTCACTCGTCGGGTCCGGCCTTGGTCCAGATCGCCATCCTCCCCTCCGGCGCTGGATTCTTCGTCAACCGCCGCCTTCCACCTCTTGCCAGCAACGAGACGTACCAACTGTGGGGACAGGTCGGCAACGATCTCGTCTCGCTGGGGGTGCTCGGCGCTACCCCCCGCTACGTGGCCTTCCACGTCGATCCGTCGGCATCCATCGCGTCGTTCGCTGTGACAGCCGAGCACGCTGGCGGGGTGGTGCAGAGCACCCACGTCCCGGTGGCGGTCAGCCCGACGGCGTGACCGGGCGGGGGCGGGGCCCCGTCACCAGCGTCCCCGCCCTCTGGTCGGGGCGGGCTCCTGCAACCGAGGGTGCGACGAGGAGCGGCGGCGCCCGTTCTGTTCGTGAACGCCGAGACGTCGCTACGCGGCGCGCAGGTCGGGGAGTGGGCCCAAGAGGCCAGGGGGCTCGTCGGTCGAGGTGCTACCGTCGCCCCGCCCCCACCGATCCTCTCGTAGGACTTCGCCTTGACGCTCGCCGCTTCTCACGCCATCTACCACATGAATTTCCTCCAGGCCATCATCATCGGCCTGATCCAGGGGCTCACCGAGCTCTTCCCCATCTCGAGCCTCGGCCACACTGTGCTCATCCCGTCGTGGATCGGCGGTACCTGGGGGACCCTGGTCGCCCAGGAGTCGCAATCGGAGAGCCCCTACCTCGCCTTCATCGTCGGCCTGCACCTGGCCACGGCTTTCGTCCTCTTGGGTTTCTACGCCCGGGAATGGGTCCGGCTCATCTCCGGCTTCTTCCGGAGCTTGGTGCGGCGGCGCGTCAGCACCGACGACGAGCGCCTGGCCTGGCTGATCGTCATCGCCACGATTCCGGTGGGGGCTCTGGGTCTGGTCTTCGAGCACCAATTCCGCGTGCTGTTCGCCAAGCCGCTGGCGTCCGCTCTGTTCCTGATGGCGAACGGCGCCATCTTGACCCTTGGAGAATGGTTCCATCGCCACCCTCGGCCCGCCCGGGCCGCCCCGGCGGTGACAGAGCACCCGGCAGAGCGCGTCGGAACCGCCTCAGGCGCCACCTCGGCGGGACCTGGGGCAGAGGACCTTTCGTCCGTCCGGCGCCTGCGCAACGACCGCATCGTCCCCATGGACGCCCAGGCGGAGCACGAGCTGTCGCGCTTCGGGGTGCTCAGCGCCGCCGTCGTGGGTGCTGCCCAGGCCCTGGCCTTGCTGGCCGGGATAAGCCGTGAGGGGGTGGCAATGGTGGGCGGAATGTTCCGCGGCCTCAACCGCGAGAACGCAATGCGCTTCTCGTTCCTGTTGTCCACCCCCGTGATCTTCGCCGCCGGCGCCCTGAAGGTCCCCGACCTGCTCGGCCACTTGGGCAACGGCATCAGGGGCGAGGTGGTGGCGGGGAGCTTGGCCGCCGTGGCCACCTCGCTCTTCGCCGTGATCTTCCTCTCCCGCTACTTCCAGACGAGGACGCTCTATCCCTTCGCCGTCTACTCGGTGCTGTTCGGGGCGGCATCAGCACTGCGTTTCGGCCTCTTCTGATCGCCGCCTGCCTGTTGTCCCCGGCGAGGTGACTGGCCGGGCTTCACGCCCGGGACGTGGCCCACCGGGGCGGGCTCCGCCCGCCGCCTTGACCTCGAGCGGGCTTCAACTCCTAGAGTCCGTTGTGTGGTCGACCGAGCCCCAGCGCCTTCCCCAAAAGTCCCTTCTCTTGGTGTCCAGGGGCGCCACGTCCCCGACTGGGTGATCCTGGCCATCGCCTGCCTGGCGCAGTTCATGGTCGTCCTCGACGTCTCCATCGTGAACGTCGCCCTGCCCTCGATCGGCCGCGACCTCCACTACAGCCCCTTGGGCCTGCAGTGGGTCGTCAATGCCTACGTGCTCACCTTCGCTGGTTTTCTGTTGCTCGGTGGACGCGCCGCCGACCTGTTCGGCCGTCGCCGGGTCTACGTGTTCGGCCTGTCGTTGTTCACCGTGGCCAGCCTGGCCGGCGGCCTGGCCCAGAACTCGGCGTGGCTCACCGCGGCGCGAGCTGTGCAGGGTCTCGGCGGCGCCGTGCTCTCGCCCGCCACGCTCACCATCGTCGTCACCACCTTCTCGGGGGCCCGACTGGCCAGGGCCCTGGGGGTCTGGAGCGCCGTGGCCGGCGCCGGGGGGGCTGTCGGCTCCGTGCTGGGCGGCGTGCTCACGGCCGAGCTCTCCTGGCGATGGGTGCTGTTCGTCAACATCCCCATCGGCTTGGTGGGCACGGTGGCGGCTGGGTGGTACCTCACCGAGGCGCGCCGTGGCGAGGCGGGCGGGACCCGCTCACTGGACCCGTGGGGCGCACTCACCGTCACTGCCGGCCTGGGCGCTCTCGTCTACGCCATCGTGGGCACCGACACCCATGCCTGGTTCTCCGCCTACACGCTGTCGGTGCTGGCCGTCGCCGCCCTGCTCCTTGCGGTGTTCGCTCTCATAGAGCTGAAGGTGGCCCGCCAACCGCTGGTGCCGTTTCGGCTCTTCCGCGCGCGGCCCGTGTCGGGTGCCAACATCGTCATGCTGCTCGTGGGAGCAGCTTTCTTCTCCATGTGGTACTTCCTCTCGCTCTACATGCAGAACGTGCTCGGCTACAGCGCCCTGCGAACTGGTGTCGCCTTCTTGCCCATGGCCCTGGCCATCATCGTCGGCGCCCAGGCAAGCTCGCGTCTGCTGCCCAGCACGGGCGTGCGGGCGCTGCTCGTCACCGGCACGCTCGTCGCCGGCGTCGGCTTCGCCTGGTTGTCGACGGTCACCGCCCACAGCTCGTACCTCGAGCACCTGCTCGGCCCCGGCTGCATCATCGCCTTCGCACTGGGCGTGCTCTTCACCCCGCTCGCCGCTGCCGCCACCTCCGGGGTGCACTACAGCGAAGCTGGCCTGGCCTCAGGGGTCCTCAACACGTCCCGGCAGGTGGGCGGCTCCCTGGGATTGGCGGTGCTGGCCACGGTGGCCATCGACCGGACCCACAGCGCCCTGGCGGCGGGCCACGGGAGCCTGAACGTCGCCAGCGCCCTCACCGCCGGCTACGGCCGCGCCTTCTCCGTGGCCGCCGTGCTGGTGCTGGTCGCCTTGGCGTGCTCCTTCGTGGTCCCCTCGGTCCGCTCCTCGGCGACGAGCCAGGACGAGATCCCGGCCACCTCCTCCACCGGCGCCGGGGAGGACGCCCCGGCGGCACCGGAACCGGCTCCGGAGGTCCCAGGCCCGGCGTGGCGGCCCGAGCCGGCCTGAGCGCCGCCGCCTGCCGCACCGCCGTTTACCGCACCGCCGCCTACCGAACTGCCACCTGCACTGCCGCCTGCGTCTCGGACCAGCTGCTGCGTCGCGCCGACAACGGCAGGACAACGCTTGCTACGGCCATTGCAGGAGAGGTGGAAGAGGTTCACAGTGAATCTCGGAGGCCGTACTGCGTCCCGCTCTGGCGGGGAGCTGGACGACATGGGCGCGCAGATGGCAGAGATCTGGCAGGAGGGCGACAACCCGGGTGCCCTCGGCGACGAGCAGTCGTCGCCACCTCTCCCTCTGAGCAGCGCCCGGGGCCCTTCCCCGCCGCCGGCGGACGCCGAGGGTCCTCTCGACCTGGGCCAGGTCCGACGCTTGCTCGACGACATGACGACGAGGCGGTTCCGGGGCGATCCCCGTCTCTGGGACCAGCGTCGTTACGACGTCCTTTGCCGGTTGGAACGTGAGCTGCTGAGTCAGGGCGCGTCGGGCGGTCCGGCTCCGTGAGACGGTGGCGTCGCCGGCTGCGGGCGGAGCCACCGGAAGCTCTCGCTGGTGCCTTGGAGCTCGAGGCGCCGCCACAGGACGGGGTTCTCGGTGCACTGGCTGACATGCGCCGAGATGGCCCGGCGCTGCACCTCGCGGTCGACCTCGATGCTTAGGTCGATCTCCTCGGGGCGTCGCCCGGCGAAGTGGGTCCCGAACTCGCCGTTCAGGGCCTCCGCCACGGCAGCCGGGATGACCCAGGCCAGCACGGGCAGCTCCGGTGCCCCGGCCAAGGCGGCCTCCGTGGCCCGGTCGTGGTCGGGATGCCCGGTCACCCCACCCTCGTCGAACACGACGAGCAGATCGGGCGCCCAGCGGGCCACGGCGTCGGCGACCTCGGTCCCGAGGTGCTCGAGATCCTCGTCGCCCAGAGCCCCGTCGCGATGGTCGAGCACGGTCACCTGGGCGACACCGAGCTCGGTTGCCGCCCGGGCGAGCTCGTGCTCGCGGATGGCACCCAGGTCTTCGTCGGACAGGCCCAGGGTGGAGGCCTCGCCGTGGGTGAGGCACAGCACGGCCACCCGTGCTCCTGCCGACGCCAGCTGGTGCAGGGCGGCACCGAGGCCGAAGCTCTCGTCGTCGGGATGGGCACACACGGCCAGCACTGCGCCTACCTGGGGGAGCGGGCCGCGCCCTCGCTCTGGTGTCACACCACCAGGCTGCATCTCACCTGCCGCCGGTTCCTGCGCAGCTCCCCTGTGGCCGCCTCAGGAGGCGGCACGGCTGTCGGCCATCTCCACCTGGCGCCTGACCTCGTCCATGTCGAGGGCCTGAACCTTCGTGAGGAGCTCCTCGAGGGCGGCCGGGGGCAGGGCGCCCGGCTGGGCGTAGAGCAGGATCTGCTGGCGGAAGACCATCAGGGTGGGGATCGACATGATCCCGAAGCGCGCCGCCAACTGCTGTTGGGCTTCGGTGTCGACCTTGCCGAAGACGAGGTCCGGATAGGTCTCCGAGGCCGCTTCGAACACCGGGCCGAAGCTGCGGCACGGTCCGCACCAGCTAGCCCAGAAATCGACCAGCACCGTGTCGTTGCCGGTCACCACCTCGTCGAAGTTCGCACCGGTGAGCGTCACCGTGGCCATCGTCCACCTCCTCGCCGGCTGGCGGGCGCCCCCGGCACACTCCGTCAACCAGCATACCCCCTGGGGTATTCCGCGGCCCCCGGACGGCCCGTCGGTAACGTGGCCGGCAATGAAGGTCCGGTTCGCCGTCTCGCTCGGCTTGGGCGTGCCCGAGCCCCGGGCCCTGGCAGCGGTGGCAGCCGAGGCCGAGGCGCGGGGGTTCGACACGCTGTGGATGTCGGACGTGGCGTCGGTCCCCTCGGCCGAGCCGGGCCTGGGCATCGCCTAT